>CAMOSH010000021.1 GCA_946624575.1 uncultured Verrucomicrobiota bacterium
CCATCGACATGCCGGCAGATCCACGTCCGAGTACCGTTGACGCACTCGGTCGTGCGAGGATACCGTCTACAAGGACTGACGCCCGCTCCGGGAGCGCATTTTCGTCATGTCGCCCGCTACCATCAAGCCATTCCGCTTTTGCTAACTACAGTTGTCCGCTTTTGCTTTCACCGCGACAGTGTAATTTCCGGTAAATTACATCGGCGGTGCGATTGATTCGCGTTGGACTAGGGTGACTGGGCAGAGCGTGGGAGCCGGCATGTTGGCGACTCCGCCCGCCGCGTGTCTCTCGATCTGGCGCTTCAGCAGTTTCAGTGCGCAGCGCCCGATTTCCCGGAAATCCAGGCGGATCGTCGTGAGCGGCGGCGTGATCCACTCGGAAATCGGATCGTCGTCGAATCCCACCAGGCTTGCGTCCCGCGGAACGTCGAGTCCCTCTTCGCGAAGCGTTTTGAGGGCGATGCGCGCAACGGCGTCGCAGCTGCAAAGGAACCCGGTCGGCCGCTCCTTCGCGCGGATCGCGTCGCGCAAAAGCGGCACGATGAACGGCTCCCAATTGCCGAACCGGGCGTCGTCCGACGTGAGGTCGCGCGGCGGCGGGATTCTCGCCTTCACGCACGCGTCGATCGCGCCGAGCGTCCGCAGCCGCGACATGTCCGCGCGGTCTCCCAGGAATGCGAGATCGCGATGCCCGGCGGCGATGAGCGCCTCGGCGGCGAGGCGGCCGCCGGTCCGGTTGTCTGCGGCGACTGACGGCGCGGGAAGCTCCGAAAGCGTTTCGCCAACCACCACGAACGGGAAATCGACCGCGACGAATTCGCTCAGGATGCGGTAGAAATCGGGATTGTGCCGCGTCATCACCACGGCTCCGGCGACGCCCGACGCCGGAAGCGAGCGCAATTCGGCGACCACGGCCGCGACGTCGCCGCGCCCGTCGAACACCGAGACGTGCAATTGCGATTCCTCGGCTCCCTCCTTGAGCGCCTGCGACACCACGACAGCGGGCTGCCAGAGAAGGTTGCCCGCCACGAAGCGGACGCGCCGCGCCGACGGACCTTCCGATCTGACGAACACTCCAAGTCCGGGACGGCGCTCCAGCAGCCCCTCGTCAACCAGCGTCTGCACCGCCTTGCGCGCGGTCATGCGCGACACTCCGCTCTCGGCCGCGATGTTCACCTCGGTGCCGAACCAGCTGCCCGGTTTCGTTTTTTCCTCGTGGATGCGAGCCCGGAGCCGTTCGGCCAATGCGGCGTATGGTGCTGTGTGGTGCGAAATTCTCATCGTGATTTCGTTTCGGCCCCCTCCCGTCCCGAAGCGATTTCTGAATTCATGTTCTCCGCTTCGCGCGTCATCGACGTCATCCGTCCGTGGCGTGAGGGCAACGCGAAATCTAGCGCGATGAACTGCACATGTCAAGACTGAATTTGAGATGTATTATACATGATTGAATATTTTGCTTGACAACTGGTTCGGGCGGCGGCTATTATCAATTGCGTCAGCGCGTATCCGGTTCCTGACAGGGCGCTCGGAACGGCGGTTCATCTCCAACTCCAAACTTTCCCCCGGCGCATTTCCGCGCCATGACATCCATGCGACAGACTACACACGACGGCATTGCATCGGCAATCCTGGGCGCGGCCTTCGCGGCGCTGGCGTTTCAGGCGTCCGCGGCGGATTCCGCGATCGCGCCGAAGTTTCTCTGGTCGGCGTCGGAGGCGGCGGCTCCGAATGTCGTCTGCGACGCTGGCGTTTCGTGGAATGCGGCCGGCGGTTCGATCGAGGTGGCGTTCGCCGCCGGCGACGCCGCATGGCCGAGCCTCACGGTGTCGCCGCGCTCGGGCGCGTGGGACCTTTCCCCGTGGGGGCACGTGGAGGCGACCCTGACGAATCCTGGCGGTAAGCCGCTGTCCGTCGGGCTGCGCGTTGACAACGGCGGCGACTGGCGCGCCTCCCCGTGGAATTCCGAAAACGTCTATCTCAAGCCCGGCGAGACCAAGGTCGGCAAGGTGATCTTCGGCTACCAGCACGGTTTCAAAAAAGGCTACGCGCTTGATCCGTCCAAAGTCGTGGCGGTGAAGATATTCCTCAACGGCAAGAGCGCCGAGGCGCGCACGCTTGTCGTCGGCGACGTTCTGGCGGCCGGCGCGGCCGGCGAGAAGCCGCCGGTCGATCCGTCGCGCGTCGTGGTGAAGCCCGCTGGCGGAGTCCTGCCGGGCGCGCCGCTGCGCGTCACGCTCTCGAAGCAGGGCGGGGCGGCCAAGATCGGCCCCAAGTCCGGCTGGTGGAATCTGGGCGAATGGCTCAAGGTGACGGCGACTGTTCGCAATGTCGGGACCGTTCAGGTCACGCCGAAAATCTCAGTAGATTCGAGCGGCGGGCGCGTGTCGGGCGTCGCCGCCGCCCCGGTCGCCCCGGGCGCGACAGGCGTCGTGGAGGCGTTTTTCGCCCCGGCCGAGCCGTGGCATTGCGTCGGCGACGGCAAGGACGTCAAGCCGACCGGCGGCACGAAGTTCGAGAGCCACCGCGTGAAGACCGTGTGGTTCGGCGCGCTGGAGCAGCAGGGCGAATACGAGGTCGTGTCGGTCAGGGCGGAGAATGTGCGCGCCGACATTCCCGCGTGGCTCGGAAAGCGCCCTCCAGTTCCGGGTGACTGGCGGCGGACCCTCGCCGAGGAGTTCGACTCCGGGAAGCTCGACGAGTCGATCTGGAGTCCTTACAGTGCCAACTACTGGGACAAGCGGACTCACTTCACGCGGGATAACATCCTCTTCCGCGACGGCTGCGCCGTCCTGCGCTACGAAAAGAAGCGCGGCCACAAGAACGACGATCCCTCGCTTGGCGAAACGGACTACGCCTGCGGCATCCTCGACTCATACGGCAAGTGGACACAGCGCTACGGCTATTTCGAGGCGCGGATGAAGCTGCCGACGAAGCCGGGGCTCTGGCCGGCCTTCTGGACCATGCCGGATCGCGGGCCTTCCGGCGGCGCGGAGCGCTGGATGCGCAACGACACGCACAGGGGCGGCATGGAGTTCGACATCATGGAGCATCTCACCGCGTGGGGGCCGCATCGCTTCAACGCCGCGTGCCACTGGGACGGCTACGGCAAGGAGCACCGGGCCATCGGCTCCACCAGCCTCTACGTCCCGGCGGACGACGAGGGCTTCGTCACCGTCGGAATGCTGTGGCTGCCCGGAGTCTGGGCCATCTACGGCAACGGCGTCGAACTGGCCCGCTGGGAGTCGGAGCGCGTCTCCGACGTGCCGGCCCACATTTTCTTCTACATGGTCTCGGGCGGCTGGGCCAACGAGCCGCTCGACGACGACGAACTACCCGATGAATTTCAGATAGACTGGTTCCGCGTCTGGCAGCGCAGAGATCTGGAAAACTAACCCAACAACCCAAGAGAACGGAGAGCAAACTCATGAAACCAACACGCAAATTCATAGCCGCAGCGCTATCTGCGGCGACACTTCTTGCATGCGGAACCGCAGGCGCGGCGACGTATGCCAAGAAACTGGACATCACCGCCGCCGGCGTCCCGGAAAACGTCACGCTCACGGACTTCCCGCTACTAGTGCGGCTCTCGGAGTCGATCGACGGGTTCTCCTATCAGGACTTCCTCGGAACCGGCGGCTCGGACATCCGCTTTGAGGACGCGTCGGGCAATCCGCTAGCATACGACGTGGACACATGGAACGAACTGGGCGAGTCGCTAATCTGGGTGAAGGTGCCGTCCCTTCAAAAGGACTCAGTCGTCACGATGCAGTTTGGCAGCACAGCGCCGGACGCGAACGACCCGACAGATACCTGGTCTAACTACGCCGGCGTCTGGCACGGTAACGCCGACGCAACCGACTCAACGACAAACGAATGGGCGGCGACATGCGAAAACACCGTAAAGCCAGATGGCGGTTTTTCCATGTCAACGGTAAAATCCGAACACCTTGGTTCCGCGTGGTTCAACTCCGACAATGCAAAAGGCCTGGAAATCATACTTGGACCCGCTACTATCGACAACCCGCTCTCAAAACTTGATTCCGTTTCAAAATTCGCCGCATCCGCGTGGGTTCATTTATCCGCAAACGTGACCAAGCCTGATTTCCGATTGTTCTCCAGCAAAGGCGAAGCAGCGCAAGATGGTTTCGAGTTGATGCCCATTGCAAGTCAAAACGCAATAATGCTGCGCGGAAACAGCAATAAAAAAACTGTTTCATGGGCTGGGGGAACAGGAACAAGCGGCTATAAGGCCTTTGCGGAGACAAGCGGTTCCCGCTGGTTTCACATGGCATGCGTGTTTGATTCGGATGCGGATGACAGCAGCAACGGCAAGATCTTCATCAACGGCGATTCGCTCGCAGGGGCAATTGATGCGCCAAAGTCAACTGGCAAGGGCTTAACAGTCGGTGGATACGGAGGCCCGCTCAACACCAAAATTGTATATGCCCCAATTCTTGGATATGTCGATGAAATCCGCATCTACAACGGCGTTCCGTCCGATGAATATCTCCAGGCCGAACACGCGCAGGTCGTGACGTCCGGCTACGTCACATACGGCACTGTGCAGAACGCCGCGACCGACACGCCGGACATTTCGGCCGGTCCCGCCGTGGTCCGCAACCAGGATGGCACCTACACCGTGACCGCCACCATTGGCGGCGTGGCCGGAAACGCCTACGATCTCGTCGTTCAGTTCGGTAGTACGACGCTCTGGTCCACCACATGGACCGCCACCGCCGGCGCCGACACCTACGCCCTGTCGTTCACGAGCGCCGGCACGGAAGCCGCCGGCACCTACGCCGCGTCCGTCGTGGCGACGGCCCCGTCCGGCGTCTCGGCGCGCCGCACGTCGGACGAAAACTTCCTCGTGGGCGACGTCACCGCCGCCAAGGGCGCCGACGCGAACGAGGAAGGCCTCGTCGCCGGCTCGTTCGTCCTCTCGCGCCCCGGCGACGTCACGCTCCCGCTCACCGTCGCCTACGACGTCTCGTCCGCCACCGCCACGGCGGGCGTCTCCTTCCAGGCGCCATCCGGCACGGCGACCTTCGCCGCCGGCGAATCGACCGTGTCGGTGCCGATCACGCCCCTCAACGACGTGGCGCTCAAGGCCGACGCGACGCTGACGCTCTCCGTCCTCGCCGGCTCCGGCCTTTACGGCGGCGTCGGTGCCACGGCGTCGCTCACGCTCGTCGACTACGCGGTCCCCGCCGGCTACAACGCCTGGGTCGCGACCTACGACGGCAACGCCTCGTCCGACGCCAACTGGAGCCTTGGCCGCGCCCCCGTCGCGACCGACAAGATCCTCCTCGGCGCATGGAGCAGCCGCAACCTCACATGGGACGCCCTGGCAACACGAAGCGTCACCTCCTGGACGCAGACAACCGACTACAACGGTCTCGTCACATTCCCAATCACCTACGAAGGCGCCGACGTCGACGCGGGCTTCAACCTCTTCACCGTCTCCGGCGACGTGTCGGTCCTCGGCGGCGCGTGGGTCCATCCCGTGCAGGGAGACTCCTCCAAGACCTCCACCGAGCCGGTCGAGCGCTACTGGCTCAACGTCGCGGTAGGCGGCGACTTCACCGTTGGCACCGGCGTCAACATCTCCGCGCAGGGCCGCGGGCGCGGCTTCTGGGTTTACAACACCAACAAGGGCTGGTCTGGGCGCGGCGTTTACGGCGGTTATGTCGTCATGGATACGAACACGATGTATTCCGCTGAAGCAGATGAAGCGTTCATCCCCTACGGCTCGATCCTGGAGCCGCTCGACACCGGCAAGGGCATTACGTCCCAGACCGACTCGGCAATTGACATCGGTCACGGCGGTGGCGCAATCCATATCGTCGTTTCCGGCGATTTTGTGAACGAAGGCCGGGTGATCGCGAACGGCCAGACTTCGACAGGGACAACGGGCGGGTCCGGCGGTTCGATTTACGTGCGTGCCTCGAACATCCTGGGTGACGGTTCCTTTGAAGCCAAAGCATCCAACCTGACGAGTGCTGGTGCCAAAGCCGCCGGATCGGGCGGCCGCATCTCGCTGGTGGCGATCGGCTCCAATGCGGCAACGTCATCGACGGCCAGCGCGGCCGGTGGCCGCTCGTTTGGCTGGTGGCAACGGGAAAACCTCATACAAGAGGGTGCCGCCGGCACGGTCTGGCTGCAGTCCGGCGCGGACAAGACGCTCCTCGTCCGCAATGTCGTTGACAACTGGACTGATGGCGCCTATCACGATCTTGGTCCCTACGTCCGCGCCTACACGCCGATCCCGGCGGCGGACGATGCCGCGACATTCAAGGCGGCGACGGCCAACGCGGAACTCTACGCCGAGAGCAACGCGCGCATCCGGTTGCTTGCCAACCAGCGCTTTGCCACTCTCAAGGTTCTCACGGAAAGCAAATCGCTCGCCCATGTCGACCTTTGCGGCAAAACGCTCCGCGTGGAGCAAGTCGTGGATTCCGCCGACAATCCCATCGTCATCGACAGCGGCACCTACACCCTTGCCGACGCGCTCGCGAACGGATGGACCTGGTTCGAGGACTCCTCGGCGACTCTGAACGAGGAGGGCACGGCCGTTGCGACGCCGGGAACTGGCAAAATCGTAATCGGCGAATCCCCGACGCTCATGGTCTTCCGCTAATGCGACTGGGGCCCGTCGTTTTCATGGCAACATTGTGCGGTCCCGCCGTTTTTGGCGGGGCCGACGTGGCGCATGGGGCCTCGCCACCCGCGCTCTGCACCTACCGCTGGGGCACCGGCGGCTGCGAAAAGGGCCTCTACGACCAATGGGAGCAGTGGGTCGGCGGCCCGGTCTGGGCCGAGGACTTCATGCCCAAGGAGGGCTGGCACAAGATCGAGGGCGAGGCCTGGCAGCTCGGCGTCTGGAGCAAGTGGCGCACCTACGCGCCGGGGCGGCGGCTGGTGCTGAGCGTCCCGATGCTCGTGGGGCCGTGGGACCGCTCCGGTCCAAAGTCCGGCCCGCGCGCCGGCGAGCCGGTTTCGCTCGCCAAGGGCGCCGCCGGCGAATACGACTCGCATTTCGAGGTCCTCGGACGCAATCTCGTGAAGTGGGGGCTGGCCGACACCATCGTGCGCCTCGGCTGGGAGTTCAACGGCGGCTGGTACACGTATCGCGCTCAGAGCGAGTCCGAGGCGCGCGACTTCGCGGCCTTTTTCCGCCGCGCCGTCGAGGCGATGCGCCGCGCCGAGGGGCAGGAGTTCCTGTTCTGCTGGAATCCGGCGATGGAGCCGTGGTGGGCGTATCCGGTCGAGGCGGCATGGCCCGGCGACGACGTCGTTGACGTGATCGGCCTTGACGCGTATGACCAGTCCTGGGTGCCGGACACATATCCGATTCCGGCCGACGCCACAGCCGAGGAGCGCCTGGCGCGCCAGAAGCGCGCGTGGGACCTCAAGACCGGGAGCGAGAGCTCTTTCGGCCTGCCGTGGTGGCCCGCCTTCGCGCGGCGGCACGGCGGCAAGCCCCTCGCCGTGTGCGAATGGGGAGTGTGCCACCGCGACGACGGCCACGGCGGCGGCGACGATCCGCTCTACATCGAGCGCATGGCGGACTTCATCCTCGACCCGGCCAACAACGTCATGTTCCACTGCTACTTCGACGTCGGCGCCGACGACGGCGACCACCTGATCGTGCCAGACGGCAAAAACGAGACGCGCTTTCCGGAGTCGTCGCGCGCGTTCCACCGCCGCTTTGCGCGCCCCGGTACGCCATACGTGCCGCCGCCGTTCGCGTCGCCGTTCCGGAAAAAGGACCGCTGAACCGGATCCGGCGGGATGTGCCGGATCGGGTTCAGATGCGAAGAAAAGTTTGAAGCCTCAAAGAACGCAGATTTCGTAAAGACTTTGCGTTCTTTGTGTTCTTTGTGGCAAAAAAACAAGTTGCATGCGGAGGGGGCATATGAATTTTAGATGCGAAGAAAGGTGTGAGAGTTTGAAGGTTTGAAGCGGCAAAGAACGCAGGGGCGCAATGGGGCGGGGAAGGGCTTGCGCGGCCGTATGTGGCTTGCCGCAATTATTCCGACCGTGTTTTCAATTTGTGGTTTTCCCGCGCCAGCGCCGGTCTGGAGACCGCCGCCCCCATTGTGCGCGGCGCGCGGTCCGTGGCGGCGCAATTGTTTGAAAGGGCAAGTTCGGTTGACTTTCACGGCGAAAAGTGGCATTCTTCGCCCGTGCCTTTCAGGCCCCTACGGTCTCCACAACCCGAAGGACCACTTTGATGAAAACCGAGAAAAACAGCCGCTTTCCCCGCGCGCGTGTCAGCGCCAGTTCCGTTCCCGTCGCAGTCGTCGCCTCCCTCTGTCTTTTTCATCTGTCAGCAGAGGCGGCGATTTCGTTGACGCAAGTGTCGGAGTTTGAAAGAACTGCTACAGCCGCCAATCTACAGTCAAGCGGCATTACCTACACCGGAAATGGCGACTTGTACTATGTTGTCGAAGACGCGGCAACGAATATTATACCGGTTACTCTGTCCATCAATCGGGCGGATGGGAGCCTGACGAAGTCTGGGGTGACATTTGGTTCTGCTATCAAGGTTTCAGGTGCCAATGATATGGAAGGTTGCGCTTTCGACCCATATCAAGGCACGGTATGGATTGCGCAAGAGCCAAGCGCCAGAATTTTTGAGTTCGATCCAATCTCGCAAGAGCGACTTCGAGAAGCTCCGGTTCCTGCGATCATGAAAAATTACAGCGGCAACCTCAGTTTGGAGTCTCTGACGATTTCCGGTGACGGCCTGACCATGTGGACCGCAAACGAGGAAGCTCTTATGCCAGATGGAGAAGTTTCCTCGATTACATCCGGCACAGTTGTTCGTCTGACTCGCTTTGTTCGCGAGTCCGTTCGTGACAATTGGGCACCATCCGGGCAATGGGCATATCTTACAAATCCCATTGGCGGTGGAGATAGTGCTCGTGGAACCCATACGCGTTGCGGAATTTCCGACCTGTGCGCCCTTCCTGACGGAACATTGCTGGCGCTTGAAAGACGATGCTTGAATGAATCTGGCTTCTTCCCCGATTTTCGGATCTACATCTATCGTATCGATTTTTCCAATGCCACGGATGTTTCAGGAGTTGCATCGCTGATGGATGCAACTTACACGGTCGTGAAAAAAGTCCAACTTTGGACCTCTCCGCTTTCAACTCAGACTCAGAAGGATCATTGGAATCAGGATTTGCCAAATTACGAGGCAATGTGTCTTGGTCCAAGACTTAACGATGGCTCGTGTTCGCTTATACTTCTTGGAGATGGTGGTGGCAATTCATTGGCAGACGCCTACCATGGTGTCATGACTTTTAAACTCACTGGTCTCGGACCGGTGCGCGACATCTATTTCGACGACTCCGATGATGGCACGGCGGAACCCGTGGGCGGGCCTTACAGGTACATCGACGGGCAGACCGTGACGGCTACCGTGAAGTCGCTGGCCGGGAACCCGTACGAATCGGACTTGAGAGTCCAGCCATTTTGGAGCGCCCCGGAACATGGCGCACAGGGACTTGGCGCGACTGCGGAATTCACAGTCATGGCCGACGACCGCGTGACGTGGAATGTAGTCACCGACGACAGTCTGCCGCTACTGGCGACGGATTCGTTCGAGCGGTATGCGGTCGGGACCGAACCTTCGGGCATGGCCGCCGGCTGGAGCGGGGACGGGATTGTCGCCGAAGCTTCCTATTCCCCCGCCACGCCGCCTGGATATCCGCTCCAGAACGAAACGCACACTCGCGTCCTGATGGTGGACGGCGACGCGTTGCGCTCGTACGCGATGCTTCCCGGCGACGGGACGCGGATCGACACCATGCTCCGCGTGACTCGGCAGCGCGCAGACACCACGCTTCCGTCCCCGGATCCGGTCACCGACCGCCTGATGCTGTTCTTCGACCTGAACGGGCATCCGGTTCTTCGCCATCTTGCCGCCAATGCGTCCGGCATCGTCGACACGAAGCTTTCCGACCGCGTGTTTGCCGACGGCGACTGGGTTCGGGTCTCAATCACGCTGGAATCAGGCGGCGGCGCAGTCTGGTGCCAGACGCTGATAGACGGCGAACCTGCGTACACTGCGGCGGGCGTCCGCGCTCCCGACGACTGGCGCTCGCCCGGCTCCTGGCATCGCTGCCTGCCCGGTGCCGGTTCGAGTTCGCGCATCGCGTCGGTTCTGTTTCGCGGAACTGGCGCCGTGGACGACCTCACGCTCGCCGAAACGGCGCGCGCGTTTGAATTCGACGAATCGTCCGGTTCCGCGCGCACCAACGGGGTGCCGAAGAAGTGGCTTTCCGAACTGGGGCTTCCCTACGATGTCCGCATCGACGCCGACGGCGACGGCTTTTCGTCGTTTGACGAATATCTTGTCGGCACCGATCCCTGGAGCGAGGCGGAAGGGGATTGTTTCCGGATCCTCGACGCCGGGTTCCTCGAAAATGGCCAATACCAGATGCTCTTTCTCGGACGGCGCGACAGGGCTGACTTCGCGGTGTTTGCGAGCGACAGCCTCGACGCGCCTGTCGAAGAATGGAACGCGGAGGTAAACAGGCCGGTCGCGTCCGGCATTGGCACGAACCGCTGGACGTCGCTGGTCGCGCCTGTCGGCGTCGCGCGCTTCTACGCGCCGAGGGCGACGCTGGCCGATTGACGCCGCAGCCGGGGCAAATAACACTCGAACGGCACTCCAGTCGTCAGAAGCGCATCATGAGCCGCAGCGCGAGGATGGCCAGGCGGGTGTCTCTTGTCGAAAGGGTTCCGTCGGGGCCAGTCCAGGCGAACAATCCGGTTTCTGGATCCCAGGTCTGACGCGCCAGAAGCCGGTTGGCCAGGTGGTTGCGCCAGTCCCACGGGAACAGCCCCAGAGATGGATCGGCCAGCTCGCGGCGCGGGAACTGCGCGGCGAGCAGCGCGGCGAGCAGCGCGCTTTCGGGAGTGACGGCGAATTCTCCTGTTTCGCCGCGTCCGTTCGTGGCGAATCCCAGAGAGAAACGTGAAGCGAGATGGCGAAGGTGCGCGCGCGCGGCGGAGAGCGACTCGTCGCCGATCACCGCCCTCGAAAGACGCGCCAGCGCGGCGGCGGCGACGTCGGAAGCGCCGGGATGCGCCGGCGGACGGCGGCGCAGAAGGGCGTCGCGAAATGAGCTGGCGTCGGCGCCCACGGATTCGTTGGCGCAAAGCGCAAGGGCGGCGGAGGGGGAGGGAAGGGCGGCAGGGCTCGCGCGGCAAAGGCGCCTGACGAGTGCTTCCGGCGGAGTGCGCCCGGCGATCGAGGCGTCCAGCACCGCGAGCGCGGCCTCCTCCGTCTCCCGCGCCCCCCAGGGAATGTCGGCGGGAGGGGCGGGGAAGACGCCGTCGCAGGGATCGACGGACAGCAGCCAATCCTGTGCGCGCTCGACCGCCGCCGCGCATTCCCGGCCTATTGATTCCGGCAGGGCCGCCTGATCGCTGCGGCGAAAAGATGAGACGCCGGGGGATGGAACGGCGGCTTCCGCCGCCGTGCAGAGGGCGGCGACGATGGTTGCGCGGAAGATCGCGCCAGTCGCCGTCCTAGCGCTGCCCGTAGTACGCATTTGGGCCGTGCTTGCGCATGAAGTGCTTCCGCAGCACCCAGTCGGGAAGGACCGGAGCGTCGGCGCGCACCAGCAGCGTGTCCAGCGCCATCGCGGCCACCTGTTCCAGCGCAACCGCGTTTTCCACGGCCTTGCGCGGCGAGGCGCCCCATGTGAACGGACCGTGGCCGGCCACCAGGACGCCGGGAACCGCCGCCGGGTCGATTGCGCCGTCGCGGAAGCGGCGTGCGATCGCCAGTCCGGTGTTTTCCTCGTAGTCGCCGACGACCTCGTCTGCGGACAACGGCGTGGTGCAGGGAACGGGACCGAAGAAGTGATCGGCGTGCGTCGTGCCGAATGCGGGAATTTCAGCTCCCGCCTGCGCCCAGGCCACGGCCTTGCGGGAATGGGTGTGCACCACACCGCCGACGGCCGTGCCGAATTCGCGATACAGCACCAGATGCGTCGGCAAGTCCGACGACGGGCGCAGCGCCCCGGCCACGACCTTGCCGTGCAAATCCACAACGACGACGTCCTCTGCCGTCATTTCGCCGTAATCTACGCCGCTGGGCTTGATTGCGACCAAGCCGGTGGCGGAGTCGAGACCGGAGACGTTGCCCCAGGTCAGAGTGACGAGACCGTGGCGCACGAGGGCGAGGTTCTGTTCGAGCACTTCGCGGCGAAGCGCCTCCACCGAAGCGGGAAGGGAGGTCATGGTTCGGAATCGACGTGGTTGCCGTCGCTGCGGATGAGACGGATTCGGACGATGTCGCCCAGTGGGATGGACCGGATAACGCCCTGCTGCGTCTCCAGCCTGTAGAAACCGTCGGCCTTTTCGATGAACACGCCCTGCACCGTGCCGCCCGAGCGGGTTTCGACGATCGTGTCCGGCACCAGCGAGCGCTTGAGGGAAACCGTGCCCAGGTCGAGGGTCTTGTCGCGTTCGACGACGATCTGGCGTTCGAGGGGTTTCCAGCCTGGGCGTGAGACCGCGAGGGTGTGTTCGCCGACGGGAATTCCGGAAACTACGAGAGCGTCGGAAACGGCGTCGGACGCGTTGGCCGCGACGGCGGTCGTGCCGCGCGGGCGGGAATCGACGGAAACCACGGCGCCGGCGGGCGAGGTGGCAATTCTGACAGAGCCTACGTTGCCGCGCAGGCGGAATTCCTCGGATGCAACCGATCCGGCCGCGAGATAGACGTTGCGAGCCATCGGGTCGTGGTCCGCCAATTCCACGCGCACGCGGTGCTGGCCGGGCGCCACGTTTTCGACCGTGAGCGGGGCCACGCCCTTGAACGCGTCATCCAGATACACGCGCGCGCCATCCGGAATGGAGACGACGGCGAGCGCGGCCGGGACCGGTTCGAGCACCGCGTGCAGCGAAACGGAGTCGCCAGCGGCCACGCGGAGGGCGCGCGACCAGGTGGAGTGCCCGCCGGCGCGAACTTCCACCGTGACATCGCCTTCCGGCACCGACGAGACCGATATCGGCGACCGCCCGCGAGGCGCCCCGTTGACCGAGACTTCGGCGCCCGCCGGTTCGGAAGATATCTCCAGCGAGGCGGTGGCTGGCTGAAGCGCGATGCGCACAAGGCGCGGCTCGGGAGCGGCGAAGTCGTCCTCGAACGCGCCGGACTTGAAGCCGGGTGCCGCGAATTCAAACTTGTGTCGTCCTTCAGGCAACTGCGGCACCAGCACCGGCGCCTGCCCTAGGAACGAACCGTCCAGCGTGACGGTTGCGCCTTCCGGTTCAACGGAGACGAGGGTTGGGCACGTAGGCGGCGGCACCTGGAAGACATGCTCCGAACGGTCGCGGCCGGTCTCGAATTCGGCGAAAGTTGCGGGGCCGTTCTTCGGATGCAGTCCCACGACGTGCCTGCCGGGCGCGAGCGACGCCTCGACGGGCGAAGGGCCGAGCCGTTCCCCGTCGACGAAGATTTCCGCGCTGCCGGACGAAACCGAAAGCAGGGCGGGGGCGCGGTCGGCGGCATTCGGCGCGGAACCGGCCGGCGCGGCGGCGGCAATGGCAGGAAAGTGCGCGACCGCCGAAATGGCCACGGCCGCGAAAAGCGACGCCGCGCCGCGGCGGCGGAAGGAAAAAAGCGAGATTTCCATGACAGATTCCACCTTTCTTCTTCTTTGCTACTTGCGGCCCATGCGCGATTCGACTTCGAGCAGCCTGCGCGCCGCGACTTCGTGACGCGTGTCGGAACGGTCGGGAACCGTTTCGAGAAGGCTTCGCAGCGCGTCGGCCGCGCCGGCCCAGTCCTTGACGTTGGATGCGTGTTCGGCGCGCCAGTTGAGCTCCTCGACTCGTTTGTCCAGCTCGGCGGCGGCGGCGGCGCGCTCCTCCTTGGCGCGGGAATGCAGCTCGGGCAGAGGATCGAGTGTCTCCAGCCGCGCCAGGCACGAATCGAATATCCTCACGGCCTCGAAGAGGTTTCCGGGCAGCACCTCGCGCTCCTCGTGGAGGCGCGACGCGCGCTCGAAATCCTCTTCGGCGCCCGCCAGAAGCGTGTCGCGGTCCACGGCGAACGCCCAAAGCCCAAGTTCGTTGCGGCCAAAATCCTCCAGCGCCTCGCGCAGCGCCAGCAAGGCGGGCGGCTCGTCGCGATTGCGGAACACCGCAGTCGTCGGCCGGCCGTGTAGGAGCGCCGAAATCCTGATTTCGCGCCAGGAGTTGCGCGGCGCGCGGCCCGATTCACCGGGCTCCAACGAAGGCAGCGCGGCGTTTTCGAAAAGGCGGCGGAGTTCGGCCAGCCGATCCGGTGGCAGGGCTTCCGGGGTGCGCTTGCGGACATGCCTCGCCTGCGCCACGTCGTCGATTCCGACAAGCAGCTTCCCGTCCTCGCCAAGATCCATTTCGTAGCGGAAGACATTGGCGGCGGTGCCTTCCAGCTTCACGTAGGAAAACGAGAACGGAGGTTCCGGAGGCGGTTCGTCGGGAGGCGGGACTTTCGGGGCGGACGGGGTCGCCAGGAAAAGCTTGAGCGCCAGCGCGAACAGGACGATCGCGCCGCATGCGAAGCCGACGTTGGAAACGATTTTCGATCCGGAAGACCGCTCGGTGCGAGAGTCGTCGCGGCGGGCGGACTCCCGGTCGGCGGACGCGGAGTCGCGCGACGGAAACAAAGGCGCCGCCTTTGGGACTGAATGCGCGGAGGCGGACGACGGCGCGTGGGAGGAAGCGGCGGCGGGCGCGGCGGAAGAAGTCGGCGCGGAAAATCCGTCGCCCGTGCGGCCGACGACAATGTGGGTATCTCCGATGAGAACGGTCGCGCCTGGCGCCAAGGCGGTGTCGCGCTCGATCGAGACTCCGTCCACCTGGGTTCCGTTCACCGTCGCGAGATCCGAGACGAAGAGCGTTCCGTTTTCGACGTAGAACCTGCAGTGTCTGCGCGAAAGGAGCGCATCGTCCTGAAGCGCCACGTCGTTTTGCGCGGAGCGCCCGACGGAAAGCCCCTGCGGCGGAATTTCCCTGATCTCGCCAGCGGAGGAGCCGTTTTCGACACGAATGCAAAAATCGTTCATGGCTTCGGAATGCGGGTTACTGCAAATCCGCGCCCGGCATGGACGCGGCGAATTTTTCGAAGGCGGCGGCCATCGCGGTCACGGCGGACGATGCCGCCTCTGCCTCGAATCCGTCGCCTTCATGGCGGTGGTGGCGCCGCCCATGCCTGTGGCGCCGGCGCGCCGCGCCGGCGGCCGTGGAATCGGCTTCACGAGCGGGCGTCGCCGGCGCGGTCGGCGCGGCGGCCTTCGCTTCGGCCTGCGACGCATTCGGTGCATCGGCGGCCACGGGCTTCGCCTCCGTCGGCGCCGCGGGCTTTTCCTCTTTAGGAGCCTGGGCCTTCGCATCCGCCGACGCAGCGGCACTTGCATGGGCGTTGTCCTTCCGAGCCTTTTTTCCGGGCCGATTCCTGGGGCCGTACTTGTCAAGCGCCTCGCGGACGATCGATTTTGTGTCGTGGGCGAAGTCGCCATGCAGGATCCAGACGAGGTACGAGGTATCCTCGACGGCCAGGTCTCGGAGGCGCCGCCCTTTCTTGCGGCCGAAATTCACGACGGCCTCCCCGTTTTCGAGACGAAAGCGACCTTCGCGGTCGAGAAGCGACGGATCGCGGTCGTTGACGTAGCGGTCCAGCTCGTCGGGCGACGTGGGAAGATCCGGGTACTTCGCGAATTCGCCTTCCAGCACGCGCAAAGCCGACAGCGCGTCAACTTCGGCGCCATGCGCGTCGACTGGCTCTTCGCCGCAGAAGAAGCGCAGCGCGGCGGACAAGTCGCGCGGCTCGCGCTTGTGGTAGATGCGCAGTGCGTCGAACATCCTTCTGCGCGACGCGGCGAAATCGATTCCGCATCTGGCGAACTCCTCTTCGAGGATTGGGATGTCGAGCTTGGAAAGCCCGAAACCGCCCAGATCGCAGCCATCGAAGAATTCGAGGATTTCGGCAGCCTTGTCGGCGAATTTCGGCGCGGAGGCGACCATTTCGTCGGTGATTCCGTGGATGGCCGTGGTTTCCATGGGAATCGCGACGCCCGGGTTGAAGAGCCAGGTGCGGACCTGCCTGGCGCGATCGGGGCCGGGAAGGACTTTTACGACCGCCAGTTCGATGATGCGGTCGCAATGCGGGTTGAGCCCGGTCGATTCGATGTCGAAGACGGCCAGCGGCCGATCCAGTTCCAGAAAGTTCATGGCCCGCAAATGATAGCGCAAGCCCCGCCTCAATGCAAAACGCCGCCGTGGTGGAATTGCATTTGCACCTGCGGGGGGCGTTGCGGTAGAATTCCCGCGCCATGAAACGCATTTACGACCACAGGCCAGGCCTTTTTGCGGTTGCGGCCGCGCTGTGCGTGTTCGCGACCGCCGCGGAGACTGCCGATTCGCCGCGTCGCGACGCGGCTTCGGAATCGGAGTCCCTGCTTTCGGCGCTTCCGCCGGCTCCGCAGGGTGAGACGATTTCATTCACGTTCGATCATGTGGACATACGCGCGTTCGCGCAGACGGTCGGACGTTTTACCGGGCGCCGCATCGTCGTCGGCGACGATGTCGAGGGCACGGTGAGCGTAGTTTCTCCGGCGGTTTCGCGCGCCGAGGCGTATCCGCGTTTCGCGGCGGTGCTGGAGGCGTCGGGCTACACGCTCGTGCCTGACGGCGATCTGGAGCGCGTGGTGCGGCTTCCGGAGCGCGACCCGTCCGGCATGGGTCCGGTGGTGGAGGACGGCGCGGTTCTGCCCGGGCACGGTCTGGTCTCCTGCGTGATGCACTTGCGCCACGTCTCCGCGGCGGACATGAAAGAGCTTCTGGAAGGCCAGCTGCGGCGCAAGGGGTCCGTTTCCGTCCTGCCGGAAACGAACGACATAGTGGTGTCCGACACGGCGGGTGCGGTGCGCCGCGTCAAGGAGCTGGTCGAGGCGCTCGACAAGCCCGGGACCGCGCGCACCACCGAAGTGTTCGCGCTTTCGCATGCGGATGCCGGCGCCGTGGCGCGGCAGCTGGCCGCGGCGTTTGCGGAAAACCAGACGCGCGCCCAGCAGCTGCTTGGCCGCATACCCCCGCCTGGCGGCGCATCGGCGGCGCCGGTGCCGTCGATGCGCCCGCCCACCCTGGTGGCGGTCGAACACGCCAACCGCATACTGGCCACGGGGAGCGCGCGGCAGCTCGAGACAGTCCGTGCGCTGCTGAAGGCCCTGGACGTGCCGGCGCCAGCCGGACGCTCCGGGCTGCACGTGCTGCCGCTGGACTACCTCAAGGCGGCCGAGCTGGCGAAGAACATCTCCTCGCTTCTCGACAAGTTCGCCGCCGGCAATTCAGATCCGACACTCGCCCGTCGTGTCGCCGTCGAGGCGGTGGAATCCGCGAACGCGCTTCTGGTCCACGCGCAGCCTGCGGACTTCGAGGAAGTGAAGGCTCTGGTGGCGCGACTAGACGTGCCGCCGCGCCAGGTCAACATATCCGTGCTCATCGCCGAAGTGTCGGAGGGCGATCTCGACAAACTGGGCGTCCAGGTCTCCGCCCTGCGCACTCCGCGCGAAGTCGGCGGGTTCGGCGTCGGCGGCGCCACGCGGTTCGTCGACGAAACCGCGACTGGCGCCGGCCTGCTTTCGTCGTTCGCCGGCGGGCTTTACGGCGAGGGGCTTTCCTTCGGGCTCGCCCACGGTTCGCACAAGGACGCCAACGGCAATGTAGTGTACGACTATCCGGCGATACTTGACATCGACGCCATCCGCCAGGATTCGCGCGTCAAGATCGTGGCCAACCCTTCGCTTGGGGCTCAGAACCACACCAAGGCCGAAGTCGCGATAGTGGATGACATCCCGCTCACCGAAAGCAATGTCACGGGCACGGGCGACAACCGCGACGTGATACAGAACATCACGCGCCGCGATGTCGGAGTCAAGCTCTCGCTCGTGCCTCACGTGGTGCCGGGCGGGCTGGTGCAAATCGAGCTGGAGCCCTCCATCGAGGCGGTCACTTCCAACGCCGGCAACGGCTCCGACTACGCCCCCACGATTTCCAAGCGCTCCGCGAAGACCGTGGCCACGGTCGCCGACGGCCAGACGATTGTCATCGCCGGGCTGACGCGCTCCGACAAGACCGACGTGCATCGCAAGATCCCGATACTCGGGGACATTCCGCTGCTCGGCTGGCTTTTCCGCTGGGACAGCGAACAGCAGACGAGGACAAGTCTGCTGATCTTCGTGACGCCGCACGTACTCGACGACGCGTCGCCCGCTGGCGACGCCGCCGTCGTGGCGGACAAGGCCGCCGGTGATGCCGGCGCGGCTGCCGGGCGTGGCGAAAGCGTCGATTCGCTCCGCGCCAGGCTCGAAGGCGAATCCGGGCTTTCAGCGGAGGCGCTGACTGCGGAACTTTCGGAGAAATTGGATTGAAGGTGCTTTTCGACACGCACTGCCACTTCGATCCCGACGCCGACATAGCTGGCGAAATCGCCCGCGCCCGCGCCGCCGGACTGGTGGGGCTGCTGGCCGTCGGCGGCGACGAGGCTGCGAACCGCGGCGCGGAAATCGCGGTGTCGCTCGCGCCGGGCTTCGCGTTCCCGGCGTTCGGATTCGACTATCAGCCGCACAATCCACGGCGGCCTCCGCGCCTGCCGGCGTTCGATTCCCCGGGCGGCGGCGTGTTCGCCGTAGGGGAAATCGGGCTGGACTACTCGCATGGGGACACGGCCGAGGAAAAGGCCGCGCAACGGGAACGTTTCGTGGCGCAGCTCGAACTGGCCGCCGAAAAAAGGCTGCCCGTGTCGCTGCACTGCCGCGAGGCGGCGGACGACATGCTTGCAATCCTGCGCGAGCATACGAGCCCTGTGCTAATGGCGGAGTGCCGCTCCGGGGCGCTCCACTGCTTCACCGGCCCGGCGGATTTCGCGGCCGAGCTTCTTCCGCTCGGATATTCGTTCGGGATATCGGGAATCGTGACGTTTTCGGGAGCTAGCGCGCTTCGGCAGGCGGTGAGGACTCTTCCGCTCGACAGGATTCTCGTGGAAACGGATTCTCCCTTCCTCGCGCCTGTGCCAAGGCGCGGACATCGCTGCGAACCGGCTTTCGTGGCCTACACCTGCGACCGCGTGGCGGACGAGCTAGGCGTCGATCGCGAGGAATTCGCCGCTGTCACCACGCGCAACGCGCTGCGTCTTTTTGCGATTCCGTCCGCCGTAGCCCCGCTCTGAACGGGCCTCAGCTGCGTTCGCGCCAGCGGCGGCGGAACTCGCTCGGGGGAATGCCCTCGATGCGCTTGAAGAGCCGCGCGAAGTAATTGGGATCCGGGACGCCGCAGAGTTCGCCGACGGTCTCCACGCTTTCGTCGCCGAAGCGAAGGAGCCGTTTCGCCAGATCGACGCGCGCGGCGGCGATCGCCCTGTTCGGCGGCATGCCGTATCGTGCGCGGTATTCGCGCACGAGTGTGAATTTGTTTACGCCGGCGACGCGCGCGAGATCGTCAAGCCGGATTTGGCGGCCGCAGTTTTTCTCGATCCACATGCGCACCTTTGCCAGGCGCGCTTCGCGGCGGTCGGCGGTGGCGGAGCCCGAGGACTGCGCCTGGTCGCCGGCGGCGCGGTCCGGCTCCGCGTCGCGCGCCAGAAGCGTGCAGAGCGCGCATAGCCTGTCGTTGACCCTGTAGTCGCGCGGCGGGGTGTCCACCCCGGCCGCGGCCTCCCAGATTTCCTCCCACAGCCTGCGGTACGCGGCTGGTGACGAAACTCGGACCGACACGCCGTCGGCGCGGCGGTGAAGCGTTTCGGCGAATTCGGAAAGCCATGGCCCGTCGAAGTGAATCCAGCGAAAGCGCCACGGAACGTCGCCCGTTTCGTGCGAATAGGAGGCGCGGCAGTCCACAAGCGCGGCGTCTCCGGCGGAAAGTCGGTGCCGCACCCCGCCGACCGTTATCGAGCCTTCGCCCTCTTCGACGGAAAGGAAAAGAAACGACGCAAGCCCGTCGCGGCGGCTTTCGAAGCGCGCCGGCGGGGACATTTCGCCGATTTCCTGCAAATGCAGCAGCGAACGCCGCGCGAACGCACTGGACGTGTGCAGCAGACGCCGTGAGCCGCGCACGGCGCCGTTGCAGTCTGTCTTTTCGGATTGCTCGGCCATGTCCTAATGGGCTACGCACTGGTTCACGCGGAAATGGTAGCGCGCGCTGATGGCGGCCAGGATTTCGTCGCGCAGCATGGCGATCCACGTCTCGCGTGGCACCGCGTCGCTCACGACGATTCCGTCCCATGGCGGATCCCTGTGCATGAAGCAGGTGCACATCCCGAGGTATGTGACGAACACGGCGTGGAACTCGGGCTCCGGAGCGTCCGGCAGCGCCATGCGCATGAGCTTGCGGAAGACGTCCACCACGGGCATGAAAACGTCGTCGTATATCCGCCGGCAGTACTCGGTGGGGGCGGAGCGCTCCTGGGCCACGAGTCTCCGGAAGAGAGCCCGGGCCGGGGTGTCGAGGAGGAAAAGCGAGAGCATGAAGTCGAACCACTTCCCGATGGCGGCGAGCCAGGTCTCGTCGTCCTCCACTGTCGATACCAGATCCGCCAGGAGCGGGCGGGCGAAATCGCGGAACGCGTTGTCGAAAATCGCCTCGTAAAGGCCCTCCTTCGAAGTGAAGTAGTAGTTCACGGCGGCGCCGTTGACCTTCGCCTTTTGCGCGATCATCCGCACTGTGGTGTCGCGGAAGCCGCGGCTCGCGAAAAGCTCGCGCGCGGCTTCGAGAATCTTGTCGTGCGCCGGCGCGGTCTTGGCCGCGCCGGCGGTTTTCGCGTTCTTCACCTTTCTGGCCATCTTTGACACCTCGACTTGATTCGTCCGCCGGCGCCGACGCCCGGCGCGGCCCTCCTAAACCTGGAATCAAAGCCCCGATCCGGTCAGGACTCGCAGCGCCTCCAGATACCGCTCCCGCGTCTTTTCGACGATTTCGTCCGGGATTTCCGGAGCCGGAGGCCGGTGGTCGAAATGCATTTCGTCGAGCCAGTCTCGGACGAACTGCTTGTCGAGCGATGGGGGATTGGAGCCGGTGCGGTATTCGGCGGCGGGCCAGAAGCGCGACGAGTCCGGAGTCAGTACCTCGTCGGCCAGCACGAGCGAACCGTCGGGGGCCTGTCCGAATTCGAACTTCGTGTCGGCGATGATGACGCCGTGTTCGCGGCCGTGAGCGGCGGCTCCCTCGTAGAGGGAAAGCGTGAGTGCGCCGAGGCCGTCCGCAAGTTCCTTGCCGACGCGGCGCTCAAGCTCGGCGACGGAGATGTTCTCGTCGTGCTTTCCGAGTTCGGCTTTCGCGGACGGGGTGAAGAGCGGGCGGTCGAGTTTTTCGGCCTGCGAGTAGCCCGGGCGGATGGATTCGCCGCACACGGTGCCGCTCTTGCGGTATTCGGCCCAGCCGCTGCCGACGAGATATCCGCGCGCAATGCATTCCACTGGCACCATGCGCAGCTTGCGCACTATCATGGAGCGGCCGTCGAGATCGGCGGCGTACGGCTTGAGCGCGTCAGGGTACTGCGAGACGTCGGCCGTGACGAGATGGTTGGGGACGCTCGAGAAGTGCCTGAACCAGAACAGCGACAGCTGCGTCAGCACCCGGCCCTTGTCGGGAACTCCGTTCGGCATCACCACGTCGAACGCGGAAAGCCTGTCCGTCGCCACGAAAAGGAGCGTGTCGCCCAAATCGTACACGTCGCGGACCTTGCCGCGGGAAGGTTCGGGCAGGCCCGGTATCGACGTCGAAAGCAGCGCGTGGTTGCGGTCGTATTTCATTTTTTCGTGTTTTCGGGAAAGTGTTTTTTTGGGTGGGGGAGGGTTGGGGCGAGAAAAAGATGAGACGTGGCTGCTTGGGGCGCGTGCCTCACTTCCCCAGACGCGCCGCGAGATCCGCGACGTTGATCCATTCCGCGTCCGGATCCTCGGCGATGTAGCGCAGCGCGCCTTCGGTCTGGTCCCAGAACTGCTCGCAGTCGAACATTTCGTAGGAGTGCCCCCAGAAGTAGAACACGCCGCCGCGTTCCCGGGCGGCCATGTACTTGCTCCAGAAGTCGCGCGCCTGGAAGTGGCAACTTGACTTGAGCGTGAGAGGTTCGGGATTTTCGGCAAGGACGTCGTCCGCGTTCTGCGTGGTGCGGCCCCAGGTGAATCCGGCGCCGCGCAGGGCCTCGACCGTGCCTGGCGTGAACACGCCGCACGGCCATGCGAAGCCGGTGCATGGCTTCTGCACGGCGTCCTCAAGGTACTTGCGCGCGTCCATTGCGGATTTGAGCCACTGGTCGTCGGGAATGGATCCCGCGTTTTCGTGCTTCCAGCAATGGGACGCGAGCTCGAAGCCGGCGTAGACCTCGGGGATGTCGCGGAGCGCGAGCTTACCGGTCCGGTAGCCGCGGCACGACCAGTTCGTGTCCCCCGGCTTGATCCAGTAGCTGGTGCCGCGCACGTCTGACATCAGGCCCGGATTGAGGTTGAAAGTGGCTTTCGCGCCGTATTTGCGGAAAAGGCCCGCAAGGCGTTCGTCGTTGAGGACGCCGTCGTCCCAGCATGTGCAAACTTGGAATTTCATGGAAACCGTGATTGTTCGGAACCGCATCGGCGGACCTTCTCCGCGACGCGCGAGGAGATGATACAGCCAGCCCCTTCAAATCGCAACCGTTTGCCGCATTGGCGGAGGTGTGGTAGCATTTGGCCGCGAAACGCACCAATCCACCGTTAGGACATGGAAAAAACACGACAGGAAGGCATCCGCCGGGCGATCGCCGAACTCAATGCCGCAGGCGACGTGGCGATCGTTGCGCACAAGGGGCCGGACGGCGACGCGATCGGCTCCTCGCTCGCGCTCGCGTCTGCGTTGCGCGCAGTCGGGAAGCGGGTCCGGGTCTACGCCAGGCGCGAGGATGTCGGCGCCCCGTCCGTCCTGGACGGCATGGACTCGCTTTCCCCGCCGGAGGCCGCGGCGACCGATCCCAAGCCGGATTTGCTCGTGTGTCTCGACTGCGCCACTGTGGCCCGCATCGCCGTGCCGCATTTCCGCGACGGCATCGCATCCTTCCGGACGCTCGTGATCGACCACCACGAGAGCAATCCACGCTACGGGACCGTGAATTTCGTCGTGGACGACGCCTCGTCCACGTCGGAACTCGTCTTCGACATCCTGAAAGCGGCGGGATGGCCCGTGTCGCGCGAGGCGGCCGAGGCGCTCTGGGTCGGCATCACCACCGACACCGGGCGCTTTTCGTATTCCTCCACGCATCCGTCGACTCTCGAATGCGGAGCCGAACTGCTGCGACTCGGCGTCAGGCAATGGCATCTCAACGACGAGGTGTTCTGCAAGGCGAGTCTGGCCGCGACGCGTCTGCGCGCTCTTGCCTACGCTTCGCTGGAAATGTGGTGCGACGGCGCGGTGGCGACGATCCGACTCGACGCCGACGCCTACGAGTCTCTCGGCTGCGCCAAGTCCGACAGCGAGGATTTCGTCGACATTCCCCGTGCGGTGCGCGGCGCCGCCATGGCCGTGTTCTTCTACCGCAGTTTTTCCGCCGAGCCGGTCACGCACGTCAGTCTGCGCTCCTGCGACGGGCGGGTCGACGCTTGTGCGTTTGCGTCGATTTTCGGTGGCGGCGGGCACCGCGCCGCCGCAGGCGCGACGCTGGACTGCGGGCTGGCGGAGGCGGAACGCCGCGTCCGCGAGGCCCTGTCCGGCTTTCCCGGCATTTCGCCCGCGACTGGCGACGGCGGCGAGGTTTCGCCGGGTTCCGCCGTCAATCGCGATTTTGTTTCCCCAAGCCCTTCCCGCCGCGACGCGGGAACGCCATGTAGGTGAATTTCATGAGATACGCATCTTCATTTTCCATGCGCGGCGCGGCGCTGTCGCTTGCTCTGGTTGCCGCAGGCTGCGCGCATTGTCCACTTTGCGGCTCGCCCTGGAAGCACGACATGGAGTCCGGCGACGCCGCCAGGGCGGAGTCGGCCATAGCGCCCGGGAGCGAAGTGACCGGCGTCGTAACGTGCCACGAGCGCATCGCAATCCTCCCGACATATCGGCTGGCTGTGCGTCTCGAACGCTCGGACGGTTCGCTGGTCGCCAGGACCGATCCAATGCCGGTGGATGCCCTGCCGTGCCAGTTTTCGCTGCGGCTGGACGAGGCGGCGGCGCGTTCGATTTCACCTGACGACGTGCTCGCGCTGCGCGCGGAACTGACTTCGGCCGACACCACGATACTGAGGACGGATTCGCCGGCGTTTGTCCGCGTCGGCGAACTGCTCGCTTCCGGAAGCGCCGCCCCGGAGCTAGTGCTCTCGCGCGGGCGCTGATCTTAATATCGCGCGGCGCGGCGTCGGGCGCGTGCGGGAACGCGTGGCGCTGCGTGGTGTTCCGACGTTCAGTTCGCAGCCGCAGTTGCCGGCGCCGCCGTGGCGGCGGCCGGCGCGACGCGCGCGGCCTTTTCTCGCTCCGCAATCTCTTCCGCTTCGCGGTAGCTGCGGCGGAAGAATTTCGTCCATTCCGTCTGTACGTCAGTTGTCGAAAGCCCTTTTGCCAGCGACGGATCGCGCACCGCCCGCGTCACGTGGTCCCAATCGACGGGATACGGGACGCTTGGCAACCTGCGCAGCGCGGCCATCGCCTGCGGACAGGCCTCCGGACCGCCGCATTCCAGTATCCGCCGCCAGGCGGCGCGCAGTTCGTCCCCGGCGTCCATGCACATCGCCCGCACGAACGTGCGCAGGAATCCGAAGTGGGATGCGGTCCAGCGCGGCTCGTAGGTGAACGCGGAGGCCAGGGAATAGGCGTCGATCGAGGGATCGAGCAGATCGTCTGACGTGGTGCCGGCGCGGGCTTTTGCCCTCGCATCGACGCCGGGATGCGCGGGATCCGGGTAGAAGTCGCGCCTTGCCGGAAGCCGCCGCAGCGCGTGCCTCTCCGGGCCGCCGGGAGTGCCGGGCCTGCCGTTCCAGAGCTTCTGCCCGTCTTCCGAAAGGACGAATTCCATGAAGCGCGTCGCCAGAAGCCGGCGCTCGGCTCCGCGCAGGAGCGAAATCGGATCGCCGGAAATTGACGAGCCTCCTTTCGGGGTCACGTACACGAGGCGATCCGTGGAGTCGCGGCGCACCACTTCCGATTGTACTCGCCCGTAGAAGTCGATGCAGATGCCTGCGGCGGCGTCGCCGGCGGAGACGTCCTGCGGCGGCTTGCCGGCTGCGTCGGTGAAATAGCGCGCGTTGGCGCCGATCCCGCGCAGCAGTTCGATGCCGTCGAGCCATCCCTGAGATATTGTCTCCGCGTATCCGCGCGGCGGTTCGCGGCCGGCGGCGATTTCGCGCTCGGCCGCGTCGATCGCGGCCTGGTCGAAGCCCGTCGATAGCATCCTGTCTCGCATGGCCGAATGCAGGATCATCTCGAACGCCTTGGCGATGGAGCCGGATTTGGTCGGATCGGACACTGCGACCTGCCCCGCAAGGCGCGGGTCGGTCAGGTCCTTCCAGCGCGACGGGATCTTCGCCGTGCCGTCGGCGTTGGTGATTCCGAGTTCCAGAAGCCTGTCCGGGTTGGAGCAGATTCCGAAGCCGGAGAGTACCGCGGAATGCCATGCCCTGCCGCGCCAGATTTCGCCGCCAAGCCCGCGCGGCAGCATTTCAACGCCGTCTTCGTCGGAGAAAACGCCTCTGGGTTCCTCTCCGTCAGGCCACGCCTGTACTGTGAGACCCTGGGCTTCGGCGGCCGAGTGGTCGTAGGAGCCGCCGCCGAAAAAGACGTCGATCTTGCAGGTGAACGCATCCGGGTCGTCCGTCGCGCGAAGTGCGTTCCAGAGGTTGGACTCGGCGATCCAGTCTGCGTCGGACCGCTCCGGCGCGCGCACCGGGGGCCGCTTCGAGAACGGGTTTGCGCCGTCTGGCCACGGCATGCCTTCGCGCCGAGCCCAGGCCCCGAACGCCGATGCGTATTCTCCGGCGAGATAGCGCATGATTTCCGTGGTGCCGCCGATGTTTCGCCAGTCGATGCGGACGGGCCGCCCGAATCTGCGCTGGTGCCAGGCGGAGAATCCCGCGGCGAATTCGTCGCGTATCGACGCGATGTGTGGCGTCACGACGACCAGGACCGGGTCGCCTTCGCGCCATTCGCCGGTTTTCCGTTCGGGGCGCAACAGGAAAGGCAGGGCGCACAGCAGCGCGGCCGCCAGGATCATCGCCAAGTTCTTCATCTTTCGGAATGACGCGCGAGAAAAGCGCGACAGGGCTCATTCTAGCCGAACGGCCCCTTTGCGGCAATATGCCTTAGAATCGGCACGGAAAGCGCAAGTGCCTCGCCGGTGCGCGGATGCGGCAGTCTAAGAGACACCGCGCGCAGGAAATAGCCGCATTCCCCGGGCAGTGCGTCGCCGCGTGGCGTTCCGCCCGGCAGATACAGCGGGTCGCCGAGAAGCGGCGAACCTATGGATGCCAGGTGGATGCGAATCTGATGCGGGCGGCCGGTGATCAGTTCCACGTCCCACAGTGTCGCGTCCGGCCCTGTCTCGCGCACCGTACACACGCTTTTGGCCGGCTTGCCTCCGGGCGTTGCGGCCCATACCGAACCGAGCGCCGGATGGGGAACTCGCCCAATCGGGGTCTCGATTTCGAACCTGTCGCCCGGACGGACTCCAGACCGCGGTCCCGTCCTTGCGACGTAGCGCTTTTCGACCGTGCCGGCGGCTCGCGCGGTTTCGTCGCGGAAGAGGGCGGCAAGCGCGCTGCGCGCTTCGGGCGTCTTGGCGAAGACTACGAGCCCCGACGTGCCGCGTCCAAGACGGTGCGCTGGAGCGGCGCCCGTTCCCGGGCGGGCGGCGGCGACCAGATGAGAGAGTGTGTTTTCCAGAAATCCGCCGGCCGGGGTGCATGGCAACCCGGCCGGCTTGTCGACCGCGAGGATGTCGTCGTCCTCGTAGACGGCGAACCAGTCCGTCGGCACGTCGGGTTCGTCCCATGGCGGGCGGTTCCATTCGAGAACGTCGCCCGCGGCCAGCACCGCGTCGGGACCTGCCGCCAGTCCATTGCGGGAAATCTCCCCGGCTGCTGCCCGTTCCCGCCAAGTCTCATCCGACGAATGCGGGTGCCGCCTGGCGTAGAAGCGCCAAATTGGCTCTCCGGCGGCGGCGCGATCTACGACATCGCGGTAGCGGAATCCGGAATTCTTCATTTTATGGAGCGGGTGAAGGGAATCGAACCCTCGTAAACAGCTTGGAAGGCTGCCACTCTGCCATTGAGCTACACCCGCATGGTGTTCCGGGGGCGAACTCTACCACACGCGAACTTGCGATGCAAGACATTTTTCGACAGCAAATTTTCCGATTTTTTTGCTTGACTTGAACCGGGGCTTGGAGTAGTTTTCCCCGCCGATACGCCAATGTAGCTCAGTTGGTAGAGCAGCGCATTCGTAATGCGCGGGTCGTGAGTTCGAGTCTCACCGTTGGCTCCATCTATGGCGAGATAGCTCAGTCGGTAGAGCATCGGAATCATAATCCGCTGGTCGTGGGTTCGAGTCCCTCCCTCGCCACCATCTTCATGGCCTTGAAAACGCGCGAATGCGCGACCGTTTTCAAGGGCTGTTTTTTTCCGTGTCGCGAGGTTCTTCTGCAACGCTGGCGATTGCAAGGTTGACTTCGGGCTTGTAGTTGCCGAAATCGACGCATTCCAGGACGACTCCGCGCCCGCCGCAGTCGCGCGCGAGCGCCAGCAGCCGCGCGGCGGCCGCGCCTTCGGTGATTTTCGCGCGGCGGGCGTATTCGCCGATGCCGCATTTTTCCATGTTGTAGGCGGCGAGCGGATAGTAGATGTCGGCGCCGCCGCCGACTGAGTCCCGGACGCTGCGGTAGATGCGCTCGGTGGAGCCGAATGGGTCGGCCGGGTCCATAGCGACGCTGAGCACGAACACGGCGTCGAACACGCCTTCGCGCGCGAGCGCCCGCCAGCCGAAGTCTCCGATGCGGGCGCGCAGCGCGGCGTCGTCATTGTCATCGATGCCGGGAAGGCCGACGACAAATCTGACGCCCGCCGCGCGGCACTTGGCGGAGAAGGCTCGCAGGTAGTCGGCGAAGCGTTCGCCGACCATCGACTGCCAGCGCGGATCGGTGTGGACGGGCGCAGGTTCTCCCGGATGCCGCCGCTCCCATTCCGCAAGCGCCGGGGCGGAGTATTCGCGCGCGAACGACCATGAGCCGTTGCGCCAGAAATCGAGCATGATAGCCTCTGGCTTGAGCGCCAGGCGCTCGTCGAGCATTTTCAGCTTGTGCGCGACGACTTCAGGGTGGAATATGGAGCAACAGCCCATCCACGGCTCGCCGTGGCGTGTCCGGCTCCAGAACTCCGGATGCGCTAGCGTCCAGTTGGACGCGAGCGGCGAATACCAGTGGTTTTCCTCCAGCGTGGTGTGAATGCCGAAGCGAAGGCCGCGCCGCGCGCACTCTTCGCGAATCAGCGGCCAGAAGTCAGCGCGTGGCGATTCAAGCCGCAGCCACCCGTAGATGTCCTCGCTGGGAAGGCGCTTCGGGTCGAACGGCGCCTCCGACAGCGGCCACGTCTCGCATTCGCTCGGATAGCGCATCCGCCCGCCGCCCTTGTCGCGCCACCAGATGTCGGTCGGGTGCGTGAGAAGCACGTGCTCCAGCACCTGGACGGTCCCGGTCGGCGTTTCGATGTCGTAGTTCTTCGCGAAGTCGAGCGAATCGACGAGCGCGACGACATCGAGGAATCCCGGCGCTTCCGCGCCGGGCACAGGACAGGAAACGGCAAATAAAGCAAACAGCGTGAAGAAACTCTTAGGAGCCAAACTCTTAGGGGAGAGGCGATGGGCGGAAATCATTGTGGCACCTCCAGCGGTTGCGGCTTTGGCAGCTCGTGCGGCCAGCCGGTGCCGATTTCAAGCGAAAGGACGCCATCGCCTGCCGTGAGGCCCTGCGGCGTGTCGAGAGGGATTGCGCCGCCCGTGTGGACGACCGCAGGCGCGGCGCCGTTTACCGAGAGAATCAGGCGGGTCGGAGTCCGGACTGCGACGACCGCAGATTCGCGGCCGTCGCGCGGCAGCGGTGCCTTGGCGGCAAAGAACTTGCCGGCGTGGTCGAACGAAACAAACCAGAGGTCTCCGCCGGAAGCGTAGAGCTGGATCGCGCGCGGATGCTCGGCGTAGGAAAGGCGGAGAAACTGCCTGGTGCCTTTTTGCGTGCCGGGGTTCAGCGTGGCGCGGATGAACATGGTCGTGTCGTCGCCGATCGCAAAGTGTGACTCGCCGGAGATGTCAAGGAGTTTTTCCGAGCCTTCAATTTTGCAATCCCATGCAATGGCCTCCGGGGCGTCTTCCTCCCGGATGTCGGGGAGCGTGGCGTCAGGTTCGTCGCCGGGACCGAACGGGCGGACGCGGATCATGCCGCCGCAGTCGTAGGCGATGGTGGCGCCGTCGGGCGAAAAGCACGGATTTTCGCCGGAGCAAAGGCGGCGAATCTTGCCGGAGGGCAGATCAAAGACCCACACGCCCCAGCCGGGGTCTCCGGCGCGGAAGCCGGTGAAGCAGATCATGCGGCCATTGGGGTGCCAGCGCGGCGAGAGGGCGGTGAGAGAGGCTGGGGGGATGCGGCAAGGGGCGAACTGGCGCGACATCTCGCTTTGCGACGACGAGGG
>CAMOSH010000022.1 GCA_946624575.1 uncultured Verrucomicrobiota bacterium
CGCCTGTCTCCGGGTTCCATTTGCAGACGACCGGCATTTCTGACGGGAAGAAATGTTTGACGAGCAGGTCGTTCCCTTTTTTCTTTGCGGCGAGGAGCAAATCGTCCACAGGCACCTGCACGAGATTCCGGTAGAGTGCACGGGTGTCCTTGATGTAGCGCTGGAAACTGGAGAGCGTGACGGCGGTTCCATCCAGCAGGACGGTCTTCCCCGTAGCCGTGTCGAGACTGCGGACAAGCAGAAGCGAAACGGACGGACGGCTGTTGTAGCGGGTGCCGGCCGTTTCCTCGTCGTCGTTCCGGGTCGGCAGCGAATCGGCTTCGCCCATGATGGCATATCGACGCAGTTCGTCGATTCGTTTCGTCATCGCGGCATGAAGCGACGCATGGGGTTCGGTTTCCGGAACGGCATCGGAATACACCGCTTCAAGCAACCCGCGGATGTCGTCGGGGACGGCAATCGACTCACGCTTCCGCAATTCCTCGAACGTGCGCAGAAGGACGTAGGGCGCATAGACCCAGACGCCGCGGCCGAAGACCGGCTCCAGCTCCTTCGTCCTGGTTGGAAGGGCCGACAGATCGTCCGGCGGCATCGCGGCGCAAACGACGGCCAGTTCGGGTTCTGTAACGGGGCGACCTGGGCGCTCGTGCCGCCAGAGGCGGCCGAGGCGCTGCAGGAGCATGTCGGCGGGGGCGAGTTCGGAAAGCATCCAGTCCGCATCGATGTCCACGCTCTGTTCAACAATTTGCGTGGAGACGAGAATCGACCCGTGCGGGCGCGCGGACTCGCGACCCTCCCGGTCTGGTTTGCCGAGTTTCGCCATCCACTCTTCTTCGAGCCGCTCGCGGTCGCGGGACGTGAACTTGGCATGGAGCAGGCCGACGGGAAACTCGCCGGAGACCATTTCGCTCTTCAGCGTGCGGAACCACTCCTGGGCAGTTGCAACCGTATTGGCGATGCAGAGGACATTGCATCCCGCGCGGGCCTTTTCGATGGCGGCGACGATCGGAGACTGCGCCGCGGCGTCGATCCAGCGAAGGCGGACTATCCGCGACGGCGGCGCCTCCAATGGACGGACGACCACTCCGCCGTCTGCGCGAATACCGGTCAGTAACGGATAGCCATCCGCCTCGGGCGCGCCATCGCCCAGCAACGACTTGCGGCGCGCGGCGGTGAGCGTCGCGGAGAGGACGATCACCGTGCAACCCAAGTCGCGAAGACGCCGGACGAGTTCGTCGAGTAGCGTCCCCGTGTAGGCGTCGTAGCTGTGAACCTCGTCGAGGATGACGACCTTCCCGGCGAGCGCGAACGACCGGACGAACGAGTGCTTTACGTTGAGAACGGCCATGAGCGTCTGGTCGATCGTGCCGACCGCAAACGGGAAGAGCAATCCTCGCTTGGACGGGTTGAACCACCGTGGAACGCGTAACTTTTCAGGGGTGTCTGGTTTGTTTGGATCGAAGATTTCAAACCAGGACTTGTCGCCTTTGCCCTTGCGGGTTCCTTCGCCGCCCCAATCAAGTTTGACTGCGTCTCCTTTGTTTTCGTCTTCCTTGAGCCAGGCCTGGCCATGTGCGAGCTTGACGGGCGTCGGCGTCGACGAGACGGCCTTGAGGAACTGTTCGACGCGCTCGTGGATACGGTCGCTCGTGAGCCGCGTCGGGAGGGCAAAATATAGCCCGGAATGGACACCTTTTTCGATTAGACGGTAGGCCGCGTAGAGGGCGGATTCCGTTTTGCCCATGCCCATCGGCGCCTCGAGAACATAGACGCCCGGCCTATTGACTTCATCGAGAAAAGCCTGCTGCGCCGGATAGGGGTCGAAGCCGAAGATGTCGCGGAATGACAGTCTGTGCTGGAACGACGCCTTCGCGAAGCCGCATCGTGCCAACGCGAATGCCGCGCGCTGCCGCCCTTCGCCGGACGAAAGAGGCCGTTCTCCCGGCGGGAAGAATTCCTCGTCAGAGGCAATCCAGTCCGACACGCAGGTGATGCCGGCGAGAAGGTCTGCGCGGCACTGGAGTTTTTTGATCGAGTCAGGTAATACGCCAAATTCTTGTGCCAAAGCGAAGATGAGATGTTTCCTCTCATTTTGCCATGAATCGGTGTCGCCGCAATCGTCATTTGGGCACAGATTTTTCTGGGGCGGCGAAAACCCGTGGTGTGCAGCGACAGCGGAAACTATTGCATCATCTGGGAAAAAGCCATATTCGGTAATCAGTGAAATGGCACCGATGGAGGCATGTCCACGCAATCCTCCAGAATGTTTTTTTGTTTGAAGTTTGGCAAGCCACTCGGGAGCATACTTGGCGACTAAGCGCTCAAAATACTTTATTTCGAACTCCGGCGACACCTTGCCGACATCGTGGAGGGACACGAGAAACGGCGTTTCGGGCGGGAGCATTCCGCGGACAGAGTCCGGAAGCAGCGCAAGCAGTCCTTCCGTCACATAGCCGGCATAGCGGCAGTGGTCGAAGACGGACGTCCCCGGCGAACCGTTGGGACACGTCTTCGCCATGCATTCCCGGAACGGGATGCAGCCTTTGGAAATGGAGGACTTGGCGCGAAGCAAATGCATTGACACTGGGAATGAAAGGCGTCAGATAGCGGGGTGGGGTAGGAGTGGAGTCGGGATTGGCGGCGGGGCCCAAGGACTTCGACAGGTCGAAGAATAGCAGAATTGGCGTTTCATTGAAACAAGAAAAAAATGTCGTTTTTGGCAATTTTGGGCCTGCGATTTTTTGAAGTCTTGTTAAATTTTTTAGCTCTGTGCGCGTCTTATGAGCAGTCGGTGCCCGGGTCGCTCCGGAACGCGCCGAAGTTATTTGAAATGCCGTCAGGACTATCGGCGAGGGTAGTTTGGGGCATCTCGCCGTTGCGTTCCATGTTGGCAACGGATGGGTGTGCGTCCCTTTCCGTGCGATGTCCAAATGTCGCTACGGGCGACGCGCAGGTAGCATTCGCCGCGGATTTGGTGTCGTCGTTTGATGGATAGGGTCGTGTGTTTGAAAGGCGTATCCAACAATGACAACGGACAGATGTCGTTTGTTCTCGTCAATACGGCCGCTTCGCAGCAGCCAATTCCCGTCGCGCCGGGCGGACTTAAGGTCCGTCTCCGCTTCCGGTAGACCAGCGCTGGAAATCTGATTCGCGGGAGTCGCGGAAATTTGCGTTGACACCGTGTCAGAAATCGTGTAGAGTGCCGTGCCGTTGACACATAGCAAGCCATTAGGCGCCGCGCATCCGCTCGGCGCCCGGCAAGCAGAAAGAACAACGACAGATGAAACACACCGCACTATTTGCCGCAATTGCAGCGCTTCCGCTCTGCGGCTGCTCACAGGACTCCGTTTCCTCCGGCAACCCGGACACCACCACCGTGAACAGCTCGAAGAAGGCGCTCGTGGCATACTTCTCCGCCACAGGAACAACCAAGGGCGTTGCGGAGCGCCTCGCCGGAGCGATCGGAGCCGAACTCTACGAGATTGTACCCGAACAGGCGTATACCGTTGCCGACCTGAACTGGCGCGACAAGGAGAGCCGCAGTTCGGTGGAGATGCGAGACAGGGCGAGTCGTCCGGCCATCGCCGGTGCCGCCCCCGATCTCTCCGCATTCGACGTGATATTCGTCGGCTATCCGATCTGGTGGTATCGTGAGCCATCGATCATCGACACATTCGTTGAAGACAACGCCGCCGCTCTTGCTGGCAAGACCATCGTGCCATTCGCCACATCCGGCGGCAGCGGGATGGGCGATTCCTCTGCCAACCTCCAGGCTCTCGCGCCAGAGGCGAAGGTGAAGGAAGGACGCCGCTTCCGCGGATCCACTTCTGCCGAAGACCTCAAGAAGTGGGCCGCTGGTTTCTAGAACAGCATCAGCTTCCGGTTGCGCGCGACTGTCGACGAGCGACTGGCGGCGCGTGACATTTTGAATCATACAACACCTGAACTCCTTCAATCCAATGAGCTACATCTGGAACGTCCCCACTAAAGTCCTGTTCGGGGCTGGAACCCTCAAAAAGCTGCACGAGGAGAAACTCCCCGGCAAAAAGGCGCTCGTAGTCATTTCCAACGGCAAGTCCGTCCGAGTCAATGGCTATCTTGCGGCGCTGGAGGCCGAACTCGACGCCGCCGGCGTCGAGCGCGCCATTTTCGACAAAATCTCGGCAAACCCCGTCGAACCGGCCGTCCAGGAGGGTGTCGAGGCAGGCCGTTGCGCCGGCGTCGATTTCGTGATCGGTCTTGGCGGCGGTTCTGTGATGGATGCCGCCAAGGCGATAGCCGCGATGATTCCGCAGCGTGGCGGTCGCGTCTGGGACTACATGGCGACCGGTACCTCCGAGCACAGGCCGTTTAACGCGCCGCCGCTGCCATTTGTGGCGGTCACTACCAGCGCCGGAACGGGTTCGGAGGTGGACGCAGGCGCGGTCATCACCAGTCCGATTACGCACGAGAAGGGAGCGTTTTTTTCGCAATGCCCCGCGCTCGCCGTAGTCGATCCGGAGCTGATGCTTTCGGTTCCGCCCAAGTACACCGCCTACCAGGGTTTCGACGCGCTTTTCCACAACACCGAGGGCTACATCAGCAAATTCGGCAACGAGATGGGCGCCATGGTTGAACTCGAGGCGATCAGGCTGCTCGGGAAGTGGCTTCCAGTCGCCGTCGCTGACGGATCGAACCTCGAGGCCCGCACAAAGGTTGCCTTTGCCAACACGCTCGGCGGCTACTCGATGGACGTCTCCACATGCACGAGCGAGCACGCGATAGAACATGCATTGTCCGGAGAGCACGGGGACTTGCCTCATGGCGCAGGCCTGATCATGATTTCGCAGGCCTACTACAGGACATTTGTCGAGCGCGGCGACTGTCCTGAGAAGTTCGTCGACATGGCGCGCGCGCTCGGCAAGGCCGACGCCACGAAGCCGTCCGACTTTCTCGACGCTCTCGCGGGCCTTCAGAAGGCCTGTGGCGTTGACGGACTAAAGATGAGCGACTGGGGCATACGCGAGGATGAGTTGCCCGGCATGGCGCCTCTGGCGCGCAGGGCCGTTGGCGTTCTCTTCTCGTGCGATCCGTCGGTGCTGTCCGACGACGATGTCCTCGCCATCCTCCGCGCAAGCTGGAAGTAGCCGGACCCGGTTCCATGTGCGGGCAAGCCAAAGCACTTGCCCGCGATGCCGCGGCGCCTCTGTCGCCAGAATCATTTGGCATTCAGACAGCCGGAACGCCATTCGCGCATCGACGTTCCTACGCGAGCCCGGAATGTCCGACGCAATCCGGAAGAGTCGTTGAACCCTGCCGCGCCGCAGATTCTCTCTATTGGATCCTTCGTGTCGCGCAGGAGGCGTTGCACCTCGCGCAGGCGACGCATGACCAGAGCGTCATGGACGCTTCCCTCGTGCAGTTCGCGGAAGCGAAGGTCGAGAAGGGACTTGCTGACTCCGAGGGCCCGCGCGACTTCGGCGGCGTTCGCGCCGTCGCAGGCGTGCCGGTCGATCCACTCCAGCGCGGCGGCGACGAGCCGTCCGCCAGGGGATGGCGCGGCGGTGGAGGCGCGGGCGGCCACGCCGGAAACAGCGACTTTGCAGTCTTTGCGCACGGCAGGACCGCCGAGCATCACGCGGTGCAGCTCCTGCGCGGCGGCGCGGCCCAGCGCCGCCTGGTCGAGCGCGACGCTGGAGAGGTTGGGGAAGATGTGGCTGCAGGTGAAATCGTCGTTGTTCACGCCCAGGATCGCAACTGCGCGCGGCACGTCGAGCCCCGCCTCGCGGCAGGAGAGCAGCGTGTCGCGCGCCCTCTCGTCTGTCGCCGCGAAGACAGCGGCCGGCTTCGGGAGGGAGGACAGCCACTGCGCAAGGGCGGCGAACTCCTCTCGGCTGGCGACGGATGCCTGGTAGGTGCCGTCCTTGGCGGAAAAGCGCAAAAAGGGAAGTTTTGTCGCCGCGACGGCGTTGCGGAAGGCATCGCCGCGAGAGCGTGACCATTCCGGATCGCGCGTCGCCTCCACGAAGCCGAAGGAGCGGTAGCCGCCACGCGAGAGGAAGTGCCGTGCCGCCGCGCGACCCGTCTCGCCGAAGTCGAGACGCAGGACAGTGAGTCGCGGGCGCGGCGGCGGTTCCTGCGAGCCGTGGCGCAGGAAGACGACGGGCATCGAGGTCTTCGCGAGCGAGGAGTTGACCTCCGCCGAATCGTAGCCCGTGATCACGCCGTCCGGGCGCTGCGTCTCCAGCGCCAGGCGCATGGTTTCGACCTGATAGAGCGGCAGCGCCTCCAGATCCCATTCCAGACCGGCGGTTCTCGCGTAGGCCTCGACGCCATCGAGGAATCGTTTGGAATCTGGCGCGATCATCCAATGGGCAACAAGAATTCGCGGCTTGCGGCCGGTGATGGATGGGGGGCGCTCTGGGCACCTCGCCGCCATTCCGGCGTCGCCTGACTTTCTCGATTCGCTTCGCCTCATGTGAACTTCCCGGGATTCTAGGGAGCCTATGGATACTAGGCTTCCCAAGTGCCCTGGCCCCGAACTCTAGCGGAAATCGTTCCTCTGCGCAAGGAATTCTTTGTTCATTTTTCACGGTTATGGTTGTTGTGATTGTGCTTTTATTCCGCTTTTGCGTGGCGTAGAATTGGCGGCGAACCAAGGGTAAATCCCATGAACATCGGCAAAACAAGGCAACGACAAATGAAGAGTTCACGCATCATCGCGGCGCTCTGCGCCGCAGCAACATGCGCGGCCGCAACGGCCGGCGCCGCCGTCACGAGCAGCGTCTTCGACGACGTGAAGGTCTGGTACAAGGGCTCCGCAGGCAACGCCGTCGGGACGAAAGACGTTGACTCCAACGAGGGCGGCGCGTCCAAGATCATGAACCTCACCGACCTCTCCGGCGGCAATGCCCATGGAGGCACCTACAACTACTGGGCCTGGCGCATGAAGTATGCCAACGAGAAGGTCGATTGCCCCTACGCCGGCGTCACGCTCGACTCCACGCCCTGCATGGTCGTTCCGGAGTTCCTGACGTCGACCGGGAAAAAAGAGGATGTCACGATGACAATCAACGGCAACACCGTGACGCGAACCGTATGGACGGGTCGCCGCTTCTGCAACCTGTACTTCACGAACTGGATGAACGACTGGGCGAGCGGCACGGTCTGCTCCAACTGGACGTGCGTGTTGCGCTTCCGCTCCAACCCGGTGATGCAGGCGTCGGGAAACTGCAACAAGGTCATCGACATCGGCAGCCTTTGGGACGGTACGGCGGGCAAGGCGACAGGTGTGAACTTCCTCATGAACACGCCTAATCCCGATGCTTCCGGTGTGCTTGCGGACTACGCCTCTCCACGCACATACGTCACGACCACGCAGAAGAATTACGCCGACATCAAGATCAAGCACAACCGCTGGATCGATTGCGCACTCGCCGTGAACGGCCAGACGCTCACGATGTGGTTCTGCTGGAACGATGGCACCGAGGTGGCCCCTACGAACAAACTTGCGAAAATCACCGAAACCTATCCGACGACGAAAGGGTTGCCGACCATTGCCGCAAAATGCCGCGTGAATCTCGCTTCGACGGGCGGGCAATCCTTCAATGGGGACTACACCAACGGCGTTTACAGCGCCGCCCTGGAGCGCAGGGGCTTTGAGGGCGCCTTCCACCAGATCGCCTTCTGGGACCGGACGCTCTCCGACGACGAGATCCGCGAGGCGATGGCAGGCGGCACGGGGCGGCCCGGCCTCGTCGATCTCGGCATGGAGGGCAACGGAGTCGCCGAATTCGCGGCCACGCCCACGAAGACCTCCGTCGCGACGGATGGCGACTGGGAGAACCTGAATCCGGCGCTCACGGCGGAAAACCCGACCGCGACGATTGCCTTCGACTGCCCTGCGCTCTGGGCGGGTCTGCCGCAGTGGCTGCGCGTTGCCGGCAATGGTGCGGGCGCCGTCTCCGTCGCACTCAACGGCGCAACGCTTGGCGAAGTCACAGTCCCCGCCTCCGGCGCGGCGTCGTTCTTTGTGCCGGAAGGCAAGATCGTCTCCGGTGCCAATACGCTCGTCCTCACGCGAGCCGATGGTGCGCCTGTTCTCGACGCCGTGCGCCTCGGCGGCTCATGGCGCTTCGGCGAGAGCATCGGCTCGTTTGCGACAAGCGCGGATGCGACATCGCTTGGCTCGGACAAATATGTGTTTCACCCGGCTTGCGGCAACGACAAGCTTCACGCGCGAGGCTTGAACATCGGCAAAGGGAATCGCACACATTTTGACTTTTTCGTCCCTGAAAACATGGTGGGCAAATTCCGCGGCCTTTTGGCAACCCGCACCCAGAACACGGACGGGGCCGAAAAGAACTTCCACTTTTACGCGAACGACGCAAAAATTGGCGAATACAAGCTCAAGGGCGGTGTCACGACCGAGGTAAAAATTCCCGAAACCGCAGTCGTAGCCGGATGGAACAGGCTCAGTTGGGAGTCGCGGTCCGGCGGCGACTGGGCCAACATCGACTGGCACAAGTTCACGCTCCTGCCTGCGCCCGCACCCTTCGTGATGGTGGTGCGCTAGACACTTTTCAACCTTTCAACCTTTCAACTTTTCAACGGTTCATGTTTCCCATCGACCACGATCTTCACTGCCATACGTTCGTGTCGGGCTGCTCGCTCGACCCGGAGCAGAACCCCGCCGCCATCCTCGAATTCGCCAAGGCGCACGGCTACACGGCGATGTGTACCACGGACCACCTGTGGGATCCCGCCGCGCCGGGCGTCTTCACCTGCTACAAGCGCCAGACGATGGAGCTGGTGAAAAGCATCCTGCCGCTGCCGCAGGATTCGGACGTCCGCTTCGTGTTCGGCTGCGAGACGGAATGGCGCGGCATCGTGGACGGAGCACCGCTGCTCGGCCTTGCGCCGGAGCACTACGGCGAGTTTGGCTTCATCATCGTGCCGCCAAACCACTTCCACTTCCGGCCGTTCGTCCGCCCGGATGAGTGCGACACGCCGCAGAAAGTGGCGGAACTGCTCGTGACGCGGCTGGAGGAGTTGCAGTCAGTTCCGCTCCCGTGGGAGAAGGTCGGCATCGCGCACATGAACTGCGGCCTCATTTTCAAGGAGGGGCGTCCCTCTGATGTTTTCGACGCCATCGACGAGGACCGCTACCGCGCGGCGATGCGTTTCTTCGCCGAAAAGGGCGCCGGCATCGAGATCAACTGCTCGTCGTTCGGCAATCCGGACTTCGCGGAGCATCCAGAGTCGCACTTCCGCCTGTTCCGCATGGCGAAGGACGAGGGGTGCCGCTTCTATCTCGGAAGCGACGCCCATCACCCCGCCGAGCTGATGGATGTGCCGAACCGCGCTCCGGCTATTGTGGAGGCGCTGGGGCTGACGGGCAAGCACCTGTATCGGCTGCCGTGAGTGAGGATCGGCGGGCAATTAGCTGATCTCGACATCGTGTTAGGACGAAGCAACATGACAATCGCAAACACTCAAGTAATCGCAGCACTTGGATTGGTCGCGCTTGGCGCGGTGGCACAGGAGCCTGGTAGCTCTGGCGAAAGCTCCGCACCGGCATGGACCGCATGTCGCGCGGCCAGCAGCGCGTCGGCAGTCTCCAAACTTCCGGAAGATTGTGCCGAGCCCGCCGCGGTATCAGAGCAGTGGATTCCCCTCTCAGTTGAGAGCGACATCGAGCCCGGTTCCGCGCTGGACTTTTCGGGGATGCTCGCCGACCGCGCGCCATGCGGGGCGCATGGTCGCGTCGTGGTGCGGGGCGGACACTTCGAATATGAAAACCGCCCCGGCGAGCCGCTGCGCTTCTGGGGTGTGAACCTCTGCGGTGGCGCGAACTTTCCCGACATTGACAAGGCCGAGGAAATCGCCACGCGCTTCGCCGCCCTCGGCTACAACTCCGTGCGCCTTCATCACCACGACAGCGGCCTTGTAGGTGGCAATCCGGCGTCCACCGAGATGGACCCCGCCGCGTTGCGCCGCATGGACGCGCTCGTCGCCGCGCTTGGCCGCCGCGGCATCCATGTCATCACCGACCTCTACGTCTCGCGCCCGGTCTCGTGGCGCTCATGCGGCATCGACCGCGACGGCGTCATGAGCAAGGGGCAGTTCAAGCATCTCGCGCCGATCCACGAGGGCGCGTTCTCCAATTTTTGCGCCTTCGCCGCCGCTTGGCTGAACCACACCAACGAGTTCACCGGCGTCCGCTTCGCCGACGATCCCACGCTCATGGCGTTGGCGCTGATCAACGAGGGCAACCTCGACAACGGCGCCGGCCCGGAGCCGTTTGTCTCGCTGCCGAACTGGCGGGAGAAATGGGAAGCGTGGCTGGCGGAGAAGAAGTGCGAGTGGGGCGCTGCGCGCTCCCCCTCGCACCAGGACGGGAATTTTGGCGCGACCGCCGCCGGGGAAGAAACCCGTCCTGCCGCAAGGGCGAGCGGCGCCGCCGCCGCACTTGCGGATTTCTCCGGCATCCCGTCCACAATCCCGGATGGCAACCACTGGTCGCGGACCCGCCACGTGGCGGCCTTCTCGCGCTTCCTCGCCGAAGTCGAGGCCGACTTCGAGGCGCGGGCCGTGCGCTTTCTGCGCGATGAAGTCGGATTCAAGGCGCCAATCTCAAACATGAGCGCTTGGATGAATCCTCCAGAATACCAGATTCCGCTCGCGGGGCCGAGCATCGACTACGTGGAAAGCCATTCCTACTGCGACCACCCGACTTTCCCGGAGCGCCAATGGGGGCTTCCGTGCCTGGTTGGCAGCGAAAACCCGGTGCGCCAGCGGCTCCGTTCCCTGGGCTACGGCGCCATGGGCGGGACGCTGAAGCGCATCTTCGGAAAACCGCACGTGGTGACGGAGTTCAACTACGTGGCGCCGAATCCGCACCGCGGCGCGGGCGGGCTGCTCTTCGGCGCGGAAGCCGCCGCGCAGGACTGGGACGGCGCATGGCGCTTCGACTGGGCGTCGTCGAAAAAGGGCGTCGAGGAGCCGGGAACCGGCTACTGCGGACTGTTCGCCATCAACTGCGACCCGCTGCGGCAGGCGTCGGACCGGCTTGCGCAGATGCTTTTCGTGCGCGGAGACCTTGCGCCGTGCCGCGACGCCTACACCGTGTGGATGCCGCCGTCGAAGATCACCGGCGTGTTCGACGGCGAATCGCACCAGCTCAACACCCCGTGGCCGGAACTGACATGGCGTGCGCGGCTAGGCACGGTCGTTGGCGAAGAGCCGCCGGCGTGGGCGCGCTGGGTGGATCCGTATCCCGACTACTACAAGCGCGACGTTCCGGTGGAGGCCGGAATTCCTCAGCGCGACGACATCGCGCTGGACCGCGAAGCCGGCTGGTTCAAGGTCGCCACCCCGCGTACATGCGCCGTGTTCGCGGAAGGTGGCGAGCATGAAGCGGGAGCGCTGAAGGTTGAGGTGCCGACGGCTTGCACTGCCGACGCGCAAGGCGGCGCTGCAAGTGCCACCGTGTGGGCCACGTCGCTCGACGGTGCGCCCCTTGCCGAGACCAGGCGAGTTCTTGTGGGAATGCTCACCGACCTGCGCAACACCGGGATGGAGACGGAAGAGCGCGAAGAAGGCGCGTCGAGCCTTTCCGGCGGAAAGGCGACGCTCGTGCGCAAGTGGGGCGGCCTTCCGCACCTGGTGCGGCGCGGCGTAGCGCCAATCGAACTTGCGCTCGGTCCCGGAGACTGGCGCGCATGGGCTCTCTCGCAGGGCGGGCGGCGCCTTGCCGAAATCCCCGTCGTGACCGACGGCGGCCGGGTTTCGCTTGAACTCGACACCGCCGCCGCGTCCGGTACAGCGACGTTGTTCTGGGAACTTTCGAAATAGCGCTTCGCCTTGTGTGAAACAAACGTCGCCTGTCGCTCCCTGATGTTCCGGCGGCCGATTTCCCAATTCGCGAATAAGACGCAATTTTTTTTGCTTGACATGAATCGGGCGATACGGCATGATTCCGCGCCGTTCCGTTCCTTTCTTTGTGGTGGGTTACCCAAGCGGTCAACGGGGGCAGACTGTAAATCTGCTGGCGATGCCTTCCAACGTTCGAATCGTTGACCCACCACCATTTTTCTTCCCGCTCCGGGCGGTTCGTACCCGGGAGGTTGCCGTGAAAAGATTCTTCAAGTGGGCGGTGGCCGTCGTTTTTCTCGCGCTCATGGCGACAGGCGTCGCCGTGTGGGTCGCGCCGCAGTTGGCTAAGGAACGCGCTCTTGTTGCCGAGCGCGACGCCCTGAAGGCCGAAAACCGGCGTCTTGAAATGAAAATCGCCGAACTGCGGCGCAAGCAGGACGCTTTCCGGAACAATCCAGATTACGTGGAAATCGTCGCCCGTCGCGAAGGGTTCACCCGCGGCGACGAGGTCGTGTTCGATTTCACCGACGCCGTTCCGGAAAAGCAATGACAACAGAGAACAGGAATCCGTTTTTCGATTCGCCCGGCTCGTTCCCGGCATTCGACGCAATCACGCCCGACGCCGCCCGCGAAGCGCTCCCGGCACTGCTTGAAAAAGCGAAGGCCGATGTCGCCGAGCTTGAAAAGAGCTGCATTCCGACTTGGGAGGGCCGGGTTGCGGCGCTGACCAATGCGATGGCGCCGCTGCAACGCGCATGGCATCTCGTGTCACACGCGCTTTCGACATGCAATTCCGACGCCTGGCGCTCCGTGCATGACGAGTTCCAGCCGCGCGTCGTGGAGTTTTCGCTTGGCGTTGCCCAAAGCAGGCCTCTCCATGCGGCCCTGCGCGCGATCCGCGACGGGGCGGAATGGAACGGGCTTTCCGAAGGTCGCCGCCGCGTCGTGGAAACTGCGTTGCGTGACGCGCGCGACGCCGGAGTGGCGCTTGAAGGCGCAGCGCGCGAGCGGTTCCTGGAAATCGAATCGCGGCTCGCCACGCTGTCCACGAAGTTCTCCAACAACGTGCTTGACGCCACCCGGGCCTGGAGTCTGGACTTGACATCGGCCGACGACGTCGCGGGACTGCCCGCATCGGTCCGGCAGCTCTGCGCTGCCGCATGGAACGCCGCCCACCAGGATGCCGCGGAAAAGGCCGACGCGGAGCGAGGACCGTGGCGCGTCACGCTGGAGCAGGCGGTGTACGGTCCTTTCATGCAGTACTCCGATCGACGCGATTTGCGCGAAGCGGTCTACAGGGCTCGTGTGGCGCGCGCCGGTTCTGGCGAATTTGACAACACTCCGCTTGTCGCGGAAATCGTCGCTCTGCGCCGCGAGTCGGCGGCGCTGCTCGGATTTCCGGACTACGCGCGGCTCGCGCTCGATTCGCGCATGGCCAAGCGGCCGGAGGCTGTGCGCGCGGCGATAGACGGCATCGCGGCCGCCGCGATCCCGCGTTCCCGGCAGGAGCTGGACGGCCTTGTGGCATTCGCCTCCGAAAACGGGCACTGCGGCGAATTCCGCAATTGGGACGTGGCGTACTGGTCGCGCAGAATGCTCGAAGCGCGTCATGGGTATTCGCCCGAAGCCCTGCGGCCCTATTTCCCGTTTCCACGTGTTCTGGACGGGCTCTTCGGACTGGTCCGCGAGCTTTTCGGCATAAAAGTGGAATCGTGCGACGGCACCGTTCAGGTCTGGCATCCGGACGTGCGATTCTTCCGCGTGAGCGATGCCTCCTCCGGGGAAACGCTCGCCCATTTCTACCTCGATCCGTATTCGCGTCCGGAAACGAAGCGCGGCGGCGCCTGGATGGATTCATTCCATGACCGGGCCCTTCAGCCCGACGGGACGCGCCGGCTTCCGCTGGTGCTGCTGTGCTGCAACCAGGCTCCGCCCGTGGACGGAAAACCGTCGCAGATGTCGCTCTCCGAAGTGGAAACGCTTTTCCACGAATTCGGCCATGCGCTTCAGGCGATGCTTACGCGCATCGACGACGAGGAGTGCGCCGGCATCAACAACGTCGAATGGGACGCCGTGGAGCTGGCGTCGCAATTTCTGGAGAACTGGTGCGACCGCCCCGACATCCTCCGGGCGCTTTCACGGCACGTCGAAACGGGCGAATGCCTGCCGGACGAACTCATCGCGAAAATCCGCGGCGCCGCGACATTTCACCAGGGGCTGGCCACCGTGCGACAGCTGTCGTTCGCGCAGGCGGATCTAGACATCCACGAACGCGTGCCTTGTCCTGAAATGCCGGATGCCGAAGCCGCATGGCGCGCTTCGGCGGCGCGGTTCTGTCCAATGCAGCCTCTTCCAGAAGACAGGTTCCTGCAGTCGTTCACGCACATTTTCGCCGGTGGATACGCGGCGGGATACTACAGCTACATGTGGGCCGACATTCTCGCGCATGACGCCTTCGCGGCGTTTGAAGAGGCCGGCATCGACGACCCCTCGGCGCGTGCGGCCACGGGGCGTCGCTACGCCGCCACGGTTTTGGCGCTTGGCGGATCCCGCGCGCCCGCCGATGTGTTTCGCGCGTTCCGCGGGCGCGACGCCACTCCGGAGGCTCTTCTTCGGCACAAGGGTCTGCTCTGATGGCAGGCAGGGACGCGGAGCGGACCGGGGACACGGCCGGCGAGCGCTTCAGGGAGGCGCTTTCCGCCGTTCCGGTGAAGAATGCGCGCGTTTCCGAATCGCCGGTGCCCGGCGATCCGGATCGCGTGGAGCTGCGGGTCCCGCTTCGCTATCGCTCCGCCCCCATGCGGGCCGCGGCAGCCCTTTTCGGACTGGCTTCCGAAAAGCGCCTCCGCCTCGACAGAATCGGCACTGGAGTTTGGCGCCGAATCGACGGCAAGACCATGTTCGGCGACTTGGTCGCCGAGTTCGCCGAGCGCGAATGTCTTGGGTTCTTCGAGGCGCGCGCACTGCTTGGCCCGTATCTTCAAACGCTCGCGAAAAACGGCCTGGTCGTCGCTGGCGTGAAATCCGCCGGAGGCGGCGGACCGGGCTGAACTCCACTTTTTTTCAAAATCCGCGCGTCATGTCCGGAGAGTGAAAAAAGCGCCGCAGTCATTCGGCTGCGGCGTCTTTCCGGGAGTGAAAAATCGAATTCGCTGAACCTCAGAACGCGAACGCGACCTTTGCCGTGGCGACATGCCGGTCGTCAGGAGTCCCCTCTCCGACATCGTCGAATTCGCCGTAGAGGTATTCGAGCGCGAGCGAGAGATTGTCGTCGAAGGCGTATTCGCCGCCGACGCCGAACTGCTTCTCCGGCATTTCCTCCGGACGGAACTCCTTGCTTCCCTCGTAGCGGGCGGCGAGCGTGAGCTTCTCCGTGGCCGCCCACATCAGGTCGACGCTCCAGGTCTGCGGCTTGAACTTCTCGCCGGCGAGCTCGACGTCTTCTGCGGCGGCGAGCCATTCGGCCGCTATCGAGAAGTCGCCGATTTCGGCGAGGGCGGCGACGTTGACGCCGACGGCCCCATCGTACTCGACCCCTTCGTTTTCGGGCTTTTCAAGCTCGTCGATAACGTCGTCGTCGAGCGCGGCCTCGCAGATGTCGGAAAGAACGGCGAACTTGAGGCTGAGGCCTTCGAACGGCTTCAGCGTCGCGGCGGCGACGTACTGGAGCTCGTCGGCGTCGTCATTGGCATCGTTTATGTCGCCGGCGAAAGCGTAGGCCGCCAAGTCGAGCAGGTCGCTTTCCCAGACGAGGCCGACGGCGCCGTCGGAGATTTCACCGAGTTCGAGCGTTAGCGGATCGGAGATCAGCCCGGTCTCGAACGAGCCGAATGGCATGTAGATTTTGCCGGCGTGGAGCGAAAGACCCGAGAACTCCTCGAACGAATACGCGATTTCGGCGGAATCGACAATCACGTGATCGTCCTCTTCGCCTTCCTCGTAAAGGAACGCGACGGCGAGCGAGAGGCGGTCGGACGGTTCAAGCGAGAGGTCGAGCTCAACCGTGTCCACGTTGACGTCGGTGTCCTTGTCGGACCCCTGCTTGGAGTAGCTGGCGGAGACTTCGACGAGCCCCTCGACCTTGAAGTTCTCTATCGATGAGACGAGCGGCAGGGCGGGGGACTTCTCCTCCGTGGCGGCGTCTTCGGCGAAAGCGGCGGCCGAGAGCGCGAAGAGCGCGGCGGCGGAGCCGAACATCATTGTCTTGCTGTTCATTTGCTTTGCCCGCGGATTCCGGCGGGCGCGTTTGTTTGTGTTGTTTTGGGATCGTGCGCGGCGCGTTTGCGCCGACGCGTAGTGAACGACGCGCGCAAGTCTATTAGCGCGCCCTAATTTTTTCAAGCAAATTTTTTTAGACAAGACTATCTTTGACAGGCGGGGACATTCCGGGGCTGGCTGCGCGGTGGATGCTACCGCCGCAGGAACGACCCCAGCGTTGCGAACTTTTCGGCCGAAACGTCCTGCGGCGCGGCGGGGTTTTCGCCGCGTCCCTGTATTGGGCGGGGCGGGGTGCGCCCGCGCGAGGAGGCCGCCGGGGCCGGAGAACTGGAAGCGGGGCCGGTTGGCGCGCGCCGCCGGGGTTTTGCGGAGGTGGCGCGGCCGCGCGCGGCCGTGGCGCCGAGAGTTGGCGCGGCTTCGGAGTCCCCGGCCACTGGGGCGCGCCCGGATGGGAGCGGCTCCGGATTGATCAGTCGCGTCAGGCGCTCGACCAGCCTGTCGAAACCCTTGTCGGACGCGACGGACGTCTCCAGTGGCGTCACCCCGGTCTTTTTCTTGAAATCGCGCAGGTGTCCGGCGGCCTCGGGGAGATCGGTCTTGTTCGCGACAACGAGCCTCGGCCGTTGTAGAAGTTCAGGATCGCGGGCGCGCAGCTCGTCCAGCAACGTCGCGTAGTCGTCGCAGGGGTCGCGCCCGTCGACACCGGCCATGTCGAGCACCAGGACGAGCGCCTTCGCCCGCTCTATGTGCCGCAGGAAGGAAAAACCGAGGCCCGTTCCCTCGTGTGCGCCTTCGACGATGCCCGGAATGTCCGCGACGCGGAACCTGGCGAAAGAATCCGGAACCTCGACGGTGCCGATGATCGGGTGAAGAGTCGTGAACGGGTAGGGCGCGACCTTCGGGCGGGCGCGGGAGATGCGGCGCAGAATCGAACTCTTGCCCGCGCTTGGAAACCCGACGAGCCCGACGTCGGCAAGGACCTTGAGATCAAGGCGGAGGCGGACGTCGTCGCCGGGCTTTCCGGGCTTGCATTCCGTCGGGGCCTGGTGGACGGAGCTCTTGTAGTGGACGTTTCCGGCGCCGCCGTCCCCGCCGCGCGCCACGAGGAGCTTCTGGCCGTGGCGCAGCACTTCGCCAAGCGGGGCGCCGGTGTCGGCCTCGGAGACGACGGTGCCGAGCGGGACCTTGACGAAGATGTCGGCGCCGTTGGCCCCATGTCGGTAGCGGCCGCGGCCTGCGCCGCCGTCCTGTGCTCGGCGTTCTGGCTCGTGAAACACGCCGACGAGGGAATCGACATCCTCGTCGCCGACGAGCCAGACATGACCGCCGCGGCCGCCGTCGCCGCCGTCGGGTCCGCCGAGGGGCACGAATTTTTCGTGGCGGAACGAACGCGAACCGTCGCCGCCTTTGCCTGCGACGGCGTGCATGAGCGTGGAGTCTACGAACGAACGTGCTTTCATGGAAACAAAAAGCGCCCCGGCACTGCGGATGGTGCCGGGGCTCCCGGAAATGGAGGCGTGAAGCGGAGTCGAACCGCTCTGGAAGGATTTGCAGTCCTCTGCCTAGCCGCTTGGCTATCACGCCGACTGTTCGGTGAAACGCGGCGGATACTACATCTTCCGCGCCTTCAAGTCAATTGTTTTTTTTCGGGCGGAGAAGTGGCATCGAAAATTTTGGGCTTTTCACGCGCGGGAAGATGTGCTAGAATCCTCCCATTCCCGCATCAAAGAACATCATCTTGGCTTGCGGCGGGAGAAAAAACATTCATAAATCCATGTCCTTGAAGATAGTACACTGGTCGCCCGACAGACGTTCGCGCACCGTTGAAGAATTTCTCATGCGTCCGACGTTCGACACCGAAGCCGAACGTGTCGCGTCCGCGCTTCTCACTGACATACGGCGTCGCGGGGAGCCGGCGATATTTGCCGCGATCGCGAACATCGAGAAAGTCGTGCTGAAGCCTACGGAACTGCGCGTGTCGGACGCTGAGTTCGAGGCGGCCGAGCGTGCGGTCTCTCCCGAAACGAAGGACCGCATCCGCGAGGCGCGCGACCGCGTCGCTGACTTTGCGCGCCGGTCCATGAGGCCTGACTGGTCGTACGAGACCCCGAACGGCGGACTTATGGGCGAGTTTTTCACGCCGCTGGACCGCATCGGAGTCTACGTGCCCGGCGGAACGGCGCCGCTGGCATCGACCGTAGTGATGACCGCCACTTTGGCGAAGACGGCGGGAGTCCGCGAAATCGTGGCCTGCACGCCAGGCGGCCGCGAGAAGAAGATCCGCCCTGAGATACTGTACGCCATGCGCGAGTGCGGCGTGACGGAGTGCTACCGCATTGGCGGCATCCAGGCGATAGGGCTGATGGCTTACGGCATCCGCAAGGTGGAGCCCGTCCACAAGATCGTTGGACCTGGGAACGCGTTTGTGACCGCGGCCAAGCGCCAGGTCTACGGCACGGTCGCGCTCGACCTGGTGGCCGGGCCGAGCGAGGTGGCCGTGCTCGCCGACGAATCCGCGGATCCCGAATGGGTCGCGGCTGACCTGATCGCGCAGGCTGAGCACGGTTCCGGGCACGAGCGTGCGCTTCTTGCCACCACGAGCGAAGCGCTCGCTCGCAAGACGCTGGACGCCATCAAGCGGCAGGTGCCCGAACGGATTCGCCGCGCCGCAGTGAACAGGGTTGTCGAGAACGACGGCATCCTGCTCGTGGTCGTGCCCGACCTGAAGGCCGGTGTCCAGCTGGTGAACGAGTTCGCCCCCGAGCACTTCGAGCTGGCGGTCGCCGATCCAGATCCCCTTCTCAAGGCCGTGAACCACGCCGGCGCTGTGTTCGCCGGGCACTGGACCCCGGAAAGCGCGGGAGACTTCGCGGCCGGGCCGAGTCACGTCCTTCCCACGGGCGGAGCGGCGCGCGTCTTCAGCGGTTTGACGGTGGAGGATTTCCGCCGCCGGACGAGCCTTGTGCGTTTCCAGCGCGCCGATTTGGAGGAAACGCTGCCAGTGATTCAGAAATTCGCCGACATCGAGGGCCTCGACGGGCATCGGTTCGCGGCGGACGTGCGTTTTTCCGGCTGCTGAACCCCGTCACACCCCCACACCGACAGGCGCAACGGGATGCACGCAGTCCAGACAGTGACGACAACGGCGGCCGCGTTGGCGACCGCAGCCGCCAACGCAGGCGGTGACGCAACGGCCGGCGACGCGTCGGCGGCCACCCCGGTTGGGTGGCGACTGGCAATCATGGGACTGGCGCTCGCGGCCAGTTTCTTCTTTTCCGCCGGCGAATTCGCCGTGATACGCCTGGACCGGCTGAAGCTTCGCGAAGAGGCGGAGGGCGGGTCGCGTTCGGCGCGTTTCCTCAACGAGTTCCTGTCCGACACGGGGCGCTTCCTTTCGTCGCTTTCCGTCGGCAACACGCTCGCGAACCTGCTGCTCAGCTCGTTCGCGGCCGTGACGTTTGCCCCGCCGCTCGCGGCCTGGCTGGTAGACGTGCTGCCTGGCTCCCCGAATCCGGCGACCGTGGAATCGTATTCGACAGCGCTGCTCACGCTGGTCCTCTCCTACGCGGTGCTGGTTTTCGGCGAGATAGCGCCGAAGCAGTTCGCGATCGCGCGCGGCGACAGATACGCGCGGCGCGCGGCGCCCGCGCTTCGGGTCTGGTCGAGGATCGTGTGGCCGGCGGTGTTTGTCGTCAATGGCGGCGTGAAGCTCCTTTTCCGCGCGTTCGGCGCCCGCGTCGCCGAACAGGACGCCGCAACCGTCACGGAGGAGCAGATCCTGCGGCAAATCGAATACGGCGAAGAACACGGCGCCATCGAGGCGGACGAAAAGGAGATGATCGAGAACGTGTTCGCGTTCAACGACCTGACGGCCGAGGACGTGATGGTCCACCGCAAGGACGTCGTGGCGCTCCCGGCGGATGCGTCGGCGCGGGAAATCCGCGAGACGATTCGGACGTCGGGCTATTCTAGGCTGCCGGTCTTCGACGGCACGATCGACGAAATCGAGGGTGTCCTCAACGCGCGCGACTGGCTTCTGCGCGCTACGGCCGGCGCGACTGCTCCCAAGCTCGCGCCGCTGCTGCGCAAGCCGCTTTTCGTGCCCGAAACGGTCAAGGCGGACGTGCTTTTCCGCAGGATGCAGAAGCGCAAGACCCCGATGGCGATCGTCGTGGACGATCATGGCGGCACGTCGGGCATCGTGACGATGGAGGATCTCGTCGAGCAGGTCGTGGGCGATCTCTACGACGAATACGACAAGGACGAGGACATCGTCCGCATTGAGCGGCTGGGGCCGTCGCGCTGGCGGGTTCCAGGCGAAGCGCTGCTGGACGACGTAAACGAAGCTCTGGACTCGACGTTGGAGGAAGGGGAATACGGGACGCTCGGCGGGTGGCTTTTCGAGCGGCTAGAGTCAGTGCCGTCGCGCGGCGCCGTGGTGGACGTGCCGGAGCAGGGGCTGCGCATGGTCGTCGAAAAAATGGACGGGCACCGAATTGACAGTGTGCTCGCGGAACGCGTCTCCGAGCGGCCGCCGGCCCAGGACGCGCTGGAGGCCGCGGACGGCGCGGCCGCCGGCTGAACTGGTTCCGCCCGGGATTTCCTTTTCGTTCGACCATGAACACCGATCTCAAATCGCTTCTGAATCCGGAGCAGTACGAAGCCGCGACCGCGCCAGACGGACCGCTCCTTATTCTCGCCGCCGCGGGAACCGGGAAGACCAGAACCCTGGTCTACCGCGTGGTTCACCTGCTCAGGCGCGGGGTGCCCGCCTCGCGTCTGCTTCTCCTGACTTTCACGAACCGGGCCGCGCGTGAAATGCTGGAGCGCGCGGCCGACGTCACTGGCGGGGCCACTGCCGGAATCTGGGGCGGAACGTTCCACCATGTCGCCAACAGAATGCTGCGCACCTGGGCGGGCGCCGTGGGCTATCCCAGGGACTTTTCCATTCTTGACGCCGAGGACCAGCGCTCGATCATGGGGCGGGTCATCCGCGAAGCCGGCTTCAAGCCAAAGGAGTTCGCCAAGAAGGAGCTTGTGCTTTCGCTCCTTTCCGGAGCTGTCAACCGCAACGTCCCGATTGAGGAATGGCTCGAAAAGAAGGCGGATTCCGTGGACGTGGCCGGGGAGGACCTCCTGCTCTGCATGCGCAGATACTCCGAGCGCAAGCGCGAGATCGCGGCCATGGACTTCGACGACCTGCTCGTCAACGCCCTCCGCGTCCTGCGCGAAAACGAGCGCGCCCGCGACGAATTCCAGGAGCGTTTCCTGCATGTCCTCGTGGACGAATACCAGGACGTCAACTCCCTCCAGTCCGGATTCGTGGACCTTGTTTCCGGGCGGCACCGGAACCTGTCTGTCGTGGGCGACGATTTCCAGTGCATCTATTCGTGGCGCGGTTCGGACTATCGCAACATAATGGATTTTCCGGAGCGGCATCCCGGCACGAAAATCGTGAAGCTGGAGCGCAACTACCGCTCTCTCGGCCCGATTCTGGAACTGGCCAACGCCAGTATCGTCCACAATCCAGATCAGTTTCCAAAGCGGCTCAAGGCGGAGCGGCCTTCGGAGAGCGCGCCGAAGCCTGTCCTTCATGTCGTGTACGACGGGAGGGCACAGGGCGCGAAGGTCGCGGAGCTTGTGAAGTCGTATCGCGGCCTGGGGTACAAGCCGTCGGACATCGCGGTGCTGTACCGTTCCCACTTCCACGCGGTCGATGCGCAGCTCGCGCTCGCCAAGGCTTCGATACCCTACCGCATAACTTCCGGGACTGGCTTTTACGAGCAGGCGCATGTCAAGGACGCGATCGCGCTGCTGCGCGTCGCGCAGACTCCGACCGACGGTCTCGCCTTCCTGCGGGTCCTCCAGCTCCTGCCGGCTGTGGGCGAATCCACGGCCGAGCGGCTGTGGAAGACGCTGGGATGCGCGTTTGACGTGACGGACGGCGCTCGCCGCGCCGCGCTCGCTGACGCGCTTCCCGCGAAGGCGCGTTCCGTCTGGGCGCGAATCGACGCCCCGCTCGCGCGCTGGAACGATTCTCCCTTTCCGAAGAACGTGGGCGACCTGATCGAGGCGTTCCTCGACTCTTTCTACCGCGAATACCTGCGCAAGCAGTTTGACAATGCCGACGAGCGCGAGGAGGAGCTGCACCAGCTCGTGTCCGACGTTGCGTCGCGCTCGGGCATCGATGAATTCCTGCGCGACGTGGCGCTGCTGACCAATCTCGACCGCGAACAGGCTCGCGAAAACGCTGGGCTCTCCGGCCCCGACGGGGAGGTCCTGCTTTCCACCATCCACCAGGCCAAGGGGCTGGAGTGGCCAGTGGTCATCATGCTCTGGGCCGTGGAAGGGATGTTCCCGTCATCGCGTTCGCTCGACGACCAGGGAGGGGACGATGAAGAGCGCCGGCTCTTCTACGTTGCCGTCACGCGGGCCCGCGAGCGCCTTCACATCGTGCAGCCGGAAGTGCGCACGAGCCAGGACGGCGGCTCCTTCCCGTGCGAGCGTTCGCGTTTCCTCCGCGAGGTGCCCGACGTGCTCTACGAAGAGCGCGAAGACGATGACGGCTTTGCCGGCTTCGGCGGCGGCGACAGGTGGCGCGGCGCCGGCGGTGGTGGCGGCGGCAGATGGCGTCGCGACGGCGGATGGGGTCGCTCCATCGCCGGCTGGAGCGATTGGAGCTTCTAGCGACATGGCTTTCGCGCAACCGCACGGCGCGCCCTCGCTTTTTTTGCAAAACTATTTCCACATGGAAAGAATCTAGATCACACGACATTCACCGATGAACACAGACCACACCGTTTCAGTTCCACGAAACGCGACGCTGAAAACCTGCGGAGGGCCGCTAGTCCAGGCCCATCGCGGCAGTCGCGGCGAATACCAGGACAATGCGGCCGGCGGCTTTCGCTGGTGCATTGAAAAGGGCATACGCGGCTTTGAGACCGACGTCCGCTTTTCCAAGGACCGGCAGCTCGTAATAATGCACGATCCGCATGTCGGGCGTACGTCCGACGGCGACGGGATTGTCGAGGAGCACACCCTTGCCGAACTCAAGGCGATGCGGTTGCAGTCATGCTCCGAGCCGATACCGTCGCTTGCCGACGTGTTCGACGCGCTTGGTGGCCGCGATGACATTTTCGTGGAGCTGGAGATGAAGGCGGCTCCCGACAAATTCTACACTCCGGAAACGCTGGAGGCGTATTGCAGGGCTCTTTCCGCCGCCGCCAAGTCTTCGCTCGTCCCCGGAACGTACGCCTTCACGAGCTTTCATGTGGAAACGCTGGCGATGATGCGCCGCGTCGATCCGCAGGCTCCGCTTGGCTACATCACCGGACCTCTCACCCAGGAAAGCGTCGACACGGCGCTCTCGCTCGGGTGCTGCAGCATCGCCGCGACGGGGCACGACTCCACGAAGGATATGGTTGCGAAGGCGCACGCGGCCGGCCTCACGGTGTGTCTCTGGATGTGCCAGAGCAAGGCGGACTGGGACGAATACGCCGCCAAGGGCGCGGACCGCGTCACGAGCGACTTCCCGCATCTCCTGACGCTTGCGCTCCAGGGGAGGCGCAAGAAGGTTGTCGCGCTGGATCTCGACGGCACGCTCTGCCAGCACCGTTCCCCGATTCCCGAAAGGAACCGCGCCGCTCTCAAGGCGCTGTGCGAGCGCTACAAGTGCGTGATGATAGGCGCCGGGAACCCGCCCCGCATCTACAGGCAAATGGAGAATTTCCCGATCGACATCGTGGGCAACTACGGAATGCAGACCGCCGAGGCCGCGGACGGCCAGTTCCGCATCGTCGAGTCCCTGACGAGCCCGGTTGACAAGGAGTTCTTCCGGCGCGAAACCGACGCCCTGCGCCGCAAGTACGGCTACACGGAGTATTCCGGCGAGCCGCTCGAGTTCCACGCCTCCGGCATGGTCACTTTCGGCCTGCTCGGGACAACTCCCTCGACCGAAAGCAAACTCGCGTTCGACCCGGACCGCAGGAAGCGCCGCGCGATGTACGCGGACGTGTGCCGTATCTTCAAGGACTACACGGTCTACATCGGCGGCTCGTCGTCCTTCGACATTGCCGGGCGGCGTTTCAACAAGTTCGACTCGACGCTTTCCTGGGCTGAAAAGCATGGCTTCGTGCTGGACGACATCGTGTTCATCGGCGACGATTTCGCGGACGGCGGCGGCGACAGCCACGTGCGCCTGCGCGGCATGGACCACATCGTCGTGGCCAGGTACGAGGACTTCGCCGCCGACGTCGGGGTCCTGCTTTCCTGATCGCACAGGATCGGTTCGGAGCGTCGTTCTTGCAGCCATGCACATAGGATGCCACCTTTCGGCCGCCGAGGGTTTTCGCGGCCTCGCCCGCGATGCCGTAGCCGTCGGCGCCGACGTGTTCCAGTTCTTCACGCGCAATCCGCGCGGTGGAGCGGCCAAGCCTATTGATCCGCAGGATGTCGCTGATTTTCTGCGGACGTCGCGCGAGCGCTCGTTTGGACCGATTCTCGCGCACGCCCCGTACACGCTCAATCCGTGTTCGGCCAAGCCCGAAGTGCGGCGATTCGCGTTCGAGGTGTTCGCCGACGACCTTCGCCGCATGGAATGCATCCCGGGCAACCTTTACAATTTCCACCCGGGATCCCACGTGGGGCAGGGGACGGAGGCTGGAATCGAGCTGGTCGCCGAGGTGCTTTCCGGTGTGCTTTCCGAGGCGAAAAGCACGACGGTGCTTCTCGAAACGATGTCGGGCAAAGGCAGCGAGGTCGGCGGCAGCTTCGAGGAGCTTCGGAGGATCGTCGACCGTGTGCCGCAGTCACAATCCGGCAAGTTGGGCGTGTGCCTCGACACATGTCACGTCTGGGATGCAGGCTACGACATTGTCGGCGACCTTGACGGGGTGCTTGAACGCTTCGATGCCGCGATTGGCCTGTCTCGGCTGCGCGCGATCCACCTCAACGACAGCAAGAATCCGCTGGGCTCGCGCAAGGACAGGCACGCCTGCATCGGCGAGGGATGCATCGGCGCCGACGCTCTTGTGCGCGTGGTGAGGCATCCGGCGCTTAGGAATTTGCCGTTTTACCTGGAAACCCCGCAGGATTCGCTGGACGGCTGGGCCGCCGAAATTGCGTTTTTCCGGAAAGCGGCCGACGGTCAGCGGTAGTGTTCAGCCGCCGCGCGTTCCACTTCTTCGCGGATAGCCAGAGCGGCGGCGCGCGGATCGGCGGCGCCGATAATCGGGCGGCCGACTACGAGGTGAGTCGCGCCCGCGCGAATGGCGTCGGCGGGAGTCGCCACGCGCTTCTGGTCGCCCACCGCGCTGCCGGCGGGGCGCACTCCTGGCGTCACCAGCAGCGCGTCGGGGCCGAGCGCCGCGCGCAGTGCTGCCGCTTCGCGCGGTGAGCAGACTAGACCGTCTGCGCCGGACGAAACCGCCAGTTTGCCCAGGGAAAGAACCTGCTCTCCTACGGGACGTGTGACTCCAATCGCGGACAGGTCAGTGTTGTCGAGGCTCGTCAGCACTGTCACGGCCAGGATTTTCGTGTGCGCGCCGGCGTCGCGAACGGCCTTCGCTGCGGCGGCGGTCATGGCGGCGGCGCCCTGCGCGTGGATTGTCAGCAGATCGACGCCGAATCGCATGCAAGAGGCGGTTGCGCGCTCAACTGTGCGCGGTATGTCGTGCAGTTTCAGGTCGAGGAAGATTTTTTTGCCTTCTCCGGCGAGCATGCGGAGCGTTTCCGGCCCGTCCGCGATGAAGAGTTCGAGCCCGACTTTGTAGAACGAGACGCCGTCGCCGATTCGGCGGACGGTTTCGGCGGCCTGCTTGGAATCGGGGACGTCAAGCGCGGCGATGATTTCGTGTTGGGACATGGCGTGGAATCGGTGATTTGAATGCCCGGATAATTCTGGATTCGGGGATTGTGTGAAGAAAATGGAAATGCGCCGGATTATTTCATCGCGGTTTCGATTTCGGCCGCGAGAGAGTCGAGATATTGTGCGGGACCGAATTTCTCCGCGTGGCGGCGTATGGCGCGTGGGTCCCAGCGCGCAGCGGCGGCGCGCGCGACTGCGTCTTCGAGCGCTTCGTCAGTCTGTGATTCGAAAAACGCTCCTGTCTCGCCTTCAACAACGGTCTCCAGTGCGCCGCCGCGGCCGAAAGCAACGACCGGTCTGCCGCAGGCCTGCGCTTCAAGCGGAACGATTCCGTAGTCTTCCTCTCCTGGAAAGACAAGCAGGCGGCAGCGGCGGTAGAGCTCGGTCACTACGTCGTCGGGCTGACGTCCGAGAAATTCAACTGACGGTCCGGCGCTGCGGCGCAGCGCGTCCTCGCATCCGCCGACGCCGACGACCTTGAGCGGCCATCCGTTTCGTGAATAGACCCGCACTGCAAGATCCACTCGCTTGTACGGAACTAGGGCCGACACTATTAGGTCGAACTTGCCGCTAGCGGAGTTCCCGAAATCCGGGGTGCAGCGCCGCAGGTCGACTGGCGGATAGGCAAGACCGCAGTCGCGCCCGTAGAAGTCGCGGATGCGCGCGGCGACATGGCGGCTTATCGCGACGAAACGGTCTACGCCGATGCTTGATTCCCTGTCCCACTTGCGCAGCCGCGCGAGTATCGGCTTGACGATCGCGGCCTTGACCGGGTTCTTCCCGAAGTACTCCTCGTAGAAGAGCCATGCGTAGCGCATGGGTGAGAAGCACACGCAGACATGGCGCGCCCCATCGGGTTTGCGGAATCCCTTCGCGACGCAGTGGGATGTCGTGAGCAGCAGGCGAGTGTCACGCGGCACCGCAGTGTGCGCGGCGGCCCATGGTAGGATGGGAAGTGCCTTGCGGAAGTGGCGAGTCGCGCCAGGGATGCGCCCCAGTGGCGAAAGCAGAAGCCGATGCGAGGCAAGCGACGGGGAGACGAAACGTCGGTCTCCGGCGATTGCCGCTATCGGAGCGTCGGGGAATGCGCGGGCGTGCCATTCCAGCACGCGTTCGCCGCCGCGCATCCCGGTGAGCCAGTCGTGGCCGAGGCACGTGCGACCGCCACCAGCCGCCGCCGCAAGCCGCGACAGCGCGGCGCGTTCCGCGTCGTCGAGTTCTTCCATGGTCGCGTTGGCCGGAATCCCGCCGGGACCGCGCTACGAGCGCACGGCGTGGGCGATTTCCGTCGCCTTGGCGGCGTTGGTCGTGATTGCGCCAAAGTCGTGCGCGGCGATGGTCTTTGCCGGGGCGATCCACGAGCCGCCAGCTGCGGCGACTAGTGGATCGGCGAGCCATTCGGCCGTGTTTTCGGCCTTGAGGCCGCCCAGGGGGATGAACCGCAGGCCGAGGTGCTTGTACGGCGCGGTCATGGTGCGCAGCGCGCCCAGGCCGCCGACCACGGAGGCCGGGAAGAATTTCAGAATGCGGGTGCAGCCGAGTTCGTATGCGCCTTCGATTTCGGATGGCGTCATCACGCCGGGGGCGAAGGGGAGCCCTTTTTCCGCCGCAGCCTTGACGACGCGCGGGTTGAACCCCGGGGCAACTGCGAACGCGGCGCCGGCCTCCTTGGCTTCGACAACCTGTTCGGGTGTTAGCACGGTGCCGGCCGAGACCAGCATTTCCGGAACTTCAGTGACGATGCGGCGGAGGGACTGCACAGCCGTCGGGGTGCGGAATGTCAACTCCATGGCGTTGACTCCTCCGTCAAGCAACGCCCGCGCGACGGGTACGGCCAGCTCCGGATCGTCCAGGACCACGACAGCTATGTTGGCGGATTGCACCACGCGCGAGGCGAGCTCTTCGGGAAAAATTTCGTTTTTCATTTTCTTGGCTAGTTTTATTTCTGCGTCAAAAAAAGTTAGATCAGAATCCCGTCCGCAGCATCTGGTGGATCACCGGGCCGAGAAGAACGAGAAACACGGACGGGAAGATGAACAGCATCAGCGGCGCAAGAAGCTTTACGGGCGCCTCGTTCGCTAGCTTTTCGGCGCGCTCGAAGCGACGAGCGCGCACCTGTTCCGACTGGATGCGCAGGATCGAACCAAGCGACACCCCCAGTTCATCGGCCTGCACGAGCGAGCCAACCACGGAGCGCACTTCGGGAAGCGAGACGCGCGATGCCATGGCGCGGAGAGCGTCGCGCCGGGTGGATCCGAGTTGAGTTTCGCGCACCACGCGTAGCAGTTCCTCGGTGAGAGGGTCGATTTCCGGCCGTTCCGCGCAACGCGCGAGCGCGGTCATGAAGTCTAGCCCCGCCTCGACTGAAAGCGTTAGGAGATCAAGCACGAACGGCAGCGAGCGCAGGATTGCCTGCTGTCTGGTGTTCACGGCGCGGCGCAGCCACGACGACGGCCATAGCGCAGCGAGTCCGATCCCGAGCGCCGCAAGCGGTGCCTGCATCGCGGCCAGCCGAGGGGATGTTCTGGACGCCGCGCGCACGAGCGCGATCCAGATCGGTGCGGTGCACAACGGCACGAGAATCCGCATCGACAGGAATTCCCAGTCTGAGAGCAGTCCTTCGTAGCCGGCAGCCACGATTTTCGCACGCGTGTCCGCGCGAAGCTTGGCGGCGGATTCGCCGGAAAATAAACTGCGGAAATTTGGGGCGAGAGGCAGCAGTACCCTGAAGACAAGAGGCAACGCCCGGGCCTGTTGCCTGCCGTCCGCAAGCGTGACGTACGTGACAGCTCCGGCCGCGCGAAACGCGGTCGCCGCGAACAACCCGCCCGCAGCGCACCAGAGCGCTACGGAAAGCAACGCGAGCGGCGAAAGCGGCATTGGACGCGGGGCGTGGACGCGCTGACGAACGCGGCGCTGCTACGCCGTCAGGCGAGCGCCAGCGCGGTCCAGTCCATGTAGGACACGGCCAGAAGCGCTGCCAGAAGCACTGCCGAAATGATCGCCAGAATTCCGGCGAATCCCCAGTTTTCCGGCTTGACGGCCGCGCCCCCTTCGAGGGGATTGCGGTGGCGGCTGGAGACGTAGATTCCCTCCTGCTGCGGATTGACGGTCGCATTCGTGGCGGCGGGGGCCGCCTGTTCTGGTTTTTTGAGAGTGAGGGTCTTCATTTTGTGGAGCGTTCCTGTTTCGCGGCGGATTCTAGCACCGCCGCGGAATTCCGACAAGGGGGGGGATTTTTTACGGTGGATGCCGCTCTGACTGCGACGCGATAGTCGCCCGGCGGTCGCCCCCATCTGGCGCGGAACGCCTTGATGAAGTGGCTGTGGTCGCAGTAGCCGCATTCGGCGGCGATGTCCGCGATGGTTTTATCGGTTGTCTCCAGAAGCCGCCTCGCGCGAGAAAGCCGCTGTGCGGACACGAATCCCGAAACGCTGGTTCCAAGAACGATCCTGAAGGCCGATTCGAGGCCCTTCGGGGTTGTTCCCACGCGCCGCGAAAGCTCCGGCACAGTGATCTTTTCGCCGCAGTGCGAGGTTATCCACGCCGTGAGAGTCCGCAGCCGCCCGTGCCAGGCCGGCACCGCTTCCTGCGCCGGTGTCTGGTGAAACACGCACATTGTGCCTATGCACTCTGATTTGCGATACTCCGATGCGCCTGCTCCGCATTGCCCGCCATTCCGCGCCCGGGCATAAGAGTGCTGCAAATCAGAGT
>CAMOSH010000023.1 GCA_946624575.1 uncultured Verrucomicrobiota bacterium
TCGATCGCCTCCTGAGGCGTCTTGCCGTATTTGAACTCGAAGACATAGACGCCGCCCTTGTCCTTCATGATCGCGTCGGCACGGCCGTTGGCACTCTGCACTTCGCCGGAAACGTCCGCCCCGATCATGCGCAGAAACAGCAGGAAGTACCGCTTGGCCTCGGCCTCGTTTTCGATCCGCCAGTCATGAGGAACGGCCGCGAACGCGGCGCGGAGGTTTTTCGAGAGAAGCGTTTCGACTCCTTTCGCGCGCAATTCCAGCCGAGCCCGCTGCGCACGGTCGTTCCATGAGGAGAACGCCGCGCCCATGAGACTGCCGACATAGCCCTTCGTGAGCGAATCGCGCACTTCGTTGTTCGGAACGCCAAGCGAATATGTCGTGGAGTCGAAGGTCTCCTTGAGCGTGAGGTAGCCGGACTGGTAGAGAAGAGCCTCAACGGGCAGCGTCTCCGCGTCGCAGACATCAAGCTGCGTCTGCGAAACGATCAGGTCCTCGAAATCGTAGAGCGCCTTGCCAATCTGCTTCAGCCGCTCGATGACAAGCGTCGCCCCGCCGGTCGATTCCCAGTAATTCAGGAGTTCGCCGCTTGCAAACGCCTTCCCGATGGAAACGGGGTTGCAGACCTTCTTTTCCGATCCCGGCGAAAAGCGGTAGCCGTCGTACCATTCGAGCAACTTCGCCTTCGCCGTCGCGAAATCACACCCGTTTTTCGCGCCGAACGCCTTGACGTTTTCGCGCAGCGTCCCGTCCAGCTCCTCCGGCGTGAAGCCGAGCAGCGTCGCGAAGCGCTTGTCCATCGAAAGGTCCGTCAAGTGGTTGAGGCCGGAGAAGACGGAAAGCTTCGTGAGCTTCGTCACGCCGGTGAGCATGAGGAAGCGGATGGACTTCGAGTTGTCCTTCAGCTTCTCGTAGAAGTCGTGGAGCGTCTTGCGGACGAGCTTCAGCGCTTCAAGGTCGTCGAGGAAGCCGGCGATCGGCTCGTCGTATTCGTCGATCAGGACGACGATCTTCTTCGTCGGCGACTTCTCGGCGGCGGCCTTCAGGAACTCGCCAAAATTCACCGTCGCATCAGCGATTGGGTCGTATTGGACATCGGCCTCCTCGCACAAGTCGCGCACGAGCTTTTCCAGCGCGGCGAGGAACTTGTCGGCGGTCGCGCCGTTGGCGCGCATCATGGAGAAGTTGTAGACGGGGTGGCGTTTCTTGGCCGTCCAGCCCTCCCACGGCTTGTCGTGGATCGCCAGCCCCTTGAAAAGGTTCTTCCGCCCCTCGAACATCGCCTGGAGCGTGGAGAGCATGAGCGACTTGCCGAAGCGGCGCGGACGCGAGATGAAATATTGCGCGTTTGTCTTGCGCCGGGCAAGTTTGTAGAGCAGGCCCGTCTTGTCCACGTATTTGTTCTCCCTGTCCCCTATCAGGGTCGGAAAATCGTGGACACCGGTGGTGAGTTCCTGGATTTTGCGTCTTGCCATGTCGCGCCCCTTTGCGTTTGCGGATTCAAGTCTAGCAAAACGGCTGCGGGAATGCAAAAGTCGGGCTTGCGCCGGTTGAAAGGGAAAGTTGCAGAATGTAATGGCACACCCCGGGACGGGGGCGCCATTACATTCTGCAACTTTCCCCCGCTACTGGCACCTAAAACGGCCTTGAACCCGGTTCGGGGATATGGTAGTCTCCTCCCCGTCCGCAAGGAAGCCCCGGCGGATGCTGGCTACGCAGCGGGTGTTGCACTGGCTAGTTGATGTCGGGCGATGGGCTGCATGAAAAACAACCTCAAAATCCCCTGCGGCGTGGTGCTGTATCTCGATTTTCCGGAGAGGGAGGACAACCATCTGCGCAAGCTCGCTGGGATACGCCGCTACGCCTCCGTGCGCGAATGGGAGGTTCAAACCATTACGCGGAGGGAGTTGGACTGCGCCGCCGTGAAGGCCACCTGCGTCGGGGAGGGTGGCAGACCGAAACCCATCGGGTGCATCGTGGAGACACTAGCGGATTACCGCAGCATACTGCCGCCGCGCCTGTTCGGGGATGTCCCCGTCGTCTATCTCGACCCATCGAGGCCGCTCAACTGGCGGGGTGCTGCGGTTGTCGCATGCGACAACGCGGCGGTGGCGGCCGCCGCCTACGACGAACTTTCGGCCGGAATGCCGCAGTGCTACGCCGCAGTGCCGAGTTGTTCGGCGTTTCCATGGAACCGCGAGCGGATCGATGCGTTCCGCGTCCTCTGCGCCGCTGACGGCCGCGAACTGCGTGTTTTTCCCGCCCGCCGCCGTGAGCCGAAGGAACGACGGGTCGCGCGACTCGCAAAATGGCTAGCGGGACTGCCAAGCCGCAGCGCCGTCTTCGCCGCCAACGACACAGTCGCAAAAGACATCGCCGAGGCCGCAAGCGCGATTCCACGTCACATTCCCAGGGAACTCACGGTCATCGGCGTCGACGGCGAACCCGGAGCAGAGGATCACGGGATGTTCCGCGCCTTCGGGGAACGGCCCGGGCTTTCGTCCGTAAAGCTGGATTTTGAACTTGCAGGCTACGAGGCTGCGCGACTGTTGGGGGAACTTGTTGCACTCCGTGCCTCTCCGTCGCCGAGCGAGACAAGAACGGCGGTCTTCGGCCCGCTGTGCGTGCTGCGGCGCGAATCGACGCGAGGTCCGGGACGGCGCGAGCAATTTGTCATGGAAGCCGTGGATGTCATACGCCGCGAGGCGTGCGAAGGTCTCACCGCCGCCGCGCTTGCCGGCCACTTCGACTGTTCCCGCCGCCTCTTCGAGCTGCGCTTTCGCGAGGCGATGGGCCATTCCGTCCTCGACGAAATCCTCCATGTGAGGCTGGAGAAGGCCCAGACGCTCCTGATGCGCCGCGATATCCCCATTGCCAGAATCGCCCCTCTGTGCGGGTTTCGCACGGGCATCGAGCTGCGCAAGCTCTTCCGTCTCCGCTTCAAGACCTCCATGCGCCGGTGGCGCAAGAACCACGCGCCCGACGGCGAAGCCTGACGCGCAAAAGTTTTCGCGAAAGTATCACTATTCTTTGACTCCGGGATTGCGGAATGCTATTCTTGTTCCTGTTCGCGCCACGCCAGGCTTTGCGTGAGGCCGGCCATTGGCGCGGAACGAAAACACAGGAAAGGAACAAGCCATGCAATGCGTTTCCCGCAAATCCATCGTCGCAGCTGCCGCGCTGGCCCTCACCGCGCCCGCACTCCGTGCCACTCCCGCCGTCTCGCTCTCCGGAGACAGGCTCTGCGTCTCCGTGCCGGATTCGGACGCCGGCAGCCGCCTAACGCTTCTCTGGGACGACGCCGACAGGGGCGACGACCCGGCCGCCTGGGCGCACAACCATGTGATCACATCCGGTGCTGCGGCGGATGGACGCTACGTCGTCGATCTCTTCTCCCTCGGCATTACCAACGGATGGCAGGGGAGCCTCGCCGTCGCGACCATGAAATACAAACTGCTCGACATGCTGGAGATGCCGGATGAAACGTCCTGGATCGATACCGGATTCAAGGACACCGAGGTCTTCGGAGTCAGATTCGGCTTCTACGGAAACGGCGGCAAAAATTCCCAATGGAATTACATCATTGGTTCAGACGAGGGTTCTTCCGACGATGCGCGAGGCTTTGTCGTAGGCCAGAACAACACGAATTTTGGAAGCTGGTACTGGACCTACAGGGGACATCGGTCTGGAAATGACCGTCCGGGCGTATCAACCTCTTCCATCAACGAAGCGGCATTCACCAACCAGGTGTTCACTCTCAACGGCGCAACCGTGTTGTCGGGTCTTGCGACAGGGTCCGTTGGGACGCTGGACAAAACCATCTACCTCGGACGAATAGGAACGGACTTTAACGCCCGTCGCCATTACGGCTGGTGGTCGCACGTGAGCTTCGACGGCGAAAACGGGGAGCGAATCCTCGACTACATCCCGGCGCAGCGCTTCAGCGACGGCAAGGTGGGTTTCTACGACCGCGCGACGGGCGAATTCGTGGCCAGTTCCAGCACCGGCTCGCTCAACGCGGGAACCGTGACGAACGAATGGTTCCTTGGCGGCGGGTCGATTCTTCGCGCCGCCAGGAACTTTGGGAACGAGATCGCGCTTTCTCTCAACGGCTCGCGCTTGCGGATCAACGTCCCGGCCGCCTTCGCGGGCGAATCGCTACTGCTCGTCTGGGACGATTCCAACAAGGGTGATGACATTGCCGCATGGGCGAACACGAACGTGCTGGCGGAAACAATCGGGGCCTCCGGCGGGACGTGGAACGTCAACCTTTCCAACATTGGCGTCCGCGACCGCCAGATCTTCGCCGTCGTGGCGGCGCACCGCCTCCAGCTGCTCGACATGCTGAAGATGACGAGCAAGCAGACCTATATCGACACGGGCGTCAAGGACTCCGATTGCTACGGCGTGAGGTTTGGTTTCTACGGAAACGAGAATTCGCCGGACAACAACGGAACGTTCAGCAACTTCATCGGCACATATGACAAGGACTTTCAAAACAACCCGAACCGGGGAACAGGATTCACTATCGGGATGAACAACGCGAAATTCGATTCGTGGTACTGGAACTACCGAACCGAGAAACCGAGCACCCGCCCATCCGTCAGCACCACTTCCATAAACGACGTGGCGTTCACGAACCAGGTGTTCATGCTGAACGGCGCTGTCGTGATGTCCGGACTGGAGGCCGGCCCAGTGGGCGAAAGCGGCGTGAACATGTATGTCGGCACATGGGCTCCCAAGAGTCGCTTTCTCTACGGCTGGTGGTCATACGTCCGGTTCGACGACGCAAACGGCAACGCCATCCTCGACTACGTCCCGGCTGTGAGGATCGCGGATAACAAAGTGGGATTCCTTGACCGGGCGACAATGAAGTTCGTCGGCAGCACGGGGAACGGCACGTTTACGTCCGGCACGGTCACGAACGCAGCGTTTTCCGTCGTCCACTCGCGCCAGACCTTCGTCAAGACCGACAACCCCACCGTGATGACGATAAGGTAGCCAACGAGAATGAAAAACGTTGCGTTCCTCTGCGTTTTCCTATGCGTCCTTTTCATTGATGATTCGGCTGGCGCGGACGCCGCGCCTTTGGGGGGCGCGGGGGCGCAGCCATCGTCTTTCGTAGTCTTCGCCCCCGCTCCCGGCGGGGATGCGGCCGATGCGCTCCAGTCGCTCATCGACGCCAGCCCGAATCGCACGATTCACATCCCCGACGGCACGTATCTGCTCTCGCACCCCGTTGTCACGCCGGCCGCGCCACCGTTCGCCGTGTCGCTGCGGCTTGACGACTTCGCCATCCTGAAGGCCGCGCCGGATTTCCCGGGCAGGGAGCCACTTGTGCGTCTCGGCGGAACCCACCCGTCGCGTGACATCCGCGCACCGGGGAGCGTGTACGGCCTCTACGGCGGCATCCTCGACGGCTCTGGAATCGCCGACGGCGTGGCCATCGAATCCGGGCGCGAGACGCGCGTCCAGAACGTCTCCATGAAGAACGTGAGGATCGGGCTGCACATCCTGCACGGCGCCAACAGCGGCTCCTCCGACTGCGACATCCGCGACGTGCACGTCGTCGGCAACCGCGCGCCGGACTCCGTCGGACTGCTCGTCGAGGCGCATGACAACTCGTTCGCCAACATGCGCATCTACGACTGCATGACGGGCGTTCGCGTCCGCGCGGGCGGGAACCGCTTCACCAACGTCCACCCGCTCTGGTCGTGTCCGCCCGAACTCTACGAAGAGGGCATCGGCTTCGACGAGGGCGGCGCCAACAACACCTACCTGTTCTCGTATTCCGACCAGTTTTCCACCGGCTGGCTCTTCCGCGAAAAGAGCGGCGTCTGCGCCCTGCGGGACTGCACGGCGTTCTGGTATGCGCCGAATCCGGGGATGCGCCACGCGGCCATCCGGTGCGAGGGGCCGTTCCGCGCCATCTGCACGGGCATGAGGGTCGGCTTCGGCAACGCGAAGTCGATGAACGCCGTCCTCCTTGCCGAACCGGGCGGATCCGGCATCATCCGCGATCCCGTCGTGAAGGAAGAACTCGTCAACGACTCCGCCGACATCTCCCGCGCCTACGAACGGTGAATTCCCATTCCCGTATGCCATACCACCATGAGCCATTTCTACGCAGACCGCCACATCGACAGGCTTACCACCTCCATCACCTACCTGAAGCACCAGATTCTCGGCGATTTTGTCCGACTCGGCGCAACATGCGCCGTGACGCCCGAACCCGTGCCTTTCGCCGAACGGCTCGCCCTAGACTATCGCCCCGTGGCCGAGGGCGACCATTGGGGCGACGCCTGGGACTGCGGCTGGTTCCACATAACCGGCAAGCTTCCAGGAGACTGGCGCGGCCCAGTCGTTCTGCGGCTGGATTTCGGGGGCGAGGCCTGCGTATTCGACGCCGACGGATGCCCCATATACGGCCTCACCAGCGGGTCTGTTTTCGACGCCGACTATTCAAAGAACCTTTTTCCGATTTTCCGGGACGCCAAGGGCGGTGAGGAGATCAATCTGTGGGTCGAAACTGGGGCAAACGGACTCTTCGGTCTTGCTTTGCCGGGCGACCCCGCTTGGATCGACGACAAGACGAAGCGCCACGGAACCTTTGACGGGAGACTCGTCGTCGCGCGGGCATCCCGCTTTGATTACGCAAAATGGCAGCTGTGGCTGGATTTCACCATCGCCCTCGACCTTGCGAAGTCGTTGCCGTCCGGCACGGCCCGCAGAATGCAGACGCTGCGCATCGCGAGCGAAGCCCAGACCGCCCTGGCGACGCAGGGTGTCGAAGCCGCCCGCGCCGAAATGCAACGCCTCTACGCACTTGCGCCAGACCCCTCCGCGCCAGACGTCTCCGCCATCGGCCACGCCCACATCGACACAGGATGGCTCTGGCCCATACGCGAGACAATCCGCAAGGTCGCGCGCACGTTTGCAAGCCAAATCCACAACATCGCCGCCTACCCAGGCTACAAGTTCGGCGCTTCGCAGGCCCAGCTCTACGACTTTGCAAAGCGATTCTACCCGGCCCTCTACGCGAAGGTGAAAAAGGCCGTTGCGGACGGCGTCTGGGAGATTCAGGGTGGCATGTGGGTCGAGGCCGACTGCAACATCCCGTCGGGAGAGTCGCTTGTGCGGCAGTTTCTCATCGGAAAGAACTTCTTCCGCGACGAATTCGGCATTGACGTGCGGAACCTCTGGCTTCCCGATGTCTTCGGCTACTCCGGAAATCTTCCGCAGATACTCCGGCGCTCAGGCATTGGCTACTTCCTCACGCAGAAACTGTCGTGGAACCTCTACAACAAATTCCCTCACAATACGTTTTGGTGGCGTGGCATCGACGGCTCCGCCGTCCTCGCCCACTTCCCGTCGGAAGACACATACAACGCCACGCTTCTTCCTTCGTCGCTGCGGCGACACGAGACGAACAACGCCGAAGCGGGGCTGGTCCAGGAGGCGATCAGCCTTTTCGGCATCGGCGACGGCGGCGGCGGGCCCTCCGAAAACTACATTGAGCGAGGTCTTCGCTGCCGGCATCTCAATGGCTGTCCGCCGGTCCGTTTCGCGTTCGCGCAGCCCGCATTGGAAAAAATGGCGGCCTATGGCCGAAAGCTCGCTACCTGGGATGGCGAACTCTATTTCGAACGCCACCGCGGCACCTTCACCACGCAGTCCGCGATGAAGTTCTGGAACCGTCGCGCGGAGGAGGCGTTCCGCGCCGCCGAAATGCTGTGCGCGGCAGCGGCATATCCGGCAGGACGACCCGGCGCCGCCTGTCCTTTTTCGTATCCGGCAGAAGAGTTCGCCGATCTTTGGAAGAGGTTTCTCGTAAACCAATTCCACGACATCATTCCCGGTTCGTCCATACACCGTGTTTACGAAGAGCAGGTGCCGCAGGTTCGGGCCGTGACTGAACGCCTCAAGGAACTTCAGCACGACGCCGCGTCGTGTCTCCTTGCCAGCGACCCAAACGCGCTCACGCTCTTCAACCCGACCTCCCAGTCGTTCTTCGGAGTCGTGCCCCTTCCCGCCGGGTGGGGCGCCGCCACGCATCGCGGAATCTTGCTCCCTTCGCAGATTGGCCCCGATGGCATCGCGACGTGCGCCGTCGAAGTCTCGCCACTTTCCTTCGCCACGCTGATGCGCGCGGAGGGAAAACCATGCGCGGCACACACGATGAAGGCGGAGGCTGATGTCTGCGTTCTCGAAAATCCGCGCATCCGCTACGCTTTCGACCGCGCGACGATGCGCTTGACGGAGTGCTTCGACAAGGAGACGGGCCGCCACATCGTTTCTGGCGCGGAACCCGCCAACCGGCTGGAACTCTTCGAGGACATACCGCACAGCTCCGACGCATGGGACATCGAGGAATACACAATCGACATGCGCACCGACGAGGCCGTGATCAACGCTGTCGAATCCGTCGATGGCCCGGTGCGTTGCGGGTTTCTCGTGAATGGATTCATTGGCCGCAGCCCATTCAAGCAAGCCATCTGGCTCGAATCAGGTTCAAAGCGGCTCGACTTCGAGACCGAAATCGACTGGCGGGAAAACCATCGCCTCCTGCGGGTGGCGTTCCCCGTGGCGGTTGAGTCGCAGGAAGCGCGCTATGAAATCCAATACGGGACAGTCGCCAGACCTACGCACGACAACACAAAATGGCAGCATGCGCAGTTCGAGTGCTTGGGGCAGCGTTTCGCGGACCTGTCCGAGCGCGACTTCGGCGCTGCACTTCTCAACGACTGCAAATATGGCTATCGCGTAAAGGGCCACGAACTATCGCTTTCGCTTTTGCGCGCACCTTCAAATCCCGATCCTGACGCCGACCGGGGCCTGAATCGGTTCACCTACTCGTTTCTTCCGCACACGGGCGACCTCGCTTCATCCGATGTTCTTGCCCATGCCACAGCCATCAATCAAGGTGTGGAGCGTTTCGAGGGACTGGCCGTCCGTTCCGAAGCGGTCGGCTCCGATTTGCTGTCGCCGCTTCCCCTCCGGGTCTCCGGGCCTGTCGAATTCGCCGTGCTGAAGCGCGCCGAAAAGGAGGATGCGCTCATGGTGCGCCTCGTAGAGCAGCGCGGCGTCCGGTGCGAGGCTACTGTCACGATTGCGCCGGGGGCAGGGCGCCTCTTTGAGACAAACCTCATGGAGTGGGACGATCTCGGGGAAGTCGATACGGGGAAACCAATTGCCTTTTCGCCATTTGCGATGCGAACCTTCAAGTTGGTCCGCCAGCGTTCAGAGCCATGAACCGCGACAAAACTTCCCTTGAAACGCCGCTCCTTTCGTTCCGCGTCGTTTCCGATCTGCATGTGCGCCGCCTCCTCACCGTGGTGACGCCGCGCACGTGCGGCGGCTTCGCCTTTCCGGAAAGCGGCCGCGTCGAATCCGGGCCACTAGCGTTCACGCTCTCCGGTTCCCGGGCCACCGTCTGCGCCACGTCAGTCGATCCGGACATGCGCCCGCTCGCGACCGCGCGCCGCATTCTCGTCATGCACCTCACCGACCTCCAATCCGAAGGTAGCGAGTTCTCGGACGAAACCTTCCAGACCACGCTCAAGAAAGGCGCCGCGCCGCTCGTGGCCGACGGCACGGCGAAGATATCACTTCGATTGTCCACAAATGGCAAATGCCAGGTTTTCCCCCTCTCCACCGATGGCCGTCGCCTTGGCGAGATTCCATGCGAGTGGAATGTGGCGACGACGCCCCCGTCGTCGCGCGACGGCGATGGCGCCGTCGCCACATCCGGCACACTTTCCTTCACCGCCTCTGTCCGCGGATCGGATGGAAAAGCCCGTCTCTACTACGAAATAACAAGGCCATGAACATCATCCAACGACATTCCCTCAATCCGGTTCTCTCCGCGAAGGACGTTCCATACGACGCGAGCCTGGTCTTCAACGCCGGCGTCGCCAAGTGGCAGGGTCGCTACGTCATGCTCTTCCGCAACGACTACGGCCAGACGGAGCAGAGCTGGCGCGAAATTCACGCCACCGGCCAGTGGCCGCACCTCTCCACCAACATCGGCATCGCCACGAGCGCCGACGGAGTGCATTGGGAGGTCGGGCCCAAGCCGGTCTTCCAGATGCGCGACGAGGAAATCCTTCGCGTTTACGATCCCCGCCTCACAATCGTCGAGGGGCGGCCCATCCTCTGCTTTGCGATGGATACGAAGCACGGCCTTCGCGGCGGCGTCGCCACCACAAACGACTTCGAGAAGTTCGACATCCTGTCGCTCTCCGTCCCCGACGACCGCAACATGGCGATGTTTCCTGAAAGGATCGGCGGCAGGTACGTGCGCCTGGAGCGTCCGATGCCGGTCTATTCGCGCGGCGCGGGGAAGGAAGCCTTCGACATCTGGCTCTCCGAATCGCCCGACCTGCGCTTCTGGGGCGAGTCGCGGCTTGTGCTGGGCGCGGAGCGCGTCCCGTTCGCCAACAGCAAGATCGGCCCCGCCGCGCCGCCGGTGAAGACCCCGCGCGGCTGGCTCGCGACCTTCCACGCCGTCCGCCGCAGCGAAAGCGACCTCTATTCGTGGGAGGGAGGCTGGCGCAAGGAATACCTCGCGGGACTGATGCTCCTTGACCTGGAAGACCCCTCGAAGGTAATCGGCATGTCGCGCGAACCGCTCATGGCACCTGAAACGGACTACGAGACACGCGGCTTCCGGGGTAGCGTCATCTTCCCTGGCGGCATGATCCTCGAAGATGACGGCGAAGTGAAGATCTACTACGGCGCGGCTGACACCGTGGAATGCCTTGCCACAGCGGCCCTCTCCGACCTCTTCTCACTGGTCGAACCCATATGCAGACCGTGAACGCGCGAATACCATACTGTTTTGGAGCCCACACGCTGACGGTAGGGGATGGCCCCCACGATGAACCGAACATCCAGTTCAAGATGGACGCGTTGCGCTTTTCAAAGGGCGTCCTCGACCCCTCGCAGTTCCTCGGCTGCGGTCCCAACCCCTTCGTCATTGTCGTGCGATAGCACAACTGAATAACTGCCATGAAAAAAGTTCTCGTTCTCGGCGCCTCTGGCGCCATGGGGCGCTACGTCGTCCCGCTTCTTGCCGGAAAAGGCTACGCCGTCGATGCCGTGTCGCTCGACGCCCCGGACCCATCTGCCGACCCGCCCGGCGTCACCCGCATTCAAGGCAACGCCAAGGAGGACGCCTTCCTCTTCCCGCTCCTTGAAAAGCACTACGACGGCATCGTGGACTTCCTCATCTACCCGACGGCCGAAGTCGCGCGCAAGCTCCCGCTCATGGCCGCCTCCTGCGGCCACTACATCTACCTTTCGAGCTACCGCGTCTATGACGGCAAGGACGTCCCGGTCCGGGAGGATGCGCGACTCCTCATCGACACCGCCGACGACACAATCCTCCGCAACTCCGACGACTACAGCGTTTACAAGGCGCGCGGCGAGCGCATCCTTCGCGCCCTCGCCCGTCGCAACTGGACAATCGTCCGCCCGTCGATCACCTACTCGACCTACCGCTTCCAACTCGTGACGCTCGAGGCCCCTCTCGTCGTGGGCCGCACCGACAAGGGCAAGGCGGTCGTGCTGCCCGAAACGGCGCGGGGCGTGCGCGGCACCATGACCTGGGCCGGAGACAACGCCCGCTTCCTCGCGAAACTTCTCTTCAACGACAAGGCGCTTGGCGAGGCCTTCACCCTGGCGACGGCGGAGAACCACACCTGGGGCGAGATTGCCGACATCTACGCCTCCCTGCGCGGCCTGAAGGCCGTCTGGGCACCGGAGGAGGACTACCTGCGCATCCTGATCGCCGACCCCTGGAACCTTGGCGCCGCCTGGCAGCTGCGGAACGACCGCCTCTTCAACCGCATCATCGACAACTCCAAGGTTCTGACGGCAACGGGCAGGTCGCAATCCGATCTCATGCCGCTCGCCAAGGGCCTGGAGATGGAACTTGCACGAGTCCCCCGCGACTACGAATGGAATGCGCCATGGCTCGCCAACCCCATGAGGCGTATGGACGCCTGGCTTGCCGCCCATTCCGTCTGAGCGGCGAAACGCCGGCTGCGCGGGGCTCGCGCGACTGTGTAAGAAAGGGCATCCAAATGAACCGTTGAGGTCTGTCCCTGCTAGAAATGAACAAGCAAGTGGAGCGGCATTATTCCATAACGGTGCCCGTCATGAACGCCCCTGGGACTAATGGGGACTGACCCCGTTGACCCCCAAGTTCGGCGGGAACGGCCCCGGCTTCATGAGCGTTTAGCTAATGTTGCCAATGTGAAAGTGTTGCCAGTGGCCAGTTCCAATTTCCAATGATGGCGAAATTGAAAACTGGCAACATTGGTATTGGCAACATTCGCACATTGACAACATTGGTCTAATGGGGACTAATGGGGACAGACCCCGTTGAACCCGGCTTCATGAGTGTATAGATAATGTTGCCAATGTGATAGTGTTGCCAGTGGCCAGTTCCAATTTCCAATGATGGCGAAATTGGAAACTGGCAACATTGGAATTGGCAACATTCGCACATTGGCAACATTGGTCTAATGGGGACTAATGGGGACAGACCCCGTTGACCACCAAGTTCGGCGGGAACGGCCCCGGCTTCATGAGTGTATAGATAATGTTGCCAATGTGAAAGTGTTGCCAGTTGCCAGTTCCAATTTCCAATGATGGCGAAATTGGAAACTGGCAGCATTCGCACATTGGCAACATTGGTCTAATGGGGATAGAGATTCCAAATTCCCCCCCCCTGCCGGAGACAAACGCCATGTGCGGATCAAGGTCGGCATCGACCAGAACCAGGTCGGCGCGCTGGCCCGGTGCGATGTCCCCGCGGCGGCGTAGCGCCGCACCCCGGCGAGCTTAAGCCGCTTCGTCGGGTCCTCTTCACGGTAGTTGAAATAGAGAATCGTCGGTTTCATGCTCGCCGCGACAACCTTCTTTCGGAGTGTCGTCAACGCTTTCGATGCTACCACATTGCTTGGCGCATGCCAAGCAATGCCAAGCTGCAGGTGTGACCAAGCTTTGTCAGAACGCAAAGGCCGCAATCGCGCGGGCCGATGTGTCATCGAACGCCGCTGCGCGGCTATGACACAATCGGCCCGCTTTTTTTGTCGGGCCAAAAGCAGTGGACTGAAAATGGCGGCTTGTGGCATAGCCGCCAACGGCGGCGTTCGATGCCACGGCCGCCATTTTCCTGGCGCTCTTTGCGTTCCGTTGCATGGACAGTTTCTGGTCGCGCCCTCGCGCGGAGAAGGTCTTGCCTTGGGACAGGCAAAGTGGTACCATCGGCCTCAAGAAAGACCGGGTTCCCGATTTCGTTTGGCGCTGACGCAAGGAAGACAGACTTTGTCCACGCTTTGGATGACACGGAAAAAGATCATCGTTTTCCAGCCCGTTGGCGGGATGCTCGAGTCGCGACTGCTGGCGGGAATCCTGGATGCGGCAAATGCGCTGCGACTTGAAGTGTCCGTTGTGGAGTGCGTGCGCAACCGCGGCGTTTCACCTGTGTTCATCCGGTCGCCCGGTGGCGAGACGTTCGCAGAGGTTGTCAGGAGCGTCCGGCCCGATGGCGTCATCGTCGTCTTCAACGCCCTCCCGGCAGACGCCCTGCGCGGTCCTGGTCGCCGCTCCCTCCCGGCCGTTTTTATCGACCGGCAAGACGCCTCTCACGTCCCTGCGGGCTTTTCTCCTGTGTTCGTTTGCGGGGAAGCGGATTCCTACGCCCGTCTGGCGGCCCGCGAGCTCTTCCGCTCCGATTTCCGCGACTACGCCTTCCTGCCCTTTCCGGGCAACCCGCCGTGGAGCCGTGAACGTGGCGACTGTTTTGAACGTCTTGTGACGGAGGCGGGGAAGTCCTTCCATCCGTTCCCTGCCTGGCGGCAGGGCGGCGCGATGGACTTTGTGGCCTATCTGGCACCGTTCCTCGACTCTCTGCCCAGGCCATGCGGACTTTTTGCCGTGAACGACACGCTGGGCGAAGCCGCGCTCCGCATCTGCGCCGTGCGCGGCTGGGATGTCCCGCATGATTTCGTCATCATCGGCGTGGACAACCTCGAGCAGATCTGCGAGGCCACATCGCCGACGCTTTCCAGCATCTGCCGCGACTTGGAGGGCGAGGGGCGCGCCGCTGCCAAACTCCTTGCGGAATGGATGGCCTCTCCGCGCCGACGCCCGGCGTCGCTCGCCATGCCGGCCCTGCACGTGGTGCGGCGGGCCTCGACCTTCCTTGCCGCCGACCGCCGCATCGCTCGCGCCATGGAGTTCATTCGCCTCCACGCCTGCGAACCTGGCTTCGCGCCCCCGAAAGTGGTCCGGGAGATGGGCATCAGCCGATCACAGGCCGATCTCCTCTTCCGCCGTGTCGTTGGCCGCTCGATCCTGAATGTCATCCACGACACCCGGATTGCCCGCGCCCATGACCTCCTTCGCGCAGGCAAGTCCGCATCCTACGCCGCCGACACCTGCGGCTTTGGCTCGCATGTCGATTTCAGCCGCGCCTTCAAGCGCCACGTCGGCACTACGGTTCGCGCCTGGACGCTCGCCCTGAGCGGCACAACTTTATCGACATCGGCAAAGGCCCGCCATTGAGCCGCAATGCGCGGCAGCGCGGAGCGGCGTTTCCGCCAGCGCTTTTCACGCCAAAATTCCATCGGTTGATTTGTTAATTATTTCATCGGTTGATTTGTTAACTTGCACCGATTCCGTTTGCTATCATTTGCCGTGTCGAAATGCGGTGGCGGTTCCTAATGGTGGGCACCGCCCCTGCAGCGCCTACACCGAAAACAGAAGGAATCGTCCATGAAGCACCTACCGTTCTCCGTCGGCTCACGCCGCATTCCACGCGCCCTGGCGCTCGTCACCGTGTTCGCAACATTGTCTGCGGCACAAGCCGGGACGGCCATCTACATTTCGCCTTCCACTAAGACGATGCCCACGGGGTGGAACGGCCTGGACATAGTCAACGGCCACGCCCCGATCCTCCACAAGAATCTCGTCGATAGCGAGGGCAACGCCACATCCGTGGGCCTTCTCGTCATGTCACCCGCCCTTGGCCCCTGGAACAACGCCGGCACCGCCTTCACCGGCGACGCCGCCGAGTTCGAGCCCGGGCGCTCCGCCGGCAGCGGCTGCTGCGCCGCCATGTGCGCCCAGGGCACCTCCGGCTACGGCCTGGACGACCAGGAGGCCTTCATCCGCGCCCGCGTCACCGGTCTCGATCCGGCGAAGCTCTACGAGTTCTCCTTTGTCGCGCAGCGCTACAGCAGCAACGACGACGACTCCGCGCGCTACACCGTCGTCGGCGCCAACCGGGGGGCGGCGTCCCTTCTCATGAAAACGAATACGACGCACGTCGCCCGCATCCCCGGCATCGCCCCGCTCCCAGACGGTTCGGCGGAGTTCACCGTAGTGGCGGCCGATGCGAACACCACGTCCGCCAAATGGGCCTACCTATCCGCCATGAAGATTGAGGAGATGGACGCCCTCGCCGCTCAGGACATCTACATCGACACCTTTACGCTGCCATCCTCGTCTTCCCAAACCTGGAACTTGCTCGGTCTCGGCTCGTCGGCTCCAACGCTTCTCAAAGACGCCCTAGGAAACGCCACCCATGTGAGCATGGGTGCATTGCCAAATCAAAACAACGGCAACACGGGCTTGACTTTCACCGGTGACGCGGCCGAGTTTGACAAGGCACGCTACGGAGGCCAGATATACCTCTCCCAAACCACGACCACCACCGTCTCCGGCCTCTATCCCAACTGCACTTATTCGTTCACCTTCGTTGCCTGCCGCGCCAACCGCAACGGCGACAGCGCCACAGCATGCGCCGCCACTGACTATACCGTCACGGGAGCCACCACAGGCACAGCGTCCCTCGACGCCTACAACAACGCCTCCTCTGTTGCCATGGTCACCGGCATCCGCCCCGACGAATACGGCAACGCCACCATCACCATCGCGCTAGGCGCCGGCAACAACCTAGGCTACGCATATCTTCTCGCGATGAAGATTTCCCGTGAGACGATGACCTCCGGCGACCACGCCGTGGCCGTCGCCGCGACGGACGGCGGCAGCGTCTCGGCCACCGTCGGCGGCGAGGCGTCCGACCTCGCGCGATACCTCTCCGCTTCCGACACGATGGTCGCCACCGCCACCCCCGCCGCCGGATACCGCTTCGTCGGCTGGACCTCGCCCGGGGCCGCCACCGCAACAGCTAACCCGCTCACGATTCCCGGCACCTCCTCGGCCACCTGGACCGCTGTCTTCGAGAAAGACGCCGCCTACCCGTCAAAGGCGTTGTATTTCGCACTCGACGGACAACCGGTCGCTCCGACCAAGATCTGGAACATTGCCTCAAACGAGACCTTCTACAGCCGCAGTGCCGTGCAGACCGGCTTCCGCACCTCCGACAACATCCCCACCGACATCTCGCTTGTCACAGTCCAGCCCTTTGGTCTCTATCCCAACGGCAACAAACCCAGCAGCACTTTCCAGGGAACCCTCACCGGCGACGCAGCCGATTTCAACGACGGATACTCCGACTATAAATGGTTCCATGGCCTCTGGGTGCAGATTCAGTGGAGCGGCAACACCAACCGCGCCTACGTGGCCTACGACGTGGCGGGGCTCAAGCCGAACCGCCCCTACACGTTCCGGTTCTTTGGCTACCGGGCAAATGTCTCCGACAATCGCTCGGCGCGCTACTGGTGCGAAGGGCAAAACGCCGTCATGGCCACGCTCAACCCGCTGAACAACACCACGCAGGTGGCTACCTGCGCCGATGTCGTCCCGGATGCCGACGGAACCGTCCACATGGTCTTCTCGCCCGCTCCGGCCAACAACAACGTGAACCTCTTCACATACCACCACATGTTATCCATCTCCGGCGACCTGCCGCTCTCTGGCAGGGGCACGGTGATCACGTTCCGGTAGTCTGGAGGAGCTAGGAGTTCTAGAGGAGCTAGATGTTCTAGAAGTCCTAGGGAATCGAGGCAATCCAGACCACCGCCATGAAGTTCGCACGGTCCACCGTCCTTCTCCTCGCCGCAGCGCTGTGCCGCGCCGAATCCGGCGCGGCGGCGCGGGCGGAGACCGCTTTCCCGGCTCTCGGCGCCTGCGCCCATGTGACGCGCGACGAGTTCGGCGACCGCGACATGACGTTTTTCATGATGCGCGCCGCGGGGTTGGAGTGCGTCCGCAGCGACTTCGACTGGCGCGCCTGCCAGCCGTCGCCCGACGCGGCGCCGGACTTTTCGCGCTACGACCGCGTTGTGGACGACGCGGCGGCGCAGGGTCTTGCCGTGCTTCCCATCCTCCACGGCGCACCGAAGTGGGCGTGGCCGCTGGGCGACCACCTCCCCGAGTGGCGGGCGTTCGTTCGGGCCGCCGCGGCGCATTTCGCGGGCCGGATTCCGGTCTGGGAAATCTGGAACGAGGAGAACATCGGCTCGTTCTGGCCGAACCCGAATGCCGCCGACTACGTGCCGGCGCTGCGCGCGGCCTACAAGGAAATCAAGGCCGCGGACCCGGCTGCGCGCGTGTGTTTTGGCGGCACGGCGGGCGCGGACTCCAACTTCATTGACGCCGCCTACCGCGCCGGGGCGAAGGATTTCTTCGACATTCTCGCCATCCACCCCTACTGCGCCCCGCAGCCGCCGGAGCACTTCCTCGACGAGGCGCTCGGGCGCGTCCGGGGCGTCATGGCGCGACATGGCGACGCCGGCAAGCCGATCTGGATCACCGAAATCGGCTGGCCCACGCACACGGCGGCGCTGCCGGAGCAGAACCTCCTGCTCGCGGGGCTTCGCGTGGCGCAGCCGGAGCGCCGCGTCTGGCGCGCGGGCTGCGTCGGCATCTCCGAGGACACGGCCGCCGCCGAATCCATCGCCGCCGGACTTCGCGCCATCCTGCCCGGCGGCTCCACCGCCGAGGCCTACACGCCAGCCGGTCTCGTCGCGGCGCTGGAGGCCGGCGCGCTCGACCTCGTCGTGTATCCCATTGCCGAGGCCTTCCCGCTGGAGACGCTCGGCGCCGTGCGCGACTTCGTGGCGGCGGGCGGGACGCTCGTCGATTTCGGCGGCGCGCCGATGTGGTTCGCCTACAGCGGCGGGCAGTCCGCCGATCGCCTTGCGGACGGCCGGAAGCCGCGGGAGGCGGCCTGGGAGGCGCTGCGCATCTCCCTCGTCTTTCCGTCGAAGGAGAACGGGCTTTCGTCGCCGTCAACGGTGCGCGCCACGCCGGAAGGAATTGCGGCCGGTCTCCACAACGACCTCAATGGGTTCCCGTGCCATCGGTTCTTCGACGCCGCGCGGCTCCGGGAGGGCGACGAGATGGTGCCGCTCCTCACGGCCGCCGGACGCGACGGACACGTTGGCATCGGCGCTTGCGTCTATCGCTTCGGGAGCGACTACAGGGGGGCCGTCATTCTCTCCGGCAACATGTCGGTCGAAAAAGGCGGCAATAGCGAGCGCGAGCAGGCCGACTACATCCTGCGCGCGCTCCCCGTCGCGGCGCGGCATGGCGTGGAGCGCCTGTTCCTCTACGAGTTCCGCGCGCCCGAAAAGGCCGCCGACGACCGCGAATCGCACTTTGGCATCGTCCACGCAGACTTCGCGCCCAAAGCCGCATTTCATGCGCTCGCCGAACGCGCGGCGGCGCAGCAGCAGAAGGCCGTCGATAGTGATCGATAGCGATCGATCGCCGTCGAAGGCAGTCGGGAGAAGGCAGTTGAGAACAATCGAAGGCAATCGGGAGAAGGAAAACATGAAACTTGCAATCCGTCATTTCTCACTAGCCCTTCCGTCGGCCATCGCCGCCGCCGTCGTTCTTGCGCCGCGTTCGGCGTCGGCTCTCGCCGACCCGGAGATGTTCGGCGTCTGCGAGCACGTGTCGGTCCGCACCGACATCTTCGGCGGCGAGTTCCAGCGCCGCGACACGGTGCTTTCCGGCCTTCGCGCTGCCGGGATCCGCTGGGTCCGCACCGATTTCCGCTGGATGGGCTGCACCTGGCCATGGGAAACCGAAGGCGAATACAACTGGTACGACTTCGACTGCGTGTTCGATTCCGCCGAGGCGCACGGCGTCTCGGTCCTGCCCATCCTCAATGGCGACAACCCCTGGACGGGCGCAAAGGCGTTCAACGACCTGGACGGCTGGTGCGAATTCGTGCGGCTCTTCGTCACGCGCTACAAGGACCGGATCAGCGCCGTCGAAATCTGGAACGAGCCGAACATGGCCAATGCCTGGTCTGGCACCGCGGCGCAATACGTCGCGCTACTTCAGCGCTCCTATGCGGCGGTCAAGGCCGTGGATCCGTCGATCCGCGTCGTCCTCGGAGGACTGTCCGGCGATCCGTCGGACTATCTGGACGACCTCTATTCCGCCGGGGCGCAGGGCGCGTTCGACGTGATGAACTTCCACCCCTACAACGGCCAGCGCGCGCCAGCGGCCGAGTGGGAAACGTCGTCGGGATTACTTGGCCTCACCAAGACCACGCAGTCCATCCCGATTTGGATCGACCGCGTCCGCGCGAAAATGAACTCCAACGGCGACTCCGGCAAACCGATCTGGATCACGGAAATCGGCTGGTACACGGCCGGGGCGTCGGGGGCCGTGTCCGAGGCCGCGCAGGCGGAATACGTCGCCGCGCTCGTGCCGCTCGCGGTCTCGAAGGGCGTCGAGAAGCTTTTCATCTACGAGTTCCGGGCGCCGGAAGTCGCGCTCGACACCAACCAGGAGGAATCTCATTTCGGCATCGTCCACGCAGACTTCTCGCCCAAGCCCGCCTACCTGGCCTACCGCAACGCGATCTACGAGGCGGTCCACGGCGCCGCCGATCCCGACGCGGGGGCCGTGTTCCTTGTCGCCGCCGACGGCTGGGGCGTGCAGTCGGCCTCCGTGGCCGGGGGCTGGTTGGACGGCGCCGCCCCGCACGCGGACGCCGACTACATCGTGGCGCTTGGCGAAGAGCCGGGCCTCTGGACGACCAACGCGCCCGTCGAAACCGTCTTCGCGGGGCGTTCGCTGACGCTCGGGCAGGCGAATGGCGGGACTGCGGGAATGCTGCGCCTCCTCGGCTGGGGTTCGACCTTCGCCGTCCCGGACCTGCGCCTCAACGGCGGGTCGTGCCGACTCACCGGCTCGACGGGGAGCCTTGGCGAAACCCTTGCGGGGGCGGTCTCCGTGCGCACGACTGCTTCCAGGCCGTTTGCCTTCCGCGCCGATCCCGACAGCACGCGCGGCTTCACACTCGCGGCGACGCTCACCGGCGCGTCCGGCACGGCCATTGCGGCCGAAGCCGCCGCGAACGCCACGCTCGACATCTCCGTCACGGGCGGCGCATCGGCATACGCCGGGCAATACCAAGTGAAGGGCGCCGCCGTCACGGCACGTTTCGCGGCGGCGGCCCTTGCCGGCCCGTCGGGCGCCGGCGCCATCGTGCTGCGCGACGGCGCGGCGCTGGCGCCGCTCGTGGACGGGCAGGTCTTCGCGACCGCCCGCGCGCTCTCCTCCGCCGACGGCACGGCCCGCATCGACGTCCCCGCCGGGCAGACCTTCACGCTTGCCGCCCCCCTTTCCGGCGTCTTCCTCAAAACCGGCGACGGGACGCTCGTCCTCGACGGCGACATCACCGGCGACGGCCGCATCGCAGTCGCGCAGGGCGAAGTGCGGGTGGACATGGACACCGCGCAGTTCGTCTCCGCCATCGACGGCGGGCGCGTCGTCTATTGCGTTCCGGCGGGATCGCTTTCCTCCGCGCAGAGCATCGCCACCGTCACCGTTCCCGGCCCCGTCTCGGCGGGCGCAGTCGCCGTTTCCGACGGCGCCGCGCCCGTCGGCTGGACGGCGTCCGTCCACTACGAAACCGATGAGGGCGGAAACGTCACCGCCTACATCGACGTCGCAGCCGACGGGCACACCACGCTCGGCGCGGACTCCTTCGAGGCATTCGCCGTCGGCACCGCGGCGGACCAGCTTCCCGGCTGGAGCGGCGACGGGCGCGTCGCCGCCGGCGCGCCCGACATCGGCAACCCGCCCGGAGTCCCGCTGCCCGACGAAACCCACGCGCGCCTCCTTACTCTGGACGGCAACGACGCCACCCGCGCCTACGCCGACGCCTTCGCCCGCGACAACCAGAGCTTCGACATGCTCGTCCGGATGACCGCCGCGGCCGACTCCGATTGGCGCGACCGCATCGACGACGACCCCTCCGTGCAGCTGCGCCTCGCCTTCGACGAAGGCGGCCACCCCTGGGCGCTGCACGGCGACTCCGGTGGCGGCCGCGTCTGGTCGCGACTCGTCGGGGCGCGGGCGTCATCGCCTGTCTTCCTTTCCGGCACCTGGCTGCGTGTCTCCATTGACTTCGACTACACCAGCGCCGCGCCGACCGCCTACGCGCAAATCCGCATCGAAGGCCAGACGCTCCAGGCCGAAGACGGCGCGCCCTCGCCGGGCGCGTCCCCAACCGGCGGCTCCTGGCTGCGCCTGCCCGCCGCCGCGACCGCCGCGCGCAAGGTCGCCTCCGTCTCGTTCCGCGAAACCCTGGCCGTTGACGACCTCGTCCACCGCTACCACGCCGCCGGAACGCCGCCCGACTTCGCCGCCTTTGGCGGCACCGACCTTGGCGGCATCCCCCGCTCCTGGTTCGACTCGTTCGGCGTCGCGCGCGACCCCGGCGCCGACCCCGACGGCGACGGCTACGCGAACCTCCGCGAGTGGCGCAAAGGCACCGATCCCTCCGACCCCTTCTCGCACCCGCCGGCAGGCACCTTCCTCCTGCTACAGTAATGCCGCCGAGGACAGACCCCCGCAAGCAGTCCTCTCCTTGTCGTTCGCGGGGCTAATCCTAGTAAGACGCGGGGCGGAATGCAAAAAGCGACGTGGTGCCAGTGGGGAAACCGCAAGTGGAAAAGCCGTTCCGTCACTCGGCGCGGACGACTTCAAAGTAGATCGTGTGCGCCGATTTCGGGAGGGTGAAGCTGCCGTTCGGGTTCACGGGGAGTTCGCCCTGGCGCTCGCCGGTGCGGGTGAAGAGAGCGAAGACGTGGTGGTCTGCCCCGCATTGGGGGCCGGTTTGCTGTGTCCGCCCCCGGATGGTGTGGGGGCGGCGGCGGGGTCTGTCCCCGCTGACTCCGGATTCCGACGAACACCCGAAGATTGCGCACTACACGAATTCAAGTTTTATCTTTGAATTATTGCCAGATAAAACTTGATTTCGTGCATAATCTTCATGGACTTGAGTTTTATCTATGGGTATTGTAGTATTTGTCCCGTCACCCGAAAGGATAGGACAATGATAGGAAGAAAACGCGAACGCGAGGAATTGAATCGTCTCTATGACTCCCGTGAGTCGGAGTTCGTGGCATTGTATGGCCGCCGCAGGGTTGGGAAAACCTACCTTGTGCGCGAAACGTTCGGGGGGCGCTTTTCCTTTTGCCACACGGGGAAACCGAAAGGCGGGGCGCGCGAACAGCTGGCGCACTTTGGGAAGTCGCTTGCCGAATGGGGCGCCAAGGGGACCGCTTCCCCGAAATCATGGGACGAGGCGTTTGACGGCCTGAAGCGCGTGGTCAACGCCTCAAAGATGCCGAAAAAGGTTCTGTTTATCGACGAAATGCCATGGATGGACACTCCGCGCTCCGGTTGCCTTTCCGCACTGGAGTCGTTCTGGAACGAATGGGCGTCGGCCCGCAAGGACATCCTGCTCATCGTGTGCGGCTCCGCCGCTTCGTGGATGGTCCGAAACCTTTTCAAGAACCGAAGGGGGCTGCACAATCGCGTCACGGCCCGCATCGGCTTGATGCCGTTCACACTTGGCGAGTGCGAACAGTATGCGGAGGAACAGGGACTGGTAATGAGCCGCGGCGACATCGCCGAGTGCTACATGATTCTCGGCGGCATCCCGTATTACTGGCACTGTCTAAGGCCGGGACTGAGCCTTTCCCAGAATGTGGATTCGATGTTTTTCGTGGAAAACGCCCCTTTGCGGGACGAGTTCTCCGAAATCTACAAGTCGCTTTTCGGAAACGCCGAAGCGTACGAGAAGGTCGTGGCCGCCCTCGCGGGCAAACAGTCCGGCATGACCAGGGCGGACATCATCGAGGCGGCCGGATCAGGAATCGCCGGCAACCTTTCAACCGTTCTGGACAATCTGGAATGCAGCGGCTTCACGCGACGCTTCCGGGCCCTGGGCAAGCGCAAGCGCGACGCCTTCTATCAGCTGACGGACAGTTTCACCCTGTTCCACTTCCGTTTTCTCGGCGGCAGGACGGCCGATCCATCGTTTTGGCAATCGACCGCACAGACTCACGCGAGGGCGACATGGAAGGGGCTGGCGTTTGAACGCCTCTGCCTGCAACACCTCCGTCAAATCAGGGAGGCCCTTGGCGTGTCCGGCGTGAACGTCGAGGCCTATGCGTGGCGCCACACCCCCGATGACACGTTCCCATACGGCGCGCAAATAGACCTTCTCCTTGATCGCTCCGACAATGTCGTGAACGTCTGCGAGGCGAAATACTGTTCCGAAACCTACGCCATCGACGCCAAGACCGAAAGCTCGCTGATGCGCAAACTCGCGGTTTTTTCACAGACCACCGGGACACGCAAGGCTGTGCATCTGACAATGCTGACGACGTTTGGTCTTGTGCGCAACGCGCATTCCGGACGAGTCCAGTCGGTCGTGACACTTGACGACCTCTTCCGGTCATGAACTTCGCGAACTCCGCGTGGTATTTCGCCGCGGGGATCAAGCCAGGCGCCCATGCGGGGGTCGCGCAGAATGTCCTGACACTCGACGATCTTCTCGAATCGTAGGAACGCCTTCGCCAGAATTCCGCGATTATAAACCGAAAAAACAGTTGGCGCGGCTCAAGCCGCGCCAACTGCTGCGATTAGGCTAAAGGGGACGAGGGCTTGGATTCGCCGGGCTTGTGGAACGCAAAAGCCGGATGCCGCGAAACCACAACGAAAGGCTTGTGCCTCGGGGGTTTGCGCCTATGCGGATGGCCCGGGCGGAGACAAGATCCTCGACACCGCGCAGGGAGACGCGCCGCCTCTCCCAGCCGTCGAGAGGCGGATCGAACGGAATGCGGCGCATCAAGCCGTCTTCGAAGACAAGCATCAGGTTCGCTGTTGTGAAGTCGTTTTCGGGTTTGTTCTGCGCGCTTCCGCGCGCGGCGGTCAACTGCGTTATTTAGGGTGAAAGCCCTGATTGCCGATGCGCAGTTGCGCGAGCGGCGCCTGGTTGATGCGGCCGGCGGCGTCGATGAGGATGTTGAATGTGACCATGCGTCCGGCGGCGGCGTGTTCGCGGATGTAGGCGGCGAGGGCGTCGTCGGTAAAGCGCGGCGGCACCTCGAAGCCGGTCTCCGGCGGGACTTTCGCGAACACCCAGTCCGGCGAGTCGAGGCATATCCAGCGGTGGTCCTGCTTTCCCGGCAGCGGCGGCGGGGCGAACGGCTCGTCGAGCTGGACGGCCTCCCCGGCGTAGTAGTCGAAGCGGTCGGTGTAGGCGAAGTTCTGTCCGACGCCGGAGTTGAAGGCGAGCGCGGCGCGCGGGTTTCCGCTTCGGGCGGCGGCTGCGAGGGCGTCCCACGGGAAGCGCCAGTCGCACATGTCGCACGTGATCGTGTCATGCGGCCCGCGCGGATCGATGGAATAGCCGCTGTCGAACCACCAGGCGGAAATGCCGTCGCCGTAGCGCTCTGAAATAGAGGCTACGATGGAGCAGATGTTGTCGGCGAAGCGATCGAGGCCGCCGCCGGCCGCCCCGCCGGCGTAGCCGCTGGCCTCCTTCCACGCCGGGTCGTTGCCTCCGTTGCAGGAGTGGTTGTAGTAGGCTATGAGGCGAATCCCCCTCGCGGAAAGCGCCTCAATCAGGTCGCCTACGAGGTCGCGCGCAGCGGTGCGTCCGGGCAAAATCCTGTCGAGTTCGTGAAGGGGCATGGGCAGGAACTGCCGCGCATGCGCGAGGGTGAAGATGCAGTGCGTCGCGCCGGCCGAGGCGAGGACGCCGGCGTAGGTCTGCGGGTCGAAGGCGGCTACGGCCTCGCCGAAAAGGGGGCGCGAGCCGTCGCGCCTGAGCGTGTCGGCGGTCCAGTGCGAGCTGACGCCGATGCTGCCGGCCATCCAGGATGTATCTGTGGACTTTTCGTTCATGCAGTTTTCGTCACTCCTTTGCCAAGTCATTTCGCCGGATTCCCCATCGCATCGACCCAGAGTCGCTTGGCTGCGTCTGTGCAGACGAGGAGTTTGCCAAGGTCTGTGTCGAAATACGTTTGCCCAAGGTGCGGGGCGTAGCGGTGGCGTTCTTCGGAAGTGCCGACGCGCCGGTGCGCGAGGTTCACGGTCTCGAAGCCGCTGCCGCTTCCGTCGCTTTCCCATAGCCGGTGTTCGACAGAATTAGTCGCATGCCACGCCGGCTGCCAGGTGTATTCGATCTTTCCGCGCCATGTTCCGGGGATTGTCTCGCGCATGAGGTCGCCCAGCTGCCCGCCGATGACATGGCTTCCGACACGCTCGATGTTGAAGCCGACCATCGTGACGGACTGCATTCCGTGAATCGCCCCGCCGTCATCGCCACATTTGGCGAAGAGCGGGAGGTGGACGCTCTGCTCGTCTCCGCAGTTCACGAGGACTATCGGGTGGTTGTCCGCCGCGCCGTGCGACGTCCCAAAGGCGTAGTTCCCGAACGTCCAGCCGTAGAGGTTGAACGATGCGAGGCAGTCGCAGCATACGACATGCTCGCCGCCGGCCTGGAAGGCCTGTCCGAATCCGGTGGCGTGGATGTTGTCGTAGCGCGCGACAGGCAGGTTGCTTCCGCCAGTGAAGGTAATCCCTATGGCGTCAGGTTGCGGCATGGGCAAGGGGCCGAACTTCGTGTATGGGAAGGAGTCGCCGTTCATGCACCGCTCGCCCATTCCGCGCAGGCGGACGTTGCGAATCTCCGCGCCGTCCGTGCGCCTTAGGTCGATGCATCGCGCCGGATGCTCCGCATCGCACATGAAGACCGCCACGTTCTCGAAACGCAGGCCGGAGCCGTTCTGGCAACCGAGTTGCGAAGTTTTTTCATCGGGCGTAATTCCCCTTTGCCGGTTCCCGCCTCAGAAACTCCAGCAGGACTTTAGCGCGGGGTGTAAGTTCCTTCGCCGGGACGAGGTGGTCTTTGTCCGGCCCTTCGTGCTCGACACTCCATCCATGGTATTCGCGGAAGGCGTGGTAGCACCAGTCCCAGCCGTATTCCTCAAAGAGTTCGCACAGGTCGCGCAGATACTTGTCCGCGCCGGGGGCGTATGCTGCCGCAGAAAACTCGCCTACGAGTATCCGCGCACCGGAGACAAGTTGGAAGTCGCGCACCGACTGAATCTCACGCCTCAAATAATTCTTGTCCCAGCGTTCGCCTTCGCTGCCGTCGTCTTCACCGTCATCGCCGGCAACGCGCACCCTGTTCGGGTCGAGTTTTCGACTCCATCCGGGATACTGGCGCGGAACATAGTCCTCGGTTTTCTGGAAAATCCCCTGGTGCGTATAGTCATAGGGCGTGTAGATGTGGACGGAGTAAATGAGATTGTCGTATGGCAACGGCTCAAAGCCCTTTAACCCGTAAACATTCTTCACGTCAAAGCCGCGTGGAGAGGCATGGCAGTTCGGTTCAATTACTATTGGCGTCTCCTTGTCAATCGAGCGCACGGCCTCGATGGTGCGGCACATCACCGCTCGCCAACTTGTCTTTGTCTGCGAATTCTCGCGGTCTATAGGCTCGTTGAAGAGGTCGTAGCCGTAGATGACATCCGTGTTGCCCCTAAACCGGCGGGCGATCTTCACCCAAGACGCGACAAAGAGGTCCTCATATTTCCTCTCCGCAAACATCCTGTTGGAGTTGAACTTCTCATCGGTGAAGCCACCGGGGGAGGTATGGAAATCCACGCAGATGCGAATGCCGTATTTCCGCCCCCAGGATATGGCTTGTTCAAGAAGGTCAAGCTTCTCATCCATCCATTTGGCGAAGCGGTCTTCCTCGTCCTCGCCCGCGAAGACATTCCAGTCCGCGAACATCTGGTAGCGCACAAGCGTCGCGCCAACTTCTGACAAGTCGCGGAAATCCCGCTCCGTCACGGAACCCAGCATCGCGCCCCGGAGCTGCCAAGGCGGCAGCCCAGCGCTCGCGGGCGGTTCGCCCGCGAGCGCAGCGCAAATGGCGAGAAATGAAAAGCCGAGGAATAGCAAGGGTTTCATCAGCCTCTCCTACCGCATCACCATCACCGTCGCGTCTTCGCCGATTTTCGGATCCCACTTCACGGCCGAAATGGTGGCGCGAACGGTAGGCGTGTCGTTCTTCGCCGCATTGTAGTTCGGGAATTCCGCGAAATCGAACAGCACCCTGTCCGTGGCGACGCCAGCCACGAGGCGTTCCACAGGGATGTCGAGTCGCACGTTGTAAATGCCTTTCAACTCGACGACGGAGCCGGGATAGCCGTTCGCGCGGAATCCGGCGACAAGAGATTCAAGCGTTTCGCCCGTGCCGGGGACAAGCGCGAGGCGGACGCTGGCGCGCTTCATGTCGCGGATGTCTTTCGCGGCTAAGGCGGGCAGCGCCAGCCAGCCGCGCGCGACAGGTGTGGCCAGAGCCGCAGCACCATCGACGAAAGCTGCTTCGGTCTTCAAGGTCTGCCGCATCTGCCAGACATAGCCAGACGTGCCTAGAATCTCATTCTTCGCAACCACCGCGAATTCAGTAGTCCACATATCGGAACCTACCGTCCGCCATTGTCCGCAGTTGCCGTAACCAATGCGGCGGAATCCGTGTTGGCTATCGGTGGACTCTATGGCATCGTATCCATGTCCGTCAATCCATCCGTCATGTGCCTTGACATACATTGGGAAGTAGTTTTGATGCACGAGTTGCGCGCCGCCCGCTGGGCGCACGTGGTGGACACCGCGAATCACACCATAGCCGCCATCATACCGATTCACGGTCACATAGACAGGAGTGACCGGATAGGTTGAATCTCGCCTTGTGGTGGAATCAACCACGAACTCCATGAAAATCGGTGGTGAGGAAAGGTTGTTCGTCGAATATGACGAGTTAAAATTTCCCTTGCCAATCTTTACCACGACTTCGCGTCCGATGATGCGCATGTGGAGGCGTCCATCGTTGTTGCCAGACTCTGTTCCGAATCGTAAGTCGGACACAGCGTTGGTGCCGCCGGACAACTCGATAAGCGAATCCCCGCTGGCGAGAACTGCACCTTGGAACGAAAGGTTGCCTGTGTATGACCCGCCAGACTGGAAAAGCGCATTCGTGAGGCCCCCCCAGAACGTCAGTGACTTGTCGCTGCCGGAAAATGTCAGGGAGCCTTCCTTGAGGCGGATAATCGCCTTACCTGTGTTCCCTGAATAGCCCGCGCTTTGCATGACAATCTGATTTCCCGCCACAAGTGTCCCGCCGTTGATTTCAATTTCGCCACCGGCGCCTTGTGCGCCGTTCCATTTGTTGCCATCTCCGAAGAAGAGCACACCTGCGGAATTCTGCAAGACACTCCCGCCAGATGTCACGAACAGTCGCGTTGCCCCTGCGTAGAAAGGTGCATTCTTGCCGAACACGGCGTCTGCTCCCAAGTCAAGCGTCCCATTGTTGCGGACGCGAATCGTACTGCCGGCACCGGCATCGGAGAACTGCACTTTCCCGGCGAACGAAAGCGATCCGCCGTCAACGTCGATTTCGCTGGTTGCCCCGGATGAGTCGGCAAAGATGCTCGTCGCGCCAGCGGACGCGAACGAGAGCGACGCACCAGCGTTGATAGTGATTTTCGCGGAGGCGTTCGCGGCATTTGCGATGGCGGCGTTGGACACGGTGTGGGCATCGCCGGACCCGAGGTAGAGATCTGCGCTACGGACGACGGCCCGGTCGTCGGCGGTTGGAATCCGCGCCGGGTCCCAGTTCGAGGCGCTTGCGCCCCAGCGTATGGGTTCTCCCGTCGGACCGATATAGGTAACATCTCCGGCGTTGGCCGTGAGGGCCGCACCCATTGCGGCCGCGAGGGCCGCCGCCGCGGCCAGAATTGTCGTGTTTTTGTTCATGGTGGAGTTCAACCTTTCGCCGTCCACGATAGCAAAGCGCCCGGTGAAATTGAATGTCGTTCCCAGTTTGTCAAATAGAAAGTGCACCCTGTAGATAACTTGGTGGTTTCTGGTTTGCCAAATACTGTGCACTCATTTGCTTCTCCTTGAAGTATTGATTCCAGTGTTTCGAGGGGTGGCGGCTTCCTTCTGTCTTGGAGGGGGCGGGGGCGGGCGTCCCCGAAGGGGCGGCGCGAAGCGCCGAGCCCGGACCGCCCCCTCCAAGAATGCTCGTGTCGTGCCGCTGTTTTGCCATGTTGTAATCCTTCTGCAGGCGTTTGATTCGTTTCAGTTTCTTTTCGATTCGATTGAGAAGCTCGACTCCGACAAGTTTGCTCCTGCGCCCGGCAAGTGCGGCCTTGTCTTCGTCCGACAGGACTTTTTCGTCAAGCAGACGCTGGCATGGTGTCCTTGGCTTGTCGTATATGCATCTGTATCCCTTGCCGTCTGTCCGCTTCACCTTGGCTATGAGCATCTTGCAGGGGCGGAAGAAGTTGCAGAAGTCGGACCACATCTCGCAGAGTTCGATCAGATCTTTCT
>CAMOSH010000024.1 GCA_946624575.1 uncultured Verrucomicrobiota bacterium
TCGCGCGGCGGTCTGGAGACCGCCGCCCCGTTGTCCGGAGAGGAACACCCGGCGGCGAATGCGGCGGTGATGATGGCGAAAAGAGGGCTGAATGCCGTTGCTTTGCGAATTGTCATTTTTTTCGTGCGTTTTTGTGTGTTGCGGGAGGAATCATAGCGTAAAAGGCGAGTTTGAAGGGAATTTTCCTTGCCGGGGCCGGAAACGGTAATTCGGTCGCGCGCCGCGTTCGCAATGCGCCGCGCGTCGCCGTCATTTTTCCGTTCTCTTGTCGGAATCGTTCGCCGCCGTCCCGTGGCGCATCCGCCACTGGCTCATGGAGCATGAGAATCTGCGTCGGAAAAGTGACTTCAGGTGCCCGCTGCTCTCCAGTCCGCAGAGGCCAGCGATTTCAGAAATCGGCGTAGTCGTGCGCTCCAGCAGGTCGCGGGCGCGGTCCAGGCGCGCGTCCTGGAGAACGCGGCCCGGCGTGGTGCCAAGCACCGACTTGAAGGAGCGTTGCAGCAGGCGCGGCGAGCAGCCGGCCGCTTTCACCACGTCCGCGACCGACACCCCGCTCGCCGCGTGCATGCGAACGAATTCGCGCGCACGCAAAACGAGCCGTGCGGTCCCCTTGGCGTCGAGCGTCGAAAGCCGCTCCACGACGCCGCGCACTCCGTAGCGCAGCGGTTCGTCCGGCACTGCGCCGCCCCGGAGCATGGATTCTATCGCCTCGGCGGCCAGGTATCCGCCGCGCTCGAAGTCCGGCTCTATGCTCGTGAGCGTCGGCACGGTCTGCTCGCAGAGCCAGTCCTCGTTGTCGACGCCGCAGACCTGGAGGCGCCCCGGCACGTCGATTCCCGATTCCCGGCAGACGTCGAGTATCTGCTTGGCACGCGCGTCGAAGGCGGCCATGACGCCGCAAGGGGCGGGGAGCGCGGAAAGCCATTCCGCGAGTCGCGCCTCCTCCTCATTCCAGTCGCGCCCGCGGCTGGCCGGCCTGTAGAGCGAAACCGACGCGCCGAGCTTTCGTGCGGCGGCCTCGAACAGAGTCCCGCGCTCCTCGTAGTGGCGCTCCGGTACGCGCGAACCGACGAAAGCGAAGTCGCGCAGTCCGCGCCTGAAGAAAAGCTCCGCCGCGGCGCGCGCCACCGCCGCGTGGTCGCATTCCACCGTGGCCACGTCCATCCCCACGTCGTCGCGCGGGAGCGGGTCGTGGATGAACACTGCGGCGCGGCACGTCGGGCATTCCTGCCTGATCGCCGCGATCGCCTGGGCGATGGAACTCGGCGCCGCGGGGCTGCGCTTGAGTCCGGCCACCACGCTGTGGACGGCCCTGGCGTTTCCTATGATGCCGTCGGGGCGCCACCTTCGGTAGGCGTCGGCGTCGCCGGCGCCCTCGTGGACGCCGCTGAACTCGACCCTGAATCCCGGGTGCGTCGCGGCGTAGCGCAGTATCCCGCGCGCCATTTCGCGCGACGCTCGGTACCGCCAGCCAAGCCGCACGACGATGCGCAGCGGGGAACGGGATGGGTCGGTTTTCATTTGCGCGAAGGATAGTGCATTTCGCCGGCGAATTCAACATCGTGTTCGCTTTTGCGCATTTCTTTGTGCGCTTTCGGGACTGGACAAAAATCGCGGTTGGTGTAGGATTGCGATTGGTGGCGGCGATTTGGCCGCCACTCTGAAATCACTGGAGAAAACACGACGATGAAACACGAACTTCACGTTTCGGGAACGGTCCGCGCGGTGGCGTCCGCAGCCGCTTTCGCCGCTGCTTTCGCGGCGGCCGACACCTACACCTGGACGGGTGCGGCGAACAATAAATGGGACAAGACATCCGCCAACTGGACAACCGACGGCGGTGCGTCCAATGTCGCCTGGGCCGACGGCAACGACGCGGTGTTCGCAAACGCCTCGGCGCTCACCGTGACGGTCCACCGCGCCGTGATGGCGGGGGACATCACGAAGCCGAAAACAGCTGGCAACGTCGCCCTCACGTTCAAGGGCTCCGGGCCGCTTTCGTGGACGGGAATGTTTTCGACCCCTGCGCTCGGCAGCGCTTGGGTTTATCTGGACTGTCCAATTGCGGACAATGGCAACGGACTGCACTTTGACATTGCGGCTCACTGCTATCTCCGTGCTCACAACCTACATACCGGTGGCACACACATCCGAAACAGCCGCGGAACGTCCGGCGTGAAAGTTCTCGCTATCAACGGCGGGACGCAGGGAACCGGCACCGGAAACGACACGGATCTGGCGCTCGGCCCTGTCCCGGAAACCGTCTGCACGAACATTTTCGTCGAAGGCGGGAAAGTTGCGCTGTACTGTGACAGCTCCTTCGACATCCCGGTCCACGAAAACCGCACGATCTGGATCGCAAACAACGCTACCAACTACTTGAATCCGGCCGGCACGCTGCGCATCATGGGAAACATAGTCGGAGAGCCGGTCAACGGACATCCCACGGGAACGAGAGTCGAGGTCGGAACCTCCGCCGACTGGAAAGGACTTACTGTTTTCCACGGAAGCAACCACATCGGAAGGCTATATGTTCCCGGTCGTCTGGAAATCGCCGATGGGCGGACTTATTTGGTGACGTCGGGACAGGGAACAGCCAACAACGCCGCGCTTTACATCGTCGGCGACGGCAAGACGTATTACGATGGAAACACGAACAAGCGCGGCTATCTGCTTGTGTCCGGCGGACTGCTGACAAACAACCAGAACGGATACCGCTTCCAGACAAGCGCCTACGGCCACCTCGACATCGCGGGCGGCCAGGTGTATCTCGCCAGCGAAACCGCTTCCGAATTTCTCAACGGAATGTCATCGCCCGGCAAGGTGACCGTTCGCGACGGCGGGCTGTTTCGGTGCAGTCTCTTCCGCATCAGCCAGACGACGGCCGGGAACGGCGGCGAGCTGTTTTTGGAAGACGGGGGATCGTTCCGCGTTCGCGAAATGTGGGTTGACTTCGGCAGCAAGCGCAAAGGCGCCGTCCACTTCAACGGCGGCGCGCTGATGTCCGCCGACGGCAACGACGAAGTGTCGGTCACTCGGCAGCCGAACAACGCAAACTGGGACGGCACTGTCTTCAAGGTGGAGGCCGGCGGCGCGGTCTTCGACACCTCCAACGGCCAGAACATCTGGTTCGGAAGGCCGCTTCTGCCGGGCCTCGCGGCGGGCGAAACGGACGGTGGCCTGACGGCGAAGCTCGGCAGCGGCTGCGCGGTCGTCCTCCACGACTCGGCCGAGTGCTCCTACACGGGCCCGACGCGACTGGAGGCGGTCGGCTCCGGCTCCGGCGACCGGACCCTTCAGTGCCGCGTCGCGAACGCCCTGCCCGCTGATACCACGCTCCAGGTCGGTCCAGGGTGCGCGGCCGCGTTCAACGATTACAACGACGACGCTTCCCAGCGCGTCGATCTGGCGCAGACCATCAGGCGTCTCGAAGGCACCGGCAACCTCAAATACAATTCGGCCCTTGTCGTGACGAACGCCGTGGCGCCGGTCTTCGACGGCGCCTACGGCACGCTCACGTTCGAAAAGCCATGCTCGCTCTCGGGCGATTTCGAAATCAGTGGCGACACGAACGGGTGCGGGCGCCTGAAGTTCGAGCGCGCCGGGCAGGACATTTCCAAGCTCGCCCTCAAAGTCGATTTTTCCGGATTCGACGAGGACGCCTCCGGCAAGACATACAAGATCCTGGACGCGCCCGGCGGATACACCGGCCGTTTCGACGAGAGCGACATTCCAAGCCACTGGGTCGTGCGCTACGAGCAGACCGCCGCATACATCGCACCGTTCCGCCCGTTCGTGATGGTGCTGCGCTGATCCGCGCGTTGTCGTATGGTTGATTCCGGCGGTGTTGGATGTTATCATCCGGCACCGCCGCGCCAGTTTGCTTGTCTCCGCTCTTCCCGTCTTTCACTTTTTCTATCTTTCAACCTTTCAACTTTTCAACTTTTCAACCTTTCAACCGTTCGATGCTTTTGTTCTACGTCCGGCACGGGGAGCCGGTATACGACCCTGATTCTCTTACTCCGCTTGGCCGCCGCCAGGCGGAGTCCGTTGCGCACAGGCTAGGTCTTTTCGGTCTCGACCGCGTGTTCACTTCGACGTCCACGCGCGCGATCGAGACCGCGCGCCCCACGTGCGAAATGCTCAGGATATCCCCGGAGCCGCCGCTGGACTGGATGAACGAAAACAACGTGTGGCCGGAATTGAGCGTCGAGTTCGCGCCAGGGCGCCGCCATTGGTGCTACAACGACGACGAATGCCTCTCCGTGTTCGCCGATCCGGAGCTGCGCGCCATGGGCAGGCGCTGGGCCGAGCATCCCTTTTTCGCGCAGAAGCACCCTTCGTTCGCCCCGTCGGTGAGCAAGATGCGCCGCGAGGCGGATGCCTTGCTCGCGTCGTTTGGCTACCGGCACGAGGCGGAGCGCTGCGAATACCGCGTCGAGCGCGACAATGGCGAGCGCATCGCCCTGTTCGCGCACGAGGGCGCGGGGCTGCTGTTTCTCTCCACGATTCTCGACATCCCGTATCCGATGTTCGCCCCGGCGTTTTCCATGGGGCACACAGGCGTCACGGTCGTCGAATTCCCAGCTCGCGGCGGTGTCTGCACCCCTCGCGTCCTTCAGTTGTCGTCCGATTCCCATCTCTATCGCGACGGCCTGCCGCTAAACTACCAGAACCGACTGCGTTTTTGATTTGCCCCGCCGACGCAAAATGATTTTGCGTTTGCAAGGCGATGCGGTATGATTGCGGGCCGTGTCCGCAATGTCAGTCAGCTTAACCGCGTCCCAGCGGCAGATACAGACGTTGGCGCCGCAGATGCGCCAGGGTCTGGACATCCTTCAGGCGCCGGCCATGGCTCTGCGGGAGCTGGTGCGGCGCGAGGCGGAGCGCAATCCGCTGCTCAAGGTGGAGGAGCCCTCGGCGCCGTCCATCGACGCCGCTCGCGCGGAATGGTCCGCCGACGGCGCATACGGCGGCGCGGCTGGCGTTCGCGATTCCGCCGGCGGCGCGGGCGATCACGATTCCGTCGGCGGTGCGGGCGATCACGATTCCGTCGGCGGCGACGCCGAACCCTCCGACGCCCAGGCCGGTTCTCCCGACTGGGCCGGCAATTTTTCGTCGCTCGGCGCTGATGGCGCCGACGACCTCTACGCCGACGGCGGCAACAACGAGTACAATCCCGACCTCGACGAGCGTCGCCAGTTCTTTTTCGATTCCCTGCCAGCGCTGGAGTCGCTTCAGGAGCACATCGCGCGGCAGCTGGACGAGGCGGACATTTCCCCGCGCGAAAGACAGGTCGCGGAGCAGGTCGCGGGCTCTCTCGACGATTCCGGATATCTGCGCACCCCGCCGGAGGAAATCGCGCAGGGCTGTTTCGCCTCCATGGAAGAGGTTGACCGCGCCATTGCGCTGATCCAGGGGTTCACCCCGTCCGGAATATGCGCCCGCAGTCTGCGGGAGTGCCTTCTGCTGCAGCTGCGCGCCGACGGCGACGATCGCTCCCCTGGCGTCGCCGCAGCTTTGCGCGTCTGTTCGTCTGACGCGGCGTTCGAGGCCATGGCGGCGCGGAAATTTGGCGAGGTCGCGCGGTTGGCCGGAGTGACTGCCGAGGACGCCGAGAAGGCGCTTTCTGCGGTGGCCGCGCTTGATCCGCGCCCCGGCAGGCGATACGCGGCCGAGCGCACCGCGTTCGTTCGCGCGGAAATCGTCGTCACGCGCGACGTGGAGACCGGTGGTTGGAACGTGTCGCTCGACGAAGGGGAACTGCCGCGCGTTTCGCTCTCGCGGCGCTGGTTGCGCCGCCGCGACTTCCTCAAAAAGGCTCCCCCCTCCGGCGAGAATCCCGCTGCGGCCGCCGCACGTCGCGAGGAGCGCCGCTGGCTCGACGCAAACATCCGCGCCGGCGAGGCTCTCGTCTTCAATTTGGACCAGCGCCGCCGGACTCTTCTCGCCATCTCCCGCGCGATTGTCGCGCGGCAGGCTGATTTCTTTGCGCGCGGCCCGGATTTCCTTCGCCCCATGTCCATGGCGGAAATCGCGGAGGCTCTCGGCCTCAACGAATCCACCGTGAGCCGCGCCGTCGCCGGCAAGTGGATGCGTTCGCCGCGCGGACTGCACGAGCTGCGCTCGTTCTTCGGCGGCGGCGTCCGAACTGAAGGCGGCGGCGAGACGAGCGTCGAGGCCGTCAAGCGCCGCCTCAAGGCCATGGTGGACGCCGAAGATCCGTCAGAGCCGCTTTCCGACCTCGCGATTGCCAAGCGCTTCGCCGACGAGGGAGTTGTGCTCGCCCGCCGGACCGTGGCCAAATACCGCGAATCGCTCAAGATACCGTCATCATCATCCCGTCGCAGATGAATGCTCCAGCCCTGGAAATAGAAAACGTCGTCAAATCGTTTGGCGCCGGGCCCGTGCTCGGCGGTGTGTCCATCTCGGTTCGCCGCGGCGCGATACTCGGACTCTGCGGCGAAAACGGCGCCGGAAAGTCCACGCTCCTGCGTTGCGTCGCCGGGGCGCTCCGCCCCGATCGCGGCCGCCTCGTCGTGGCGGGACGTTCTCCGGAGGAGGCGCGCGCGTCCGGCATTTGCCGCCTGGTGCCGCAGGAGTTCGAACTCGTGCCGGAAATGTCCGTCACCGAAAATGCGTTTCTCGGGCGCGAACGCTCGCGGTTCGGTTTGCTGCTCCGGCGCGAGATGCGCGAAAAGACCGCTGAACTCCTTGCTCTGGTCGGCGCCAGGTGCGGACCGGACGATTCCGTGGCCTCTCTTGGCGTCGCCGAAAAGCAGAAAGTCGAAATCGCCCGCGCGTTTCTCGACCGGGCCGAGGTCATGCTCTTTGACGAGCCGACGACCGTGCTGGACCGCGAGGAGACGGAGGCGCTTTTCGCGATCATGCGCAAATTCGCGCGCGACGGCGGCACCATACTGTACGTTTCGCACAAGCTCCCGGAGGTGCTGGAAATCTGCGACGAGGTGGCCGTCCTGCGCGACGGCTCCCTGGTCGCCCGCGGCCCTTCCTCCGGTTTCACCCCGGCGACGCTGGCCGAAAGCATGGTCGGGCGCCCGCTTGGCGGACTGTTTCCCAAGCGCCCGGTGGCCGATGACGCGGATGCGGATGTCGCCCTTTCCGTCGAAGGTCTTTCGAGCGCGGACGGCAGGGTCAGGCGGGCGACGCTCCGGGTGCGTCCCGGTCGCGTCGTGGCGCTCTCCGGGCTGGCCGGCGCCGGTCGCACCGAGCTTCTGGAGACGATTTGCGGAATCAGGTCGCGGCGCGCCGGCGAAGTCCGCGTCCGCGGCGCGGGCGCGGTGCGGTTTTCCGGAATGCACGACGCGCTCCGCGCAGGCGTTGCGCTAGTGCCGGAGGACAGGCAGGGCGCGGGGCTGTTTCCGGATTTTTCCGTCGCGGAGAACATCTGCATCGCCATGCCAGATGCTCCGCTGCGCGGCGGGGTTTTCGTTGATCGCGCGCGTCGCGACGCTCTGGCCGGACGGCTCGTTGAGGCGCTGCGCCTGCGCGGTGGCTCGATCGAGTCGCGCGCGGGTTCGCTTTCCGGCGGCAATCAGCAGAAGACCGTGCTCGCGAAGGCGCTTGCCGCGCGGCCGAAGGTCCTGCTCGTCGATGAGCCTACGCGCGGGGTCGATGTCGGCGCGCGTGCGGAAATCTACGCCACGCTGCGCGCCCTTGCCGATGACGGGATGGCCGTCGTCATGGCCACTTCGGACTTGTCCGAGGCACTCGGGCTGGCCGACGAAATCGTCGTGATGCGCGACGGCGAGACGTGCGATCCCGTGCCGGCCGCGACCGCCACGGAGGCCCAGATCATGCGCCTCGCGCACGGCGTCTGATCCCGCGTCACATTTTTCAGCCGCAAGGAACTCAAAGGCCGCAGAGGAGACAATGTTTGCTTGACACATGAAATAGTGGACTGAAAATGGCGGCTTGTGGCATAGTTGCCAACGGCGGCGTCCGATGCCACAGCCGCTATTTTCCTTGCGCTCTTTGCGTGCCACTTCACTGGCAGGTTTTGGTCACACCCAAAACGGAACGCCCGCTTGAAAACCACCATGGCACATGGTATTCTTTGCGCCAACGCCTCGCCTGTTGGCGGGGTATCACCCCAGCCAATTGGGAAAGTTCTAGTGAAGATAAAAACCGCCAGTTGTTTTGCGATGATGGTCGTTGTGGCGATCATTGCTTTATCTTCTGGTGCCAGAATTGGATATGAACGCGAGAAACTTCGTTTTTCCATGTGGAGAATGAAAAGGAATGTGGCGTGGGCTAATTTGTGCGAAGTTGTGCGAAGGACATATCCAGAAACTGCATACGCCTTTGGTGATGATTTCTATTTCGCGCTGTCATTTGCTATTGACTCAGATGTGTTGTCAAAACATGGTTTTTATGTTCCAAAATCTGGATTGCCATTGAAAAATGGTGCCGATCAAATTTCGAAATCTACTTTTGGCGATGTCCGGTGAAGAGTTCTCCCATGGTACATTTCATCCGAAAATTCACTTACATGCCAGTTTTAATTTGCATGGTTTGTATTTTATTTAGATTAGGCGCCGCGTACGGGGTTGCTGCATTCCGCGCGAGGAATTATCAATGGGCGCTGCTAAATACCGCAAGCTTTTATGATCAACATGCGATGGCTGTCGCGCTGGGAGTTTGTCCGAAAACCGAAAGTCCGACGGAAGCCGAAATCATGTGTCAATTGCGCAACATGATGTCGGCATACCGAAAATCCGTTCGTATGAACCCATTTTGGGCCAATCGTTCATACACCTTTGATTGTTTTTGTTCAAAAATGAGTGATGTGGAAAATCGGAGCAATGCTACCGCTGACGACATCCCTAGTTTTTTGCGTCCTCCATTTGTTTCATATTGGCAAGCTGGTCCAGAAGAGTCTGCTGCGTTTCTAGCGCATAGCCGCTTGCGTCAAAAATTGCACACATCATTTGACGAACCGATTGAAGAATTTTATATTGCATCATCGCAAACAAATCATATTGTACATACGGAATTGTTATCTGAAGTTTTCAAACAACTTTTCAAACGGTGCCCGGAACTGAGTTGTTCTGTCGAAAATTCCACTATTGGAGATGTGAAATGTCTGGATGTTTCAGGATTTGTAAAAAATGACTGCAATAATTCAGATCCAAAGATTCGCTCGTGTTCGGGTCTTGATTTTTCAATGATTCCTCAAGTGCCAATAAACATCGACATGATGAATGCTTCTCCTAAATCAATCATGGAGGAACTTCAACGAAAACATTTGATCGCATTTTCGCTTTTCAACACGAATTTCGTCGTCAGAATTGTTATGCAACATGAAGAAGAATGTTTTTGAAATGGGGCGATAAGCCTGTTTGCAAAAATAAATTGACTTCGACGGGGCGCTTTGCTAGCCTTTCAGCCCGTCGCCGCGCTTGCGGCGGCGCTTCGCATACATCGGGGTGTAGCGCAGCCTGGCTAGCGCGCTTGCTTGGGGTGCAAGAGGTCTCGAGTTCAAATCTCGACACCCCGACCATTTTTCGAAGCGCGGGGAAACGGAGTCTTGCCGGACGCCGTTTTTTTGTCAGACAACAACAAGCCGGAACGGCGGCGGAAAGGCAGGCCATTCCGGAACCAGACACACGCGGAGCCCAGAATTGGCCGACTTCCTGCAATTCCAAGGCGTGACGAAGCGTTTCGGTCCGTTGACGGCCGTCAACCACGTCACATTCGGCGTTCAAAAAGGCGAATTTTTCTCCCTGCTCGGTCCAAGCGGCTGTGGCAAGACGACCTTGCTGCGGATGCTGGCGGGTTTCGACCGCCCGGACGAGGGGAAGATCCTGCTCGACGGCAAGGACATCACCGGGCTTCCTCCCGACAAGCGCCAGGTCAATACCGTCTTTCAGAACTACGCGCTGTTTCCGCATCTTTCGATACGCGACAACATCGCGTTCGGCCTCAGGCTTCGCCGTCTGCCGCGTGCCGAAATCGACGAGCGCGTCGACGAAATGCTCGGTCTCGTTCAGCTGCGCGGGCACGCCTCGAAGAAGCCGACGCAGCTTTCGGGCGGCCAGAAGCAGCGCGTCGCCATCGCGCGCGCTCTCGTTCTCAAGCCGCAGGTCCTGCTGCTGGACGAGCCGCTGGCTGCCCTCGACCTCAAGCTGCGCCAGCACATGCAGATCGAGCTGGACGAAATTCACGACCGCGTCGGCATCACGTTCGTGTACGTCACGCACGACCAGGGCGAGGCCATGGGTCTTGCGGACCGCATCGCCGTCATGCGCAACGGCGTCGTCGAGCAGATCGACCCCCCCGCGCGCATCTACGAGTCGCCGCGCACCTCCTTCGTGGCGGCCTTCATTGGCGACACCAACTTCTTCGAGGGCACTGTCTCCCGGATCGTGGACCACGACTACTGCGACGTGGACGTGGAGGACCTCGGAACCGTGCGCTGCTGGAACGACAAGCACATCCGGGCCGGCGCGAAGGTCTATCTTTCCGTGCGCCCCGAGAAGCTCCACCTCACGCACGAGCGACCGGTCGATCTCCACGACGGCAAGGTCAACGTCTTCCCGGTCACGGTCTACCAGAAAGTCTACCAGGGCGCCTGGACGCGCTTCTGGGTGCGGCATGGCGAAAACGCCGACGACTGCTGGGAGCTTTCGGTGCTCCAGGTCCACAGCCGCTATCTGCTCGACACCACCCCGATCAGCTGGGACGACAAGGTCTGGCTCTCCTGGCACGCCGACGACGGCTACATGCTGGAGAACTACGACGAGCGCGACGAAACGCTGCTGAACCACCCGACTGAACCCGCGGTGCCGGACGCCCCCGCCGCGACGGTCGCCGAGAACGCCGCCTCAGCGGCGCAGGAGGTATTAGATGGCAGCGGACGTTGACCGCGCGGGCGCGGGCGCCACGCCCGCGGTTCTTGAAGCTCCCGCTCCTGCCGTGCGCCGCATGGGGCTGCTGGGGCGCGTTCGCCACCATGGCGCGGAGTTGCTGCTCACAGCACCGTCGTTCGCCTGGATGACCGTCTTCTTCGTCGTGCCCACGGTGCTTGTGCTCCTGCTGGCGTTCCGTCCTACGGCGCTTGACGGCGGCGTGGGGCACGGCTGGACGCTCCAGACCTGGCGCACCATCTCGAATCCGAACTATCCGTCGATCGTTTGGCGCACGATATGGCTTTCGTTCGCCGCGACGGCCCTTTCCATCGGCATCGGTCTGCCTTGCGCGTTCGCGATGGCGCGCATAAAGGCGCAGTGGCGCCCCACGTTCGTCGGGCTGGTGATCCTGCCGTTCTGGACGAGCTTCCTGATCCGCGTGTTCGCCTGGCGGCTGCTGCTTCATCCGGAAGGCGCGATTTCCACGTTCCTGCATTCCACCTGGACGATTTTCGGCTGGCAGTTCCGCTTTTTGGAGCCGCAGACCACGCTGCTGTACAATTCGTTCGCGGTGCTGCTCGTGATGGTCTACACGTACCTGCCGTTCGCGATACTGCCGCTGTACGCGGCGGCTGAAAAGTTCGACTTCTCGCTGCTCGAAGCCGCGTTCGACCTCGGTGCCAGGCCATGGCGCGTCTTCTGGCGCATATTCGTGCCCGGGGTGCGCGCCGGCGTGGTGTCGGCCGTGATGATGGTGCTGATTCCTGCGCTCGGGTCGTACGTGATTCCCGATCTCGTGGGCGGCCCCAACAGCGAAATGGTCGGCAACAAGATCTACCAGCGCGCCCTGCCGGACCGCAACCTGCCGCACGCCAGCGCCCTCTCGGCGCTGCTGATGCTCGGGGTGCTCCTGCCGCCGGGCGTCGCGTGGCTCGCCACGCGCAAGCGCCACATCGGGGCCACCGACACCGACGTGGTTTCCGCCATGTCCTCTCCCGCGTCCAACCTCGGCAACAGCGGCGGCCGCCGCAGAAACGGAGTTCGCTCGTGAAACGCCTTCAACGCCGCTCGCTGGCCACGTTCTGGACGGTTCTGTTCTTCTTCTACGTGCCGATCCTGGTCCTGGTCGTCAATTCGTTCAACGCCTCCAAGTTCGGCGGCGCCTGGAAGGGCTTCACGTTCAAGTGGTACGAGAAGCTTTTCGCCGATCACGCGATTTGGCAGGCGATGGAGAACACTTTCGCCATCGCGCTTGGCGCCACGCTCGCGTCTGTCGTGCTAGGGACCCTTGCGGCGCTGGCGATCAGCCGCTGGAAGGGCAAGATACAGTCGCTGCACTACGGGCTGCTCTACACGCATCTGGTGCTGCCGGACATCCTGATGGGCATATCCCTCCTGCTCTTCTTCATCTCAGTCGGGCTCGACTTGAGCCTTTTCACCGTGTTTCTCGCCCACACCACGTTCTGCGTGAGCTACGTGGCCATGGCGGTTCTGGGCAGGCTCGAGAACTTCGACGGCTCCTTGCTTGAGGCCGCCAGCGACCTCGGGGCCACGCCCTGGCAGACATTCTGGAAGGTGCAGTTTCCTCTGCTCCTGCCCGGCATCGCCGCCGGCGGGTTGCTGGCGTTCACGCTTTCGATCGACGACTTTGTGATCACCTTCTTCGTCAACGGCGCCGGGTCCGAGACCTTGCCCGTCAAGATCTACGGCATGATCAAGCGCAGCCGCGACCTTCCTAAGATCAACGCCCTTTCCACGCTGATGATGTGCGTGACTGTGCTGGCCGTGGTAGCGAGTCGCATGATGCAGGGACTCGGCACCAGGCAGCAGCAGCGCGACGCGCGCGCGGCCGCGTCGGCCGCGTCGCCCGCTTCGCGCCAGGAAGGGCAGGGCGGGAGAGTGCGCCGGTGACGCCCGCCGTCCCGCAGTCCTTCCCCGCGACCGAGGGGGATTTCGTCGCATGGGCCCCCCCGGCGGTGCGCGAAAGCGCCGCGCGGGCCGTGGAGCGCGGCGCGGTCACCGCCGCCGCCTGGGATCCTCAGTCGCGCATGGCGCGCGGGATCGTCGTCGTGGACGGCGTGCAGGTGCCGACCGGTTTCAGGATCGGGCCCGTCGTGCCGCCGTTCAAGCCAATGCCGGAGGCGATGTGTTCATGCGCGGCTGGCCGCTCCGGCGTGATCTGCTTCCACGCCATGGCCCTCGCGCTCGTGCTCGCGCGGCGCGCCGCCGCCGCGCGCAACGATCCGGCCCGCATCGCGGAGCGCGAGCGCGCCGCGCGCATTGCGGGCAACGAGGCGGCTGGGCTGTCGCTCCCCGTTTCGTCCGACCCTGCCGCGCCGCCGCACACGCTCTGGTTCGAGCTGCCGGCGGACTGGCGCGCCAGGTTCCTGCGCATTCGCGGCGGCTCCCGCGAGTCGATCGAGGTGCCGGTGTGGGCTCGCCCGGAGTCCGAGCCCGGCGCGCAGCTGCGTCCTGTGCCTGCCATCGTGGCCGAGCGCTCACCGGTGCGGCTCTCTCCCGAAGAGCGCGAACTGCTCTACGCCGTCGAGGAGATGGCCGAGGCGGACCTTTCGCGGCCGCTTTCCCTCAATGCCGCGTATTTCCTGTGGCTTTGCGGCGCGCTTGCCAAGCTGGGGCGTCCGTTCCTGGTTCGCGGCGGCGCTCCGCTTTCGGTGCGCCCGGCGTCCGATGCGCTGGCCGCCCACCTTTTCGTTTCGCTGGACCGCGACAGCGGCGAACTGCTGCTTTCGCTTCGCAACGCCGCGCCCCCCGGCGCCGATCCGGATCTGCCGCCAGACGGCTATCTTGACTGGGGCAAGTATGCCTACGCGCTGTACGGAAATACGCTCTGGCCGCTCTCCAATCCGCTGCCGTCGGTGTACGCACAGGTCTACTACAAGGACTCCGTGGCCATCCCGCGGCTTTCGACGCGCGGGTTCATCCTCCACGAGCTGCCTGCCCTAAAGGAGAAGTTCGACGTCCGGCTCGACGACGGGCTCGATCCTGATTTCTTCACCTGGATGCCCGCCGAGCCGAAGATTCGGCTCACGGCAGAAATTTCCAACCCCGATCCCGCGCGGCAGGGGCGCCCGCGCTCCAATACGCTTCTGCCGGATACCACGCTTTCGCTTAGGCTCGATGTCGCGTACGATGCGAATTTCGTTCCGGCCAATGCTCCGGCCAAGGACATTTCGGTTCCCGACCCGCACGACATCTTCCTCTATCGCATCCGCAACGTGCGCGCGGAGCGCGAGGCCCTTTCCCGGCTTGCCGGGATGGGGCTGGCCAGTGCCGACGCCCTGCGCGGGGACGCGCTGCTCCAGCTCAAGGGTCCCGACGCGATTCTCGGTTTCCTCGCCACCACCGTGCCCGCGCTGCGCGCCCTGCCTGGCTGGAGCGTGGTCCTTGGCAGGGTGCTGGGCGACGTGGACGCTCATGTCGAGCGCGTCGCCACGATCGTACGCGTTTCGGTCCCACCGGAGGCGCCGGGATGCTTCGACGTCTCGTATCGCTTCGCCACGGTCGCGCGCACCCGCAACGTTCAGGAGACCGACATCGCCGTGGCGCGCATGTCCGGCAAGCCGTGGCTTGGCGGCCGGAGCACTCCGACTCTCTTCGATCCCGTGGCGCTCGACGCCTTCCACGATCTGCTGCGCGAGTGCGGGGCCCGCCCGGCGCATCCCGACGAGCGCGTTTCGTCCCTTCGCGTCGGCAATGCGCGCGCCGCGTTTTTCGTCCGGCGCGTGGAGCGGCTCGCGGCGTCGAACATCGTGTTTGACCCGGCTTCCTCGAAATGGGCCGCGGCGGCCGCCGCCATGGAGTCGCCCGGGGCGTCGGCTTCCGATCCGGCGCAGGTGCCGGAGCCGCTGCGTTCGACGCTGCGCCCCTACCAGCGCCGCGGCGTCGCTTGGCTGCGCGCTCTGGAGCGCGGCGGGTTTTCCGGGATTCTGGCCGACGAAATGGGTCTCGGCAAGACTGTCCAGACTCTGGCCTGGCTCGCGCTTCCGCGCTTCAATCCCGCGCATCGCGGCCTTCCGGCCCTTGTCGTATGCCCGACTTCCCTCGTGTCCAACTGGGAGGAGGAGGCGGCTAAGTTCACTCCGTCGCTGCGGGTCCTGGCCATGTCCGGCGAGTCGCGCGAAGCGCTGATGACGGACGGCCCCCAGGGGCGGATTCTCGACCGCGATGCTTTCGCCGCGGCTCTCGGCAACGCGGATCTTGTTGTCGCGTCCTACGCCACTCTGCGGCGCGACGTTGAGGCATACGAGCGGCATTCGTTTTCGGCGTGCGTCCTGGACGAGGCCCAGAACATCAAGAATCGGTCCACGCAGAACGCGGAGTGCGTGAAGCGCATCCCTGCCGGGCTTCGCCTGGCCGTGACCGGCACCCCGATCGAAAACTCCCCGGCCGACCTCTGGAGCATCGAGGATTTTCTGATGCGCGGATATCTCGGCGACTGGAACGACTTCCGGGCCCGCTACGAGACCCCCATCGCGATGGGCGCGGCGCCCGATCGCACCGCGCAGCAGGCGCGCGAGGCGCGCGAGGCCCTCGACCGCCTCCGCGATCTCGTGCGCCCGTATCTTCTGCGCCGGCTCAAGACAGAGGTCGCCAGGGATTTGCCGGCAAAGACGGTGCAGGTGGTCTTCCCGGAGCTTGGTCCCGAGCAGCGCGCCGTCTACGCGCGCTACTACAAGGCCGCGCGCAGCGAGGTGTCGGATGCCCTTGCCGCACCTGGCGGCTTCCAGCGCAGCCGCATGATCGTCCTCACTGCGCTGCTGCGGCTGCGCCAGGCCGCCTGCCACCTGGCGCTGCTTGGCGACGCCGATGTCGCGCGCAAGCCCCCTGAGCATCCTTCGGCGAAGCTCGAATGGCTCGTCGATTTTCTGGCTCAGGCTTCGGAGGAGGGGCACAGGGTCCTCGTCTTCTCGCAGTTCGTGGAAATGCTCAAGCTCGTCCGTGCCCAGCTCGACAAGTCGCAGACGCGCTACTGCTATCTGGACGGCTCTTCGAAGGACCGCGCCGAGCAGGTGCACCTCTTCAACGCGAATCCGGCCATCTCCGTTTTCCTGATTTCGCTCAAGGCCGGCGGCACGGGCCTGAACCTCACGGGCGCCGACGAAGTCGTGCTTTTCGATCCGTGGTGGAATCCGGCGGTCGAGGACCAGGCCGTGGACCGCGCTCACAGGATAGGCCAGACGCGCAACGTTCGAGCCATCAAGCTCGTGGCGCGCGGCACGATCGAGGAAAAGGTCTTCGCAATGCAGCGCCGCAAGCGCGCCGTAATCGCGGCCACGGTGCAGACGTCCGACGAGGCGACTCTCGCGGCTCTGGACGAAAGCGACGTGCGCAAGCTCTTCGACCTGCAATAGTGACGCGGCTAGCGTCACCTACCCCCCCCCACACACTTACGCGCTGACATCGCGACTTTTTTCAAGGTACACGGGAGTTTTCAGATGAATGACGATGGTGAGCTTTGGACGGAAACGTTCCGCGTCGGCTCCGGCGACTGCGGCCCGGACGGATTTTTGCGGTTGCCGCGGCTGCTCGACTTCCTTCAGGAAATCGCGTCTGAAAACGCGCGCGTGCTTGGGTTCGACTTCCCCGAGATCGGAGAGCGCGGTCCCGATGGATCGCCGGTGCGCGGGGCCTGGGTCCTTTCGCAGCTGCGGCTGCGGATCGACAGGCCGATGCAATGGCGCGAAGAGCTGCGCATCGCCACCGTGCCGTGGGGCGTCCGAGCCGCGACTGCGTGCCGCGATTTCATGGTCACTGGCGCCGACGGCACCGTCCGTGCGGCCGCCACTACGCGGTGGGCTCTCATGTCCCCGGTGACCCGTCGAGCGGTGCGCGTCCCCGCGTTCGTGGCAGAGCGCGGCGGCGTGCCGCTGTCGCCGTTCGGTGAAGGCGACGCTTTCGCGCGCCTGCGCTGGCCCGACGGGGCGTCCGGCGTTCCCGAGTTCACCGTCCACCGCGCCGAGCGGGCTCACATCGACCTGAACGGCCACGTCAACAATACGGTCCAGGCCGGATGGATGCTCGAAAGCGTCCCCGAGTCCGACATTTCCGGAATGCGCCTCGCGGAATTTGAAATCGCGTTCCGGTCCGAGACATTGCTGGGCGACGTCGTTCGCTCCGAGTCCCTTCGCCTTGCGCCGGGCCGCTTCATGCACCGCGTCCGCGTTCCCGACGGCGCCGATCATGCTCTGGCTTCGTCCGTCTGGACGCCGATGTCTTGAATGCGCCGACGGCTTGACGTCCGTCGCCAGTTCCCGGATCCCAGAATCGCAACGACAACCCCACCCGGAGTTTTTTCCCATGTCCCGCTTCGTGTCAACCGACTTTCTTCTCTTTCATCTCGCTCCGGCTCTGGTTGCCCTCGCGCTGACCGTTCTCTTCGCGCGCAGGCTCGGCCGCCTGGCCGCGAACGCTCTCTCGCGCGCGCCGCACTTGGATCCCACTGTGCGCTCGTTGCTTGCGTCATGCGCCAGCGGCGCCGTCTACGTCGTCGGCATGCTTCTAGCGCTTGGCGCGTTGGGCGTCAATTCCGGCGCGATCGCCGCCGCGCTCGGCGCGACGGGGCTTTCTATCGGCCTTGGCCTCAAGGACACTCTCGGCGACGCCGCGGCGGGGCTTGTGATCGTTTTCCTGCGGCCGTTCGAGGTGGGGAATTTCATCGCGTTCCGCGACCCGAAGGACGCGCGGTCGTCCGGTACCGTCGCGCGCATCGGACTTTTCGCGACCGAACTCAAGACCGTCGAGGGGCTGGCTATCTGCGTCCCGAACCGTCTGCTTCTCCAGGAGCCTCTGATAAACTACGACCGCAATTCCGAGCGCCTCGTGAGGCTGTCCGTCGGCATCTCCTACCGCGATTCGATCGACGCCGGCGTGAGGGCGCTCCTGGAAACGGCCAACGCCGAAAAGCGGGCGCTTCCCGATCGGCCGCCGCAGGTGTTCGTGGATTCGCTGGACGAGAGTTCCGTCACGCTTTCGATGCGCGTGTGGGTCTCCAAGGCGGACTACTGGCCTGTGCGCCGCGCGCTGACTCAGGCCGCCAAGGAGGCGATCGAGCGCGCCGGGCTCACGATCCCGTTCCCGCAGCGCGACGTCCACGTCTACCGCGAGGAGACGTGAGCCCCCCCAGCGCGCCCGACAGGCGCGCTATTGCGCCATGTGCAGGAAGTTGCGCAGCATCCGCTTGCCCGATGGCGTCATGATTGATTCCGGGTGGAATTGCATCCCGTGAACCGGCAGTTCGCGGTGCCGCACCCCCATGATGCAGCCGTCTTCCGCCGTGGCGGTGACGACCAGGCAGTCCGGCAGCGACTGCGGGTCGATGCAGAGCGAATGGTACCGCATCGCCTTGAACGGGCGGGCGCCAAGCCCCTTGAAGACGCCTTCCCCGTCGCATGTCACTTCGGAAACCTTGCCGTGCATCACCCGCTTCGCCTTGACGATCCGCGCGCCGTGGACGACGCCGATCGACTGGTGCCCCAGGCAGATTCCCAGGATCGGAATGCGGCGGGCCTCGAATGCGCGGATCGCGTCGATCGAGATTCCTGCGTCTTCCGGTCTTCCAGGCCCCGGCGAGACGACGAGCGCGCCTGGCGATAGCGCCAGCAGTTCTTCGGTCGTCGTCTTGTCGTTGCGGAACACGCGCAGGTCTGCGCCCATTTCGCGCAGTTCCTGGACGATGTTGTACGTGAACGAGTCGTAGTTGTCGATCATCGCGATCATTGCGCTTCTCCTCTCTTTGCCTGTTTTCCGCCGTCCCGCAGGCGCGCGACTTCGTCGGCCACGGAGCGGACGGAGCCGAGCAGTTCCACGCTTCGCGCTATGGCGCCGGCCTTGTTTACTGTCTCCTGATGTTCGTTCTCCGGAATGGAGTCGTGGACGATTCCGGCGCCGGCTCTTGCGACGAGCCTCCCGTGTTCTATCATCACGGTCCGGATGCAGATGGCGAAGTCCATGTCCCCGCCGAACGAGAAGTATCCGACGGCCCCGCCGTACGGGCCGCGAGGTTCGTCCTCCAGTTCGGCAATCAGTTCCATCGCGCGGACTTTCGGGGCGCCGGTGAGGGTGCCCGCCGGAAATGCCGACGGAAACAGGTCGAAGGCGTCTCTTCCGTCTTCCAGTTCCGACACCACTTTGGACACAAGGTGCATCACGTGCGAATAGCGTTCGACCGACATCAGGTCCACGACCTGCACAGTGCCTGGAATCGACACCCTTCCAAGTTCGTTGCGCCCAAGGTCGACGAGCATGAGATGCTCTGCGCGCTCCTTTTCGTCGGCCAGCAGGTCGTCGGCCAGGGCACGGTCTTCGCGTTCGTCCGTGCCGCGCCGGCGCGTTCCGGCAATCGGGCGCAGGCAAGCGGTGCGTCCGTCGAGTTTGATCATCGTTTCAGGGGACGAGCCGACGAGCGTCACGCCTTCTAGCTTGAAGAAGTAGAGGTACGGCGACGGATTGACGAAGCGCTGCATCCGGTAGAGCGCCACGGGGTCGCGCGGAGCCGCGGTCACGAAGCTCTGCGATGGCACGCATTGGATCAGGTCCCCTTCTACGATGTGCTCCTTGACTTTCGCCACCATGCCCTTGTAGTAGTCCGGTGCGTGCGTCGGCCTGAGCGGCGGCAGCTTTTCCGGTCCGCATGGCTGCGGAACCGGCGAATCGAGCAGCTCCAGCGCATCGGCCAGGCGCGACCGCGCGTCGTCCACCGCTCCGTCTCCGTCTTCCTTGTACGCGAACGCCGCCACGTACAGCGCCCCGGCCACGTTGTCGAACACTAGCATTGAACCAGGCACCATAAGTTCGGCTAGCGGTCTGTCCGGCGGCAGTTTGTTTGGAATGCGCGGCTCGAAGAAATGCACCGTTTCGTACGAGAAGTACCCCGCCAGCCCGACCGGGCACTTGGGCAGTCCCGGTATTCCCGGAAAGCGGTACGGCGCCATGAGCGAGCGCAGGACTGCCATCGGGTCCCCGCCATGTTCCACGCGTCGCTCCGAAAGCCCCTGTCTCACCACGATCTGCTCGCGGTAGACCGTCACTGTCATGCGCGCGTCGAACCCAAGGAAACTGTACCTGCCGCGCTGTTCGCCGCCTTCCGCGGATTCAAGCAGGAACAGCGATTGCTCGGCCTGCGCGAAGCGCGCCAGCACCGAGACAGGCGTTTCTGCGTCCGCCAGGACTTTCACGCCGACTGCGGCGACCGTCGCGTCCCCCTGAAACGGGTTTTCGGACGGATTTGGAAATGTTGCCAGTATCATTTTCGACTGCAGGAATTTTTCGTGGAATTTCGGTGACGCCATCTTGCGGCGGCGTCGGGGCGCAATCCTAGATGTTTCTATTAATAGTGTCAAGCTGAATTTCCGCTGCGGGCCGCAACTGCGTTTTTTCATGGCCGTGCATGCGCCGCCTGCGCGTCGCTGCGAAAAAAAAATTGCGCATCCGTAAGAATATCTCCGTTTCGTGGTGAATATGGAATGATTCCAGCAAGGGAATTTCGGACCGGAGGCCGTGTTGCATCCGGAACGGCGATGCGCTATGATGGGCCGCGTCGCAATGCAAAGGAGCAATCCGGAGCCGCGCGGCACTTCATCGATTACATCGACGAAGCTCTCATCCAACGGAAAACCGCCAAAATTCTAGAAGGAGACGAGAGCCAGCCGGAGCGCAATTGCGCGCCCCCGGTCCGCTTTCTCCTTCAGGCGCTTGGCGGTGCCTCCGTTGGAAGCCCCGGAGGCGCGTTTTCTTTCCCTTCCGCCCCAACGTGAATCCGGGTCCACTACCAACCGGGGGAGAGGGGAGACAAGAGACTATGCAACGAGTCGGACTGAAAGACAAGAAGTGCGCGACCTGCCGTTGGTGGCAGGGTTCCCGCGATGTCATCTTCTGGGCGCAGAAGCCCTTCAAGGTCGAATGCGACGCCAAGGGCGTCTGCGCCGCCATCAAGGCACCAAAAGCCTACTCAGGGACTTGCTCCAAATGGGTTGCTTGGGAGAAACTGCCATAACCATTAACCCCGAAAGGATTCATCATGAACATCAAGCTTATTCTCGCCGTAATTGCAATCGTCTTGTTCGTTGCAGTGCTCAGTATTAAATACGGTTGCTTTGGTCATTCGTCTTCTGGAAAGGATATTCCCGAAGATCAAATCCAGATAACCATTGACTGAAAAGGTACTCAATGGATACAAACAAGACACCGATTCCCGTTCCGGAGAAAACGCGCCCGGGACAGGAACCGCTACAGATTGCCCCTGTCCAAGTCGAACTGGTCTACCGTTCCAAGGGCGTTGCGCTCTTGAGCTCCTTCCTGTTGCTTTGCGGCGCAGTGTGCTGTGTGGCCTGGGCCGTCGACAGGAGAACTTCGTTTCGAATCCTCCATCCGGAAAGCAAACTCTCCGTTCTGGAACTGGAGGAAACGGCCATAAAATTCGGTGGGTTTGATGCCGGTGTCCTGAAGGATCATTCCCAAATAGCCATCTCGCTCACAGGTTGGGCCAGACTGGGCGTGGATTTCTCTAAATCGACCTTTGAGGTCGATCGCTGGCATCGCCGCGTTGTCATTTCGCTCCCGGCTCCAGAAGTGACAGATGTCAATGTCACCGACACGAAATGCTGGGATCGCTCGACAAATGTAACTGATGCGAAGCGCCTCGATAAACTGGAGTGCGACCTTCGCAACGAGGCATTGTCCGATTTCAGGAACCTTGCCTCCAACTCCTTCTACGTCGACACCGCACGGAAATATGCCCGCGTGGCACTGCGCGCCTATTACAGGCGAAATTACCCGGATTGGGAAGTGGAATTCAAATAGGGAGAATCCATGTCAGCCATGTTCTTTCGGCCTGTGTTGGCCATTCTCAAGTTAAAGCCCGTATGGATTTCGCTTTGCGCAATCGTGGGCATCGGTGTGGTCCTGCCGGTTCTTTCCACAGCAGTTCCTCTCGTCTTCCCTGCGGCACGGGCGAAAACCGGCTCGTTCGTCGATGTCGTGGAAATGCGTGAAATCGGCCTTTTGTCTGTTCAGCGCTACAACTTCAGCCATGTTGTTAAAGGGCAGCTCCCACAGAATGTCGATCTTGAAAAAAGCGATGTTTATGTTCGTTGGGTCATGCGTGGACATGTAACCGCTTCCCTCGATTTCAACGCCATTGTAGTTTCCAAGCCCGTCGTCACAAACGAATGGACCATTGTCGCATTGCCGCCGTTGAAGTACGATGCGATCATTGACGAATGGATTTACTACGACTCCAAGGGCACCAAAGAGCACAATCCGACGACACTCACTAGAGCAATGGATCAGGCTTTTCGCGAGAAAATGGACAAGGAAGCGAAAGCGCCAGATCGGGTGGAACGGGCGAAGAAACAGGCCGAGACCTTTCTTGAACAACTGTGCCCTGATGCCAAAATCAAATTTGAATGGATAATCCCGGAATCGAAAGATGATTGGTTGCTTCAAACGGTTTCAGGAGTGGAAGCCGCCAAGTCAGATCAAGTTGAGTTGTCGGAACGCGAACAGGCCAAATGACGCAGACAGCAAGTGGAGGCAATAACAAATGAGTGACAAATTCAGAACGCACTACGAATCTTACGAAGAATGGGTGAAACTCAGGCAAAGACGGGTTGCATCGTCCGGTGAGTATCTGGCAGAGCTGCTCGCCGAGAATCCCGGCGTGGCCCGGGATTGGGACGCCAAGAAGTGGTCGAATTTCGTCGCGGCAAAGCCGGAATTCGCCGATCGTTGCCCGTGGAAGTCGTTCGACGGCGCGAACTGGGCGCATCTGCTCTGCTTCCAGCCGCAGTTCGCGGACAAGTGTCCATGGAAGAAATTCGACGGCAGCGACTGGGCGGAGCTTCTCAATTTCCAGCCGCAGTTCGCCGACAAATGCAACTGGAGAAAGCTGACCGGCGACGACTGGGTCTATCTTCTAGAGGCGCAGCCTCAGTTCGACGGCAAATGCGACTGGGACAAGATGACGGCCGACAATTGGGTGACGCTTCTTGAATCGCAGTCGCAGTTCGCCGCCCGTTGCCCGTGGGAAGCCCTCGAAGGCGAAAACTGGGCGCATCTTCTCTGCACGCGGCCGCAGTTCGCGGACAGGTGCCCATGGGCGGAACTTGACGGCTCCGACTGGGCGAGTCTTCTCAATTTCCAGCCACAGTTCGCCGACAAATGCGACTGGGGAAAGCTGACTGGCGATGACTGGGAATATCTTCTCGAAGCGCAGCCACAGTTCGCGGACAGGAAACCGAAGAAATCGAAATCGGCCCGGACGAAATAGGCACCTGCCCAAAGCATGAAGGAACCTTCAGGTTCCGTGTCATGTGTGTCGGGAGAGGTTATAGCCTCTATCGAGAATGGGAAGGTCGTATCGATTCGCCGCATGGAGAATGGAAAAACCGTCTCCGTTCGCCACTTCACGAATGTGAAGGGCTCCGCGATTCGCCAGCGGGATTTTCCGAGCGGCAAAACGTGACGCCTTCATGTGGAATGCGATCAAGAGTCGTCAAGGACATCAACGGAAGAGAGGGCACATGACCGCAACAGTGCTTCTCGCGGCTTAGGCCGCAATCCATGCGCAAATCCAGGCGCGCGCCATTGAACTCGGCTACGATCAGGCGAAATTCGTGCCAATCTACGACGGCATGGTGGCCGTGGATTGGTATTGAGCGTCTGAGTGGGGGATGACGCTCTTTAGGTCTGATGGCGATTGGTTTTGTCGATTGTCGATTTTGTCGGTCGTCGACTGAGTCTGCAATCGACGATGCCGACCAGGTCAACCATGGCCCAATGACTCACCGCTCACGCGTCGCATGCCGACGCGCGGGTCGTGCCGGAATCGTGGGTAGACGAGGTGGTCGCCTTCCCCAGCGGCGGCGAATGGTTCGGAACGATTGGCTGACGGGGGAGGCCGGGATGTGTTAGGTGCCAATCGTTAGATTGCGGGCCTGCGGCCGCCGCTCTGGCGCGGAGAGGCTCGGAGGAGGCGCATTTCCGAAGCGGTGGCGTCCCGCCAGCATCCCGGCCCGATGTCCGCAGGAAGCGAAAGCGCATTGATCGCGACGCGTCGGAGCACTTCGACCGAGAGCCCGACATTTTCGCACATCCTGCGCACTTGGCGGTTGCGGCCTTCATGCAGCGTGAAAAGCAGCCTGTGCCTCGCGTCGCCGTCAGGCGCGTCGGCCAGTCGCCGTAGGTATTCCACGCGCACCGGCGCGAGACGGACGCCGTCAAGTTCCATGGGCCCGTTCAGCCTGTCGAATGTCTCCTGCGAAAAGCGACCGCGCGCCTGGACGCGGTACTTTTTTTCGTGCCCGTGGCGCGGGTGAGTGATTTCGTCGACGAGGTCGCCGTCGTTGGATAGCACGAGCAGTCCCTCTGAGTCGCGGTCAAGCCTTCCTGCCGAGACGACGCGCTCCTCGACGCCCGTGAGCAGGTCGTAGACGGTGCGGCCGCGCCCTTCTTCCCGGGTGCAGAGCACTCCGCGCGGCTTGTTCATCAGAATCGTGCGGCGGCGCGGCGGTGCGGCGGCGTCCACGCGGCGCCCGTCGATCGCGATTTCCGCGCGTTCAGGATTTTCTACATGGAAGCCGGGTTCCCGGACGACGACTCCGCCGACGCTGACGGCGCCTGAGCGGATGAGCGTCGCGCAATGGCGACGCGAATCGACGCCAAGCCTTTCGAGGACGCACTGAAGTCGATTTGACGGCATTCAGAAAAAAAGCTTCGCCAGCGCGAGAAGGCCCTGCTTCCACGGTACTCGGTGCGAGACGCCGGAGCGCCCGGCGAACTCCTGGAGATGGTCGACGTACCAGTCGTAGTTGCGGACGAGCGCGGCCTTGTTGGAGTACTTGGGTTTGAATCCGAGCGCCTTGCGCGCCTTTTCGATCGAAACGAACGACTCTTTGCCGGCGGTTTCGTAGACCCAGGCGTAGAGGGGGGAGAGGTGGAGCCGTTCAAGGAACCTGAGGATGGCGATTGCGGGGCGGGCGGGGAGTCCGACAATGTGCCGTCCGTATCCGGCACGGTCAAGGACGGCCTGCCAGTCCTCGCGCATCGTGCCGTATTCGGCGGCGCCGATGTTGAACACGTCGTCCACTGTCTCGCGCGGAAGGGTCAGGCAACTCCATATCGCGTCGCACAGGTCGTCCACGTCAAGCAGCTGGTATGGATTTTCGCCGTTCCCGATCATGGGGAATCCGTGACCGGAACTTGCCCAGTCGTAGAAAAGCGCGAAGACGCCAAGTCGCTCGGGGCCCACGAACGACTTCGGGCGCAGCACCGGGATGCAAAGCCCGCGCTTGCGATAGGCCGGCACCACGTCCTGCTCCACTTCGACTTTGCAGACGCCGTATGGGCCGACACCGTCGAGCCTGTCCGTCTCCAGCAGCGGATGGTGGTCGGGTATGCCGTAGACGGCCGTGGAGGAAATGTGGACGCAACGCGAGACTCCGCATTTGATGGCGGCTTCGAATACGTTGCGGGCGCCGTCCACGTCAGTGGAGCGGATTTCCTCTTCCGTGTAGAGGGGGAGCGCGGCGGCGCAGTGAACTACCATGTCGCTGCCGCGCATGGCCTCCAGTAGCGCCGGGTAGTCGCGAACGTCGTCCCGGAAGACCCGTACGGCGTCCTTTTCCGGATAGTCGAATTTGGCGATGTCGTAGACGGCGATGTCTTCGACGCCGCGGGCGCGCAGCGCGCGTACCAGATTTATTCCGAGAAAACCGGCTCCGCCGGTGATGAAAACTTTCATTGCAGATCCCGTGTCCGTGTGGGCGAAGTGTAGCGCAACGCCCCGCGTGTTGCAAACCGCGGGCCGACGCGGTAGAATCCGCCCACGACCCGGCGCGGCGGTGCGCCGAGCCCAACCGATCAAAAAAATCCAAATCCCATAAAAAGACAATGGCCAACCAGATCGTCCTGAACAAGATTTCCTACCACGGCCCCGGCGCGATCGCCGAAATCCCGCGCCTGCTCAAGGCCAACGGCGTCAAGAAGGCCCTCGTGGCCTGCGACCCCGATCTCGTTAAGTTCGGCATCGCCGCCAAGGTCACGGATCTGCTCGACGCGGCGAAGCTCAAGTACGCCCTCTTCAGCGACATCAAGCCCAATCCCACGATCGAGAACGTCAAGGCAGGCGTCGCCGCGTTCAAGAAGGCCAAGGCGGACGGAATCGTCGCGATCGGCGGCGGTTCTTCGATGGACACCGCCAAGGCGATCGGCATCATCGCCAACAATCCGCGCTTCGCCGACGTGCGCTCCCTCGAAGGGCTTTCGCCCACGAAGAACGATGCGGTTTTCACGATCGCCGTGCCCACTACCGCCGGCACCGCGGCCGAGGTCACGATCAACTACGTGATTACCGACCGGAAGAAGGATCGCAAGTTCGTGTGCGTGGATCCGCACGACATCCCGCTTGTGGCTGTCGTGGACCCGGACATGATGATGTCGATGCCCAAGTCCCTGTGCGCCAATACCGGAATGGACGCGCTCACGCACGCCATCGAGGGCTTCACGACGAAGGCGGCCTGGGAGCTGACCGATATGTTCCACCTCAAGGCGATTGAGCTTATCGCGTCCAACCTGCGCAAGAGCGTCAAGGGCGATCCCGACGGGCGCAAGCAGATGGCGCTTGCGCAGTACGTGGCCGGCATGGGCTTCTCCAATGTCGGGCTCGGCATCGCTCACTCGATGGCCCATCCGCTTTCCGCGTTCTACGATACTCCGCACGGCAAGGCTTGCGCGATCCTGCTGCCGCACGTCCTCCGGTACAACGCCGAAGACCCGAAGGCCGACGTGAAGAAGGTCGGCGCACGCTACGCCCAGATCGCCAAGGCCATGGGCGTCAAGGACGGAGACAAGCTCAAGGGCAAGGCCGCGATCAAGGCCGCCTGCGACGCAGTCGCCAAGCTTGGCAAGGATGTCGGCATCCCGGCCAATCTCAAAGGCATCGTGAAGGAGGAGGACATCCAGTTCCTGGCTCATTCCGCGTATGTCGATGCGTGCCGCCCGGGCAATCCGCGCGATGTGACCGAGGAGGATCTGGCCGCGCTCTACAGGAGCCTGATCTAAAAGCCCTGGTCCTGCCCTGCGCGTGGCGGCGTCAAGCCGCACGCGCAGGACGTCAGTTCTCTCGCGGCGCATCCGCTCGGATGCGCTTGCGCAACCGCCGCAAAAGCAGTTCATGAAGCCCGACGAAGCGTTTTCGATTGTCAAGCGCGCCCATGATTCCGGGCGCATGGCGCCGGTGTTTCTGGTGGTCGGGGCGCCGCGTGCCGAGGGCGGGGAGCTCGCGCTCCGCATCGCGTCGCTGCTGCTTTGCGAAAATGGTCCGGAAGGCGCGCCGTGTGGCCATTGTATGGGATGCAGGCGCGTCGCCGATGGCTCTCACCCCGACGTCCTTTCGATTGAGCCGCAGGGCAAGTCCCGGCAGCTCCCGATATGGCTTTTCCGTCCCGATGACACCCATCCGCCCGAATCTCGCGTCTTCTTTCTCGAATGGGCGCAGCAGAAGTCTTTTTACGGCGGCTGGAAGATTGGCATCCTGAATTTCGCGGATCGCCTTAATACGACGACGGCGAATGTTCTTCTGAAGACGCTGGAGGAGCCGCCGGAGGATACGTGTTTCATTCTGGTGTCGGATAGGCCGGACGAGTTGCTGCCCACTGTCGTGTCGCGCTGCCAGCACCTCAATCTGATGCCAGGGCACGCGGTGGCGGCCGAGCCTTGGCGGACGCGCACCGCCCAGATTCTGGCGAAGCATACGCATCGGTCCGCCACTCGTCCCATCGCCACTGCCGCCCGCTTCGCCGCACTTTTTTCGGAAATCTCCGCCGTCGCCGAGGAAAAGGTGCAGGGGGAGATTGCGAGGCTTCGCGAGGCCACGGACCCGACTGTCTGGAAGAATCCCGACGACAAGGAGTTCGAGGCCATGGTCAAGAACGCCGAAAAGGAGATTCGCATCGACGTTTACCGGGCGATGCAGGACTGGTATCGCGACATCCTGGTCCTGTGCGCCACGCCGCCCGGCGCCAAGGCTCCGCCGTTGCATTTCCCGGAATTCCGCGAACAGCTCGAGCGCCGCGCCGTCGCGACGCCGTTGCGCGTGGCGATTCGGCTTCCAGATTTCGTCCAGGACATTCGGTACCGAATCGAGGAGCGAAACATGAATGCCTACGCGTTCGTGTTTTCGCACTGGCTTGCGTGGATGCCATGAGCGGCGGCGTGCGCGCGGCGGTATTTCTGGAAAGCGCGGTCCGGGTGTTCACGCCCACGGACGCGCAGTTCGGGCGTTTTCGTGCGAAGCTCGCCGCCGTCGGCGCCGGCGAGGCCGTGCTTTGCCGCGATCTGGAGTCCTTTCTCGCTGCGTTGCCGACTGCCACCCATGCCCTGACATGGACTTTTCGGCAGGAGTGGTTCGCCTGCGCGCCTAAGTTGCGTCAGATCGCGACTCCTGCCGCTGGTAAGGACTACTTTCACGTGACGCCTCCACCGGGTGTCGTACTGCGCTACGGCTCTTTCCATGGCGCCATCATAGGCGAGACCGCGGCGGGGGCCGTGCTGGCTCTGGCTCGCGGATTGTTGCAGGGCGCTTCTCTCATGAACTGCGGGTCGCGCGGCGCCGAACTATGGCCGCGGCCGTTCTTCGATTCGGGCCGGACTCGTCGCTTGGCCGGCTCGACCGTTCTGGTGCTTGGGTTCGGGGCAATAGGACGTGCCGCGGGAAAGGCGCTCAAGACGTTCGGCGTGCGGATTCTGGGACTTTCGCGTTCGCGTCATCCGGCGCCAGATTGGTTCGGCCCCGGCGACGAAGTCCTTGTCGTGTCGGATTTGGACGCGGTTCTTTCCCGCGCGGATTACGTACTTTGCTTTCTTCCTTCCGGCCCGGAAACAGACCGGTTGCTCGACGCGCGTCGCATCGGTCTCATGCGCCCTGGCTCCCATTTGCTCAATTTCGGGCGCGGGAACCTGATCGACGAGGCAGCTCTCGCGCGTGCGCTTGATTCCGGGGCAATCGCAGGTGCGGTGCTGGACGTGTTTTCCGTTGAGCCTCTGCCGGCGGATTCGCCTTTGCGTCGGGCGCGAAACGCCTTTTTGTATCCGCATTGCAGCGCCTTTGCGCCGGATTACATTGACCTGTTCTTCGACGAGTGGCTTGCCGCTCTCACTGCTGCAAGTCCCGTCATTTGAATGATCCACTTCCAATGCGGCCGCCATGTTCCCGCCGCATTTCGGCCTTGTTGTCGCGTAGTGCTGCGGCGATGGTGTGCGTGTTGCAGGCGAGACGCGTGCGTTCACTTGTGATAAACCTAAAAACGCAGTTGACACGAACAGACTTTCTCACACAGAGGCACGGAGG
>CAMOSH010000025.1 GCA_946624575.1 uncultured Verrucomicrobiota bacterium
CATCGATTCCGCTTTTGCTAACTACAAATTTTCCGCTTTTGAAAACTACGCGACATTCCGCTTTTTTGTTGTTGCAACGCGTTGTCGACCGTGGTACCATTGCGGCGGCGTTTGCAATGGCGCATCGCCGTGTCTGGAGAGTCTTGCCATGCATTTGCAGTCCGTTTTCTTTGCCTTTGCCGTTGTGGGCGGAACGTTTTTCGTTCTGCGTTCGGTGTCGCTTTTCGCGGGCTTCGGCATGGACGACGCCGCTTCCGGCGGTGCCGAAGGGGCGGATTTCGACGCTGGCGACTCTGCCGCGGTTGGCGACTCGGATGGCTCTCCCTCGGGGGATTTCCGGCTCTTCACCCTCAACGGTCTCGTTTCGTTTGCGTTTCTTTTCGGACTGACGGGCTGGCTGCTGCTGCGCGACGGCGTGGCCGGTCCGGTGGCGGCGTCGGTGGCGGCTGTCGCCGTCGGTACGTTCGCGATGTGGGCGACCGGCAGGATTTTCAGCGGCGCGCGCAAGCTTCAGACCGACGGGACGGTCCGCATCGCCGATGCCGTCGGCGCCGATGGCGAGGTGTATTTGGCCATCCGTCCCGGAAAGGCCGGGCAGGTGCGCGTCGTGGCGCGCGGCCAGAGCAAGATATTCGACGCCAGGGCGAGCGACCCGGCCGAGGATCTTCCGACAGGGACCCCAGTGCGGGTGCTGTCCGCCGACACGGCGCTCGTGGTGGCGAGGAAGTGAGGCCGCGGAGTCCGTTTCAAGTTCGTTTTTTCACCAGATCAGGAGTTCAAACAAGTCATGACAGCAATAGTTCCAGAGGCGTTTCCGTTTTTCGCGGAGTCGGGGGCCGGTGCGTTCCTTTCGATACTTGTCGCGCTGGGCGCGGTGCTTTTCGTCGCGATTGCCACGGTGGCGCGCTTCTACAAGCGTTGTCCGTCGGACCGGATACTCGTGATCTACGGCAAGGTCGCGGGCGGGCGCTCTGCGCATTGCATACACGGCGGCGGCGCGTTCGTGGTTCCGCTCATTCAGGATTATTCGTACATCAGCCTGACGCCGATGACGATCAACATCCCGCTTCAGGGCGCGCTTTCGTTCCAGAACATCCGCATCAATGTTCCGAGCACCTTCACGGTTGGCGTTTCGACCGATCCGGCCGTCATGGTGAACGCGGCGGAGCGCCTGCTTGGCCTTCGGGCGGAGGCGATCGAGGACATGGCCAAGGAAATCATCTTCGGCCAGCTACGCCTCACCGTCGCCTCGCTCACGATTGAGCAGATCAACCAGGACCGCGAGAGCTTCCTGTCGGAAATCCGCCAGAACGTCGAGCCCGAGCTCAACAAGATCGGCCTGAACCTGATCAACGTCAACATCACCGACATCACCGACGAGAGCGACTACATCGAAAGCATCGGCAAAAAGGCTGCGGCCGAGGCGATCAACAAGGCGAAGGTGGACGTCGCCAAGGAGCAGAAGGTCGGCGCCATCGGCGAGGCCGAGAACAATCGCGACATGGTGGTGAGCGTCCGAGAAAACGCTGCCGAGGCCGAGAAGGGCAAGAAGCGCGCCGAGGCCGGGCAGCGCGTCTTCATAGCGGAGCAGGAGGCGGCGGCTGTCGATGGCGAAAACGCCTCGAAGGCGCAGATTGCCGAATCCAATTCAAAGCTCGCCGTGCGCACGGCCGAGGCGATGCGCGTGGCCGAGGTCGCCAACCGCACTGCGGAGGCCGCGATCCAGAAGGCGCAGTACGACGTCGAAATCCAGCGCCTCGCCGCAGCGGAGATCGCCAAGAAGGAAACCGAACGCAGGCAGATCCAGATCACGGCCGAAGCCGAGGCGGACCGCCTTCGCACCGTCGCCAAGGGCGAGGCCGACGGCGTCCTTCTCAAGTACCAGGCCGAGGCGGAGGGCGTCAGGACGCTTCTCGCCGGCAAGGCGGCAGGCTACAAGGAGCTGGTCGAAAGCGCCGGCGGCAACGCGCAGGCCGCGGCCACGCTGCTCATGGTCGAAAAGCTCGAGGCCATTGTCGAGCGCCAGGCGCAGGCGATTTCCAATCTCAAGATTGACAAGGTCACTGTCTGGGACGCCGCCGGCGGCGGCGACGGCAAGGGGTCTTCTACGGCGAATTTCGTTTCTTCGCTCGTGAAGTCCCTGCCCCCGCTTCAGGATGTCGCCGCAATGGCAGGTGTCGAGCTCCCGGACTACCTCGGTCGCGTCAGGGAGTCCGCGCCGACTTCTCCGGATGCGCCGGCCTCCGCGGGCGGTTCGTCCGGAAAAGTCTGATTCCGCCGCGCGAGACGGGCGGCGATTTCGTCGAAGGCTTCGTCGCGGACGTGCAGTCCGCCGTAGGCAACGCCTATTCGGATGTTCGGCTTGTTGGTGCCGTGGTAGTCGGTGCCGCCGGTGATGACCAGTCCGAACTTGTGCGCAAGCCCGACGTATTCCTCCACCTGTCTCGGCAGGTGCCCCGAGTAGAGGCACTCAAGCCCTTCCAGACCCGCGTCCGCAAGGCGAGAGACGAAGCGTTCGAGTTCCGCGACGTTGTAGCCGGTTGTAGCCGGATGCGCCAGGGCGACCATGCCGCCTGCGCCGCGCGCGACTTCGATCGCCGTCTCGGGCGAAAGTCGGAAGCGCTCTGCGTAGGCCGGGGCGCCGCGCGCCAGGAAGCGACGGAACGCGTCGGCCTTGTCCGCCGCGAATCCCCTGCGCACCAGCGCCGCCGCGATGTGCGGGCGCCCGACGACGTCGCCGCCGGCTTCAGTCGCCGCCTCCTCGCGCGTCACCGGGCATCCCAGGCGCGCAAGTTTCCTGAAGATTTCGTCGTTGCGCTCCGTCCTGCCTTCGCGAAGTCTGCGAAGCGCGTCGGCCATTCGCGGCTCGGCGGCGTCGCATCCGTAGCACAGCAGATGCACCGTCCTGCCCGGTACGTCGGCCGAGAGTTCCAGACCTGGCATCGCGCGGAGTCCGAGCGTGCGCGCCGCCGCGAGAAAGCGTGGGACGCCGTCCATCGTGTCGTGGTCCGTGAGGATTGCCGCGCTCAGACCCGCATCCACCGCGAGCCGGGCGATGCGTTCGGGGGTGTCCGTGCCGTCGGAAAAGACGGAGTGCAGGTGCAAGTCGCAGTATGGCATGGCTTATTTGCGACCGGTGAGAATTATGGTTGACGGGATGCGGTCGAGCTCCCCGCCGTGGTCGGCCCAGTCGTCGCTGGTGTAGGGCGCGGCGGTGGTGGCTGGCGGCTCCAGCAGACGTTCCACGGCTAGGCCCGCCATGCGGAACCATTCGAACCAGGCCGACACCGGCCAGGCGCGCGACACCACATGCCCGTTGCCGTCGTTTCGGACGTCGTCGGGTGGATTGAAGTAGTCCGTCAGGAAAAGCCCCGCTCCGGCCGGAACGTCCGCTCCGCCGTCTGCGTCCTCGAAGTCCCCCTCGATCCATTCCCCGTTGAAGAGCGGGTGCACTGCGGAAACGACGACCATTCCGCCCGGACGTGTCATTGCGGCCATCGCCGCGACGGCCCTGCCCGGATCCTCCACGAATTCCAGCGCGTGGGACGAGTGCACAAGGGAAAATGTCCGCCCGTTGGCCGCTTCCGGGAAGTCTTCGATCCCGGAGCGGATGAATTCGATTTCGGCGCCGGCGGCCGAGGAAAGCGTCCGTGCACGCCGGAGTTGCGCTTCGGATACGTCGGCGGCGACGCATCGCCAGCCGCGCTTCGAGAGCCAGATGCTGTTTTGTGCGCCGCCGCAGCCCAGTTCCAGCGCGTCGGCGCAATTGGCCGGCGGGAGCGGCGGCAGCAGTTTCAGGACGCTTTCTCCGGGAATCTGCGGGCCGTAGTGGAAGTCGTCGGTCGCGATCCGCGTGATGCGGGAGTATTCCGGTGAAAGCGCGTTCCAGTACGAGCGCTGCGCCTCCCTGTCGATGCGCTCGCGCGGATCCGGGCGAGCGGCGCCGGACTGGCGGCTGTTGTCTGGTTCGTTCGTTTGCATGATGTCGCGAAGGATAGTCCTGCGCCCCTCCGTTCGCAAGGCCGCAACGGCATTCGACATTCGGCATTTGACATTCGACATTCGACCTTCCCCGCCAGTTGAATTTTTTTGGTGGACGCGGCGGCGTCGTTTGTTGTAGTATTGCGCGCCGTTGCCGCCCCGTTGGCGTTTTTCGCCGATCAGGGGGCGGCGATGCCATACCCGAAAAACCAGAAAACACAGACAGGAGCAACCCACCATGGGTTCGATCAAGAAGAAGCGCCGCGCCAAGATGTCGAAGCACAAGCACGACAAACGCATCAAGCTCGAGCGGCACAAGACCCGCTAGCGTGCCGTTTGACAAAAAGCCGGTCCATTGCAGGGCGGTGGCGTTTCCCCGCGAAACGCCCGTTTTCGGCGCGGCGAAAGGCGTCGGATACGGGTGGCAAAGCGGGGATGCGGCTTTGCTTGCAGGTGACCGGTTCTTTATGAACGGCGTGCCGACGTCCTTTTCGGCCATGCCATCCACGAGGCGCTCCGCCGGTTCCCGGTTCAGGTCAAGACTGCCGGTTCTGGCGGCGGTTGTCTTGGTTGCATCCCTGGTGTCGGCCTGCTCGCGCGACAAGGCGCGTCCGGGCGGCGGCGCTGGCGATGGTGGCGCGGGAGTTTCGTCCGGCGCTTTGTCGGCAGTATCCGACAACGCGCTAGTCCGCGCTTTGGCGCTTACGGCCGAGGGAGTCTGGCTTTCCGGCGAAGGCGAGTCGTCCGCCGAGGAGTCCTCGGGCGATTTCGGCGATGCCGTGATGGCGTTTCGCGAAGCCGCCGCGCTTGTTCCCGCCGCGCGCGCTCCCGCGCGTCAGCTTGCCGCTCTTCTCGAGGATTTCGATCCTGCGGGAAGCGCGAAAGCCCTTCTGGTCTTGGCCCGCGAGACCGACAGTGCCGACGATTGGCTTGCGGCCATGCTTGCGGCCACCGATTCCGCGGTGCCGGAAGAAGTCTTTCTTGAGGCGGCCGTCGCGTTCGAGCGCAGTCAGCCGCCGCCCGCTCCGGCGCCGCGCGGCCTCCGGGAGGCACTGCTCGCCAAGGCCTGGTTGGAGCGCGACCCAGGCTCCGACCGAGGTCCGCGTTTTTTTCGCCAGGCCCTTGAGCTTGCGTCCGCCGCTCCCGGAAAACTGCGTCCGGACATGCTTTACGCCGCGCTGTCCGAGATTCTGCGAGAGGGCGCCGCGCCTTTGCCTGTTCGCGCCGCGGCGGCGTTGCGCATCGAACGCGCCCTTCGCGACAACATGCCGGACGTTTTCCGGTCGGAGTGCCTGGCGGCCCTTTCCGAATCCGCCGAAGCCTGGTTGGCCTTGGGAGTCGCCGCGACGCCGCTGGCCGAGGCGCTTCGGGAGCGGCTCGACGAAACCGCGCTGTTCTTTGCAAAGGGGTTTTCTGCGGCTTTGCATTCCGGCGACGCGCTGTACGAGGCGGGCGACGTCGTCGGCGCCCTGCGCGCCTGGAAGGACGCCTTGGACGACGATCCTCCGTGCGCTCCGGTTCTTGCAAACAACATCGCCTACGTTTCGGCGATTTCCGGCGGGGATTTGGACGATGCCCTTCGCTTTGCGGACATCGCTGTCTCCGCCCATCCGACCAATCCCACAGCGCTTGACACCCTCGCGTGGATTTTCCATCTGCGCGGCGACGCGGCTGACGCCGCCATCACCATGCGCAAGACCCTGAAATGCGGCGGCTTCTCCTCCCATGAAATCTGCGCGCACGCTTCCGAAATCGCCGCCGCGGCCGGCAACCGTTCGGCAGCGAAGCACTGGCGCGAGCGCGCTGCCGAACTCCGGAGCAAACGACAATGACACTTCATCAAATCGTGGCCGGTTTCCGGCTGGGCGACGCCATAAGCAACGAGGCCGTCCGCATCCGCGATCTTTGCACGGCGCATGGCGTCCGGTCAGACATAAGCTGCCAGCGCGCGACGACGCAGCCGGAAGCCGTCGCTTCAGTTAAGGACGTCGAGGCGTTGCGCGGTGAAGTCCGTCCCGACGACGTCGCGCTGCTCCATCTTTCCATCGGAAGCGTCTCCAATCGCGTTTTCGCCGGGCTGCCATGCCGCAAGGTCATTCTCTACCACAACGTCACCCCTCCGCGGTTCTTCGAGCGGCTCAATCCGTCTACGGCCCAGGTGCTGGCCGACGGACTCAAGGAAGTCGCGGCGCTCAGGGACGCCGCGGACGACGTGTGGGCCGTGAGCGAATTCAACGCCGGCGAGCTTCGCGCGATGGGCTATCGGTCAGTGCGGGTGCTGCCGCTGCTGCTCGACGTCGCCGGTCCCGCCGCCGGTCCGGTCGATCCCGGCATGCGCCGGACTCTTGGCGATCCTCCAGTGACGAATCTGCTGTTCGTCGGGCGTCTGGCCCCGAACAAGCGGCACGACAGGCTGCTGGAGATATTTTCCGCATACAGCAGGACGATTGACTCTTCGGCGCGGATGGTGTTCGTTGGCGGCAGTGGCGGCGCCGAGACGTACAAGGCGCTGCTGCTCGGCACGGCGTACGCTCTGGTGGCGAAAAACGTGGTTTTCACCGAGTTCGTCGACGACGCTAAGCTGCGCGCGTGCTACGCGACGGCGACGGCGTTCGTGTGCGCGAGCGAACACGAGGGCTTTTGCGCGCCTCTGCTCGAGGCGATGGCATGGCGCGTTCCGGTGTTTGCCGCGGCGGCGTGCGCGATTCCTGAGACGATGGACGGCGCCGGGGTGCTGTTTTCGCCGGATGCGCCGCCGGAAGTCGTGGCGGAGACCATTGGCAGGGTGCTGCGCGATCCCGGGCTCAAGGAGAAGGTGCTCAAGCGGCAGGACGAGCGCATCGCCCGCTTCCGCGCCCGCGACGAGTGGGCGGAACTCCGCGTACTTCTTGGCGTCTGACTAGAGCGGTTTCAGCAATTCTGTAGCCGTTGCCACGGTAGGGACGTTTCCACGAAACGTCCGCAAATGCGGGCGCGCCGTGGGCACGCCCCTACCTTTTAAACGGCTACACTTCAAATGAAACCGCTCTATTTTCCCACGCAGAACCGGGAAAACACGGAGTCGAGCAGGTCTTCGGAATAGGTCCGGCCCGTGATGCGGCCAAGCGCTTCCGCCGCGGCGCGAAGAAGCATGGCCGCGGGCACTGCGGCGTCGGCGCCGCCGTCGCTCCAGACGGCAGCTGCCTTGCGCAAATGCGCGAGCGCTTCGCGAAGAAGTGCCGCGTGCCTGGCGCCGACTGCGATGTCGCCGCCCGCGCCGCCGCGAGAGGCTGCGTCAATGCCAAGTTTTTCCCGCATCGCGGCGCGCAGCGCGGAAAGGCCGTCCGGGGTCGTGGCGCTGGCGGCGACGTCGAATCGACGCGTCGGCGACACGCCAGTCCGGTCGAGATCAGCCTTTGAGAGGACGCGCAGCACTCGCGCCGCGCCCGGCTCCGGTTGGGCGCCCGGCTCCGGTTGGGCGTCATTGGCGTCGGCCGGAACAAGTTCCAGCGCCAGATCTGCGCTTTCGATCAGCGCTCTGGCGCGCCGTATGCCTTCGCGCTCGATTGCGCCCCGGGCGTCGCGCAGTCCGGCCGTGTCCACCAGACGCACCGGGATTCCATCCAGAAGCAGCGTTTCCTCGATGCTGTCGCGCGTCGTGCCGGCTTCTTCGGAGACTATGGCGCGGTCCGATCCAAGCAGTGCGTTGAATAGCGTGGACTTGCCGGCGTTTGGCGGGCCGCAGAGCACCACCAGGGCGCCTTCTCGCAGAAGACGCCCTTCGCGGGCCGTCGCAAGCAGCGCCTCCAGACGTTCCGCGATTTCGGAAACCCTTTTTTGGAACTCTCGCGCGGCTGGCAGTTCCGACGCCTCGTCTTCGTCGAAATCGAGCGTTGCCTCCAAGTCTGCGCAGAGCGCGATCAGTTCGTCGTAGGCGGCGTCGACGCGCGTTCCGAGCGCTCCGGAGAGTTGTTCCGCCGCGATGCGTGCCGCGCGGTCGCCCTGCGCGGCGACCAAGTCCATGGTCGCCTCCGCGCGGTCGAGCGGCAGTTTGCCGTTGAGAAAGGCGCGGCGCGAGAATTCTCCCGGCCCAGCGGGTTCGGCTCCCAGTCGCAGCAGCGCGTCAAGTACGCGGCCCGGCGCTTCCCGACCGCCATGCACTTGAAGCTCCACGGTGTCTTCGCCTGTGAAGCTGCGCGGCGCCCGGAATGACAGGACGAGCGCCTGGTCGAGCGCGGCGCCGTCGGTTGGGTCTCGCAGCTGGAATAGCCGGAATTCGCCGCCTCGCATTTCCGAGGGGCGGATTTTCGGATTCCGGCAAAGAGCGTCCGCGAATTCGTGGGCGCGCGGTCCGGAAACGCGGACCACGGCGATGCCGGCCGCGCCGGGAGCGGTGCAGATCGCGGCGATGGTCGACGTGAAATGCCGGTTCGTCATTTCGACGGCGCTTTTCGCCTGGCGGCCATCGCGCCTATGGTCACCGTTCCGGAAAACGCTCCGCGCAGCTCGATGCGCGCCTGTCTTGTCGTCGCTGGAATCGGATCGGTCGTGGCGCGCGCGAGGCGCCATCCTTCGGACGCGCGCAGTGCCCGGATCGACGTCGGCAGTGCCTCTTCGGCTATGCCGGTCGAAGTGGTTGAGAAGTTGCGCAGCAGCAGTTCCTTTTCCGTGCCGTCTTCGTTTTCCGCCACTATCACGAGCTGGAACGAGCCCTTGAAGTCTCCGGAAAAGCGAGCGCGGGCCAGCGCTTCGATCCTGGCGCCCGGAGCAGTTTCCAGCGATGGCGCGAAGAAGCGCGCCTCGCACGAGGAGTCTTGCGAGGAAATCGCCACGTGCCAGTCTTCGTCCGCCATGACGCTCTGGTGCCTGGCGTCGGCCAGGTCCGCGCCGTATGGTTCGCAGGAGAAGCGTCCGGTGCGCGATGGATTGAGCGGTGGCAGGAGATTGCCGTCAGCTCCGCCGGTTTCATCAAGAAGGATCGGCGTGGTGGAGCGCGGCGGAAAATGCGCGTCGTGCGTCTTCGTCGCGAAGTAGATTCCTGCGGCCGCCGCGACCGCAGCCGCCGCGGCGCCAAGCGCAAGCCTGTACCGGCCGCGCAGCCGTGCGTTGTCGCGCCGCAGTTCCGCCTCCACGGAAGCCACGGTGGCTCCGCCTTCGACGCGCTGTCCGCTTGCCGCCGAGAAGTCCGGGGCTTCGCGCACCGCGTCAGGTTCCGATCCCACCGCCGCCGCGCGCAGCAGCGGCACGAGCTGGGGATCCAGTCCGTCGGCTTGCGCCACCGCCATCCGGAACGCGCTGAAGTCGAATGGCGCGCGGATGTGGAAAATCGCGCGCTCCACGTCGTCCCAGATGACGTACGAGGCTCTCGGATCTCCGTCGCGCGGCGATCCCGCCGATCCGACGTTTACGAGATAGCGCTTTCCTGGCTCAAGTGCGAAATCCTGCGGTTCTGTCTTGTGGACGCGCCCGCTTTCGCCCACGACGAAAAGCGCCGCCTCGTGCGTGTGCCCGCAGAGGAGGAGTTGTTCAGGGGCGGCGGCGAACGACGCGGCGGCGTCCTCTTCCGAAAACACGTACGGGAACGCCGCCGGATCGGAAAGCCCTCCGTGCGCGGCGCGCCAGCCAGGCCCGCGCAGCACGACGGGCAGTTTGGCAAACAGCGCGACGGCCGCGTCTCCGAGCCGTGCGCGCGTCCACTCGGCGCTTCTGCGAGCCCGGTCGTTGAAGACGTCGGCCGAGAGGCGTCCGCCTACGACGGCGTCGTGGTTCCCAAGTGCCATGACGTGGCTGTGCGACCACACGGAGCGCAGGCATTCGGCCGGTTGCGGCCCGTATCCCACGGTGTCTCCAAGGCATACGATCCGGTTGACGCCGCGCACGGCACAGTCCGACAGTACCGTGTTCCAGGCAGGCAGGTTGCCGTGAATGTCAGACACGAATGCCCAGCGCATTGTCGAGGAGTGTTTTGGTGGTGGATTAAGCTTAGAGACCGGGCACGAATTTGGCGACTTCTGGCCGAAGGCGCGCAAGTTCCTTTTCAAGCAGCCTCATGTCCGGCGTGGAGACGGGGGCGTTTGAGCCGGAGTTCGGATGCTGCGCCTCCCAGGCCTCCCACTTTTCGCGGATCGGATTGAAGGCCCGGCGCGCCTCGTTTTGCACCGGGCGCAGCGCCTGGGCGCGCTGAAGCAGTTGGCCGCGTTCGCGTATGCCGCCTGGAAGATCGTGCGTGTCTGACCAGCGGACACGCTCCATTATGGCGTTGACTTCTGTCTGGATTTCGTCGAATTTCGCCTTGGCGGCGCGGTATTCCGCTTCGTACGGATTCTGGCGTTCCGCGGCGGCGCGCGCTTCCGCGGCGGCGCGGAGCGTTTCGTAGCGTCCAAGCAGAGTGAAGTATTCCATTGCGGCGTCGCGTTGCGCCGGGTTCGTTTCTTCGTATGCGACGCCTTCGAACAGCACCAGGTCCGACGTGGCTACGAAAAATGCCGCGGGATGCCATTCGCCGTTGCGCAGCAGAAAGCATTCCGCGAACGTTTTTCCAGGTTGTGACGGCAGCGTTGAGCGACGCGTCCAGGCGACTGCGGATCCGGCCTGGATCGTTCCGCGTTTCGCCCCGGTGGAGTCGAATGTGTCGGTTTTCGCGGACGAGACGACACCCCAGTTCGGGGCGGGGGAGGGTGGAAGCTGCGGCTCTTCCGGTGTGACTGGCGCGGCTTTAGCGACTGGCGCGACCGGCGCGACGGACGCGACTGGCGCGACTTTAGCGACCGGCGCGACTGGCGCGGCGGGCGTGACTGGCGCGACTTTAGCGACCGGCGCGACGGACGCGACGGGCGCGACTGGTGAGACTGGCGCGGCGGGCGCGACGGGCGCGACTGGTGAGACTGGCGCGGCGGGCGTGATTCCGAATAATCCTGCCAGTCCACGGTATGCGTCTGGCGCGGATTCTCGCATCGCCGGCAGTCCGAACCAAATTGCGCCGCAGAGCGCGGCGGCAACGACGCACCACGAAATCCAGAATCGCTTCATGTGGCGCTCCCTTCCCCGCCGCCATCCTTCTTCGCGCTTCCCGAGCCGCGGCGCTTGAGCTTGGCCAGCTTCCCCTTGAGGAGCAGTATCTGTGCCGGCGAAAGCTTGTCGGTGAACACTACTCCTTCAAGATGGTCCGTTTCGTGCTGGACGGCCCGCGCGAGCAGTCCGTGGACGCGCGCCTGGTAGTGCTTGCCGTTAGGCCCCATCCATTCCACGGTCACCGTGCGCGCCCGCGTGACGTGCGCCGAAACCCCGGGAAACGAGAGGCATCCCTCGCTGCCGCGCTGCGACCCTTCGCGCTCCAGTATCTTCGGGTTGAACATCACCATCGGCATCGCGACGCCTGCGTTCAGCGGCGCGTCGTTACCCTGCGCGTCCGGAGGCACGTCGATCACGCAGAGCGATTCGGTGCGCCCGATCTGCTCCGCCGCAAGGCCGACGCCGTCGGCGGCGTACATCGTGTCGAGCATGTCCTGCGCGAGGGCGAGCAGCTCGGGAGTCACTTCCACCACGGGGCGCGCTTTTCGGCGCAGCGCCGGATCGCCGAATATGCGGATGCTTTCGCTCATGGTTCGTTCACGTCCACACCGAGAAGTTCAAGCAGACGCGTGAGGTCGTCGTTGTCGAAGAAGTCGATTTCAAGGTGGCCGCGGCCGTGACGGCCGTTGGCGTAGGTGGTGGACGGAAACAGCCGGACCGGCGTCGCGAAGCGCGTCCGGATCTTGTCCGTCAGGGTGCGGAGCCAGTCTTCCGGCACGTCCGGGCTGGGCGCAGGTTTCTTTGACGGCTCTTCCAGCTTGCGCGCCACGCGGCGCTCCAGCGCACGCACCGACAGCCCTTCGCCGAGGCACTGGCGAGCCAGTTCGATGCGATCCGCCTCTCCTGGCATGGAAAGCAGCACCTTTGCGTGCCCCCCGCTCAGCAGCCCCTCTCCGACCATGCGGCGCACTTCGTCAGGAAGGTCCAGCAGCCGCATCGCGTTCGCGACCGAGGCGCGCGCCTTCCCGACGCGTTCCGCGATCTCCGCCTGCGTCAGTTTGAAGTTGTCGACGAGAGTCTTGTAGCCTTCAGCCTCTTCAATGGGATTGAGGTCTTCTCGCTGGAGGTTTTCCACGAGCGCGAGTTCGGCGGCTTCGCGGTCGCCTGCGTCGGACGTCACGACGGGGACCGACGAAAGTCCCGCGAGGGATGCGGCGCGCAGGCGGCGCTCGCCGCCGATGAGTTCGTAAAAGCCGTCGTGTTTGCGGCACACGAGCGGTTGGATGATTCCGTGGGCGCGGATGGAGTCCGCCAGTTCCGCGAGCGAGTCCTCGTCGAACGCGCGCCTTGGCTGCCACGGGCTGGGGCGCACGAGCGAAATCGGCACGTCCAGCACGGCTCCGGCGCCGATGCGGGATGGCGTGGTCTGCGCGACCGGGGCGGCCGGCGTTGCGGGCGCTCCAGTCGCGGCTGGCCTAATCGTCGGGATTTCTGGGAACGGCGAGGTTTCCTCCGGCTTCGTTGCGGCCGCCGCCGCTGAAATGGCGCGGATCTCGACTGCCGGCGGCGCGGCCACGTTGCGGGTCGCTTCGCGCCCTATCAGCGCGTCCAGTCCGCGCCCGAGGCCGCCTGGACGCGCCGGTTTGCGGGCGCCGGAGGCGAGTTTCACGCGCGGTTGGTTCTTGCGGGACGTTTTTTCGGGTTTCTTGCTCATGTTGTTTTCTGACGGGCGTTGCGCGCCCATTCTACCACTTGGACTGTGCCGAGGAAAGCGAAATTTCTCCGCGACCTGCGCCGCGGCCGTGAATCGCCACGCTCTGGGTCATCCCGAGCAGGGCAAGCGTCGAGATCGTGAACGTGCCGCCGTAGCTCACAAGCGGCAGTGGAATGCCGGTCACGGGCGTCACGCCGATCGTCATGCCGATGTTCACGAACACGTGCACCGCCAGCATGGCGAGCACGCCGGTGCAGATCAGCCGCCCCGTTTCGTCGCGAGCCCGCAGTCCGGTGACCGCAATCCCGCCGAACAGTCCCGCATACAGCAGAAGCAGCGCCGCCGAGCCCGCGAATCCTGTTTCTTCGGCGATTACGGAGAAAATGAAGTCGGAGCTGGAGACCGACGCCGGAAGGTAGCCGAGGATGTTCTGGGTCCCCTTCATGTAGCCCTTGCCGCGTTCCCCGCCGCTTCCCACGGCTATTTCGCTTTGGCGACGGTTCCACCCCGCGCCAAGCGGGTCGCGTTCGGGATGTGCGAACACCAGCACCCTGTCCTTCCAGTGGCCGAACAGGAATCTGTCCGTCACCGCCTCCACCTTCGCGCGCTTTTCAGGCGGAAGCTTTTCCGGGAGGAGTATCGCGGCCGCGACTGCGCTGGCGGCAAGCGCCGCGGTCAGGCACAGCGCAAGAAAAGTCCGTTTTTCGACGCCAGATACGAAGATCATCGCCGCCGCCGCCGCCACCACCGGCATTGCTGTGCCCAAGTCCGGTTCCGCCACGATCAGCGCGGCCGGGGCCGCGGCAAGCGCCAGAGCCGCCCAGAACCGCCCCCTCTCGCTAGGTATGTTGCTCCCGGCGAGCACGAACGCCAGCGTTGGCACCAGCACGACTTTTGCGGCTTCGGCTGGCTGGAAGAACCCGAACAGCCAGCGCCGCGCCCCCATGCCCTGCGTCTCGCCGAATCCGGGCAGCAGTACGAGCGACAGCAGCAGCAACGACACCGGATAGGCGACCCACGACAGATCCGTCCATTTGCGGTAGTCGCGGCGCGCAAGCGCGATTCCGGCGAGCATCCCGAGCGGGATCCACCGCAGCAGCGTCTTTTTCCAGAGCAGCCTCACAGCGCCCGTGCGAATCGAACACGCGCTGCGCACGAAAAGGACCCCGACCACCAGAAGTGCCGCTGCGCACAGCAGCCCCGTCCAGTCCAGGCGCGGCGGGCGCCACCGCGCCGTGGCGCGCGGTTTCGCGTTCGCGTTGGCGAAGGGATCGAGCGCCATCGTCGTGTTCCGGGCGTGCGTGCCGGGGAATTGCGTGGAAGGGCGGAGAAGGGGGGGACCACGCCTTTCAGGCGAGTTTTTCCCGCAGCGCCTTGTCGGCGGCGATCACCTTTTCGCGCTGTGCAGCGCGACGGGCGCGGAGCCGTTCGCGCAGGGCTTCGTCCCCCAGGGCCAGGATTTCCGCCGCAAGCAGCGCGGCGTTCGCGGGGCCGGACGACGAGAGAGCCACCGTGGCCACCGGCACTCCGGACGGCATTTGCACCGTTGCCAGCAGAGCCTCAAGTCCGCCAAGGGCGCCGCCCGGCACGGGGATTCCGATCACGGGCAGCACCGTTCCGGCCGCCAGCACGCCGGCCAGATGAGCCGCGCCGCCAGCCGCGGCGAGAATTACGCGCAGTCCGCGCGCTTCGGCCGTGGCGGAGTATTCGTGCGCTTCTTCCGGGGTGCGGTGCGCGGAAATCACGCGCACTTCGTGCGGCACTCCGAGCGAGTCTAGTGTTTCGTGGGCCTTGGATACGAGCGGCCAGTCGGAATCAGAGCCCATCACGAGCCCGACGAGTGGTTTTTCCATGTCTGAAGTCAAGTGTGTTGTCTTGTTGTCGATTTTCTAGCGGAAGCCGATGTTCTCGCGGCCGTCTGTCGCGGCTCCGGGGGCTCGAACGGGGCCAGAAACGCCTCTTCGAACGAAAAGACGCCGTCGAAGTCGGCCTTGCTTTCGCCGCCGCGCTTTCCGAATACTCCGGCCTGTACCAGTTCCATGACCATCTCGCCGAAGTCTGACGTCTCGTAGACCCCCCATTGCGTCAGCACGAGCAGCGCGAGCGGACCGAACTGGTCGAGTGCGTAGTCGCGCAACCCCTCGCAGAGCTCCTTCCCGGAAACGTGCCGGTTCTTTGCGCCGTCCCTCCCGAGCGCCCGGACGGTGCGGTCGAGCCCCTCGCGCAGAAACCAGTACGCTTCGGGGTCGTAGTCGCCGTTCGCGTCGCAAATGCGCATTACGGTGTCTTCGAATGATTGGTCGTTCATCGGGGCGGATTCTACCACCACAGCCCTTTTTGCCGCAACCCCGCGTCTCGTGGAGGGCGGGGTTGGCGCTTCTACTTGAGGCGCTCCAGAACGAGTGCGGTGCGCGCGGGGAGGTAGAGCCTGATCCGCGGCGTCGCCTGATTGCCGACGACCGCGTTTTCGCTTTCGAAAACCTGCCCGGGGGCAATGCGGTCCTGGCCGCCGAAAGCGGAGCGGTCGGTGTCCAGCGCCAGCGCGTAGCGTCCTGGCGGCACGGCGACATCCCAGTCCGCGAGCGAACGCTCCGGGTGGAAATTGAAGAAGAAGAAAAGCGGGCCGCGCGAAAAAGCGAGAGTCTTGGCCAGATCGTCGGCGACGAGGCGCTTGAGCGGCTCCTCCAGCAGATTCGGGAACTTCCCGGCGAGCATGATAAGCGCCTCGCCGAAATCGCCGAGCGCCGAGTAGAGCAGCGAGCGGTCGTCGCGAAGACTCCAGCGACGGCGCGCCTTGTCGAAGCTCCATCCGTTGCCTTCGCGTGGGAAGTCGATCCATTCGGGGTGCCCGAATTCGTTGCCCATGAAGTCGAGATATCCGCCGCCGGCGGCGGCGAGCGTGGCGAGGCGCATCAGCTTGTGCAGGGCGACCGCCCGCTGCGCGCGCAGGTCGGCGCTGCCGCGGTGCATCGCGTCGTAGACCGACGTGCCGGCCATTTCGAAAAACATCGTCTTGCCGCCCACGAGGGCCTGGTCGTGGCATTCCGCGTAGGAGATCGTGCGTTCGTCGGCGCGCTTGTCGGAGAGTCGGTGCAGCAGCCAGCCCATGCCCCAGGACTCGTCGGGCACGTTGCGCAGCAGGTCGCCCCAGGCTTCGGTCACTCCCATCGCGAGCCTGTAGTCGAATCCGACGCCGCCGTCGCGGCGGGGCGCGGCCAGTCCGGGCATCCCCGAAACGTCCTCCGCGACCGTGATCGCGTCCGGGCGCACGGCGTGGACCACGCGGTTGGCGAGAGCCAGATATGCGAGCGCGTCCTCGTCGACGTTGCAGTCGAAGTACTGCGAAAAGTCGGTGAAATCGACGCCAAGGCCGTGATCGAGGTAGATCATGGACGTGACGCCGTCGAAGCGGAATCCGTCGAAATGGAATTCGTCGAGCCAGTAGCGGCAGTTGGAAAGGAGGAAATGGAGCGTCTTGTCGCGGCCGTAGTCGAAGAGGCTAGTGCCCCAGGCCGGATGGCGTCCGCGCTCGCCGTCATGGCAGTAGCACCATGTCGTGCCGTCGAAAAGCCCGACACCCTCCACCTCGTTGGAGACGGCGTGAGAGTGCACGAGATCCATGACGACCGCGATGCCTAAGCCGTGCGCCGCATCCACGAGCGCCTTGAGTTCCTCGGGTGTGCCGAAGCGCGACGATGGCGCGAAGAAACTCGACACCTGGTATCCGAACGAGCCGTAGTACGGATGTTCGGCGACGGCCATGAGCTGAAGCGTGTTGTATCCGGCGCGCGCGACGCGCGGCAGGACGTTATTGCGGAATTCGTTCCAGGTTCCGACCCTCGGGGCCTCCTGCGCCATGCCGACGTGGGCCTCGTAGACGAGCGGGTCGCGCGCGGGGACGCTCCAGGACGAATGCGCCCAGCGATACGGACCTGACGGCGGATCCCACACCTGTGCGCAGAAGAACTTCGAGACGGGATCCTGCACTACGCGGCGGGCGTAGGCCGGGATGCGAGGGCGCGGGCCGCCGGAACCAGGCCATTCGAGCTCAAGCCTCCAGTGCTGGCCGTGGGAAAGGGCCGCTGCCGGAAGCTCTAGTTCCCAGTCGCCGTACTTGCCTTCGATTCGGCGGGCTTCGAAGGAGTCCAGTCGCTCCCACCTCGTGGCGTCGCCGACTAGCCATAGGCGCGTGGCGTTCGGCGCGAATTCGCGGAAGACCCATCCGCCGCCGTTGCGCCTGTGCAGACCGTACCATTCGTGCGCGGACGCGAAATCGGCCAGGGAGCTAGATCCGGCCAGGCGTTTTTCAAGCGAATTGGCGCGGGCCATGCGGCGTTCGAGCGCGGGGCGGTAGAGCGCGAGGGCTGGGTCGGCGCGAAAGTCCGGAAGCGGCGGCCGCGCTGGAGTTTCCGGGAGTCCCGCTTTTTCGATCTTGGATTTCGTGTTCATGCGTGTCTGTGGTTCGACGGGACGATTCGACGGTTCGGCATTCCAACGGTCAGATGACTCCGAAATGACGCAGCGCGGCGGCGACGCCGTCGTCGTCGTTGGAAAGCGTGACCCAGTCGGCGGCGGCAAGCACCTCCGGGGCGGAGTTCGCCATCGCGACGCCTATGCCGGCCGCCTGGATCATCGACAGGTCGTTGGGCGCGTCGCCGAACGACATGGAGTTTGCGTCTGCGTCAAGTCCCAGATGGGCGCACAGTCCGCGCAGAGCGTTGCCCTTGTTCGCTTCGGGCGCGTTGATTTCGAGGTTGTTTGGCGTGGACGACGTGAGCAGCAGTTCCGGGAAGCGCTCGGAAATGGCGTTCCTGGCTGCCGCCCGCACCGCCTCGTCGCGCGCGAAGAACATGACCTTCTGCACGTCCGTTCCGGAAGCTCGCACGTGTTCCTTCAAATCCGGCACGGGGGTGCGGAGTTCGCGGATCATGCGCTCGTAGTGTACGTCGGGAGCGTACAGCGCGGCCTTTTCCTGCAAGGCGCGCGTCATCCAGCCGCGGCCGTCGCGGTAGCAGTCGTAGATGACGTCGAAACTGTCGAGCAGGCTCATGACGCCGAGCGCCACGGCCTGCGGAATCTCCGCGCGGAAAACTGACCGCCTGGTGCGGCGGTCGAAAACCTGCGCGCCGTTGATGGTGATGGCAAAATCGACGAACGGGAGTTCCCGGACGCATTCCGGGATCGCGTCGAAAAAGCGGCCGGTCGCGGGTACGACGGCCACGCCGCGCGCGGCGGCGAGCTCCAGAGCGGAGCGATTGGCGTCCGAAAGCGACTTGGAGGAATCGAGCAAAGTGCCGTCAAGGTCCAGCGCCACGAGCTTGATGTTGCGTTGCATGGCGCAGACGATACCACATCCCCCCCGCCGCCCGCAAGCAAAACGCGACGCGCGTGGCGACGGGCGCGCGGGTGTGGATTTTCGGAGCGCTTTCTGCTAGCATCCGGCGCCCCGCGCCGTACGCGGGCCTTCAAAATCGCGACGCGTCGGCGTCGATTCGCGCGCGGCGTCAGAACATTCCGGCCCACATTCATGAAAATCGCCGTTTGCATAAAACAGGTCCCCGACTCGGACAAGGTCACGATCGACAGAACGACCAACCGGCTCAACCGCGCAGGAGTCCCGGCCATCGTCAATCCCTTCGACGAAAACGCCCTCGAAATGGCGTTGAAGCTCAAGGACGCCAATCCCGGCACTACGGTTACGGTGGTGACGATGGGGCCGCCGCCCGCCGCCGAAGTCATCAAGACTGCGGTCGCGCATGGCGCGGACGGAGGGGTCCTGATATGCGGGCGCGAGTTCGGCGGGGCGGACACCTGGGCGACCGGATACACGATCGCGCTGGCGATCAGGAAGCTTCAGGAGGACGGCGGCCCGTTCGACCTGGTGCTTTTCGGAAAGCAGGCTACGGACGGCGACACGGCGCAGGTCGGCCCCGGCATCGCCAACAATCTCGGACTGCCCTGCCTGACATACGCCAAAAGCTGCGAAGTCGCCGGAGGCGACGCCTTCCGCGTGGTGCGCATGACGGAGGACGGCACCGAGGAATGGGAAGTGCAGCGGCCATGCGCGCTGACCGTGGTCAAGGAGGCCGGAGAGCTTCGCATTGCCAGCCTGCGCGGCAAGATGAAGGCCAAGAGCTACCAGCCGCCAGTCTGGGGCGTGGAGGAATTGCAGCCCAATCCCGACTTCATAGGCCTGAAGGGATCTCCCACGCGAGTCTCCAAGGTGTTTGCGCCGCCCGTGAAGTCCAACCGCGAAAAATTCTCCGGCACTCCGGCGGAGCAGGCCGCGGCCCTCGTCGAGCGCCTGGCCGCTCGACAGCTCGTCTGAAGCGGCCCGTCGCCGAAACCTTGCGACCTGCAACGAAATCACTTTCAAACACAAACCGGAATCGACAATGAACGAAATCTGGGTATTCGCCGAACAGCGTGACGGAAAACTCGAATCCGTCGCGCTCGAACTTCTGTCCAAAGGCCGCGAACTTGCGGCGAAATCCGGCTATCGGCTCGCCGCAGTGCTGCTTTCCGAAAACGGCGAAGCGCTCGCTCCGGAACTTTTCGCATACGGCGCGCAGAAGGTCTACAGGCTTGACGACCCGCGTTTCGCGTACTACCAGAACGACTGGTGGAGCGAGGCGTTCGTGTCGCTTGTGCGCGAGAAGGGCCCGGAGATCGTGCTCGTCGGGGCCACGACGGTGGGCCGTTCGCTCGCGCCGACTGCGGCGTCCATCCTGCACTGCGGGCTCACCGCGGACTGCACCAGGCTCGATTTCGATCCCGAGACGAAGCTGCTGCTGCAGACGCGCCCGGCGTTCGGCGGCAACATCATGGCCACGATCGTCTGCGCCGACACGCGCCCGCAGATGGCGACAGTCCGTCCCAACGTCTTCAAGAAGGAGCCGCTGCCCGGCGCGCCTTCCGGCGGCGAACTCGTGAACGTCCCCGTGGATCTCTCAGGCGTTCCGTGCCGCATGAAGCGCCTGAAGGTCGTCAAGGAGGGTGGCGACGACGTGAATCTTGCCGAGGCCAAGGCCATAGTGTCCGGCGGTCGCGGGCTTGGCTCTCCGGAGAAGTTCTCGCTCGTGCGCGAACTGGCCTCCGTGCTTGGAGCCGCAGTCGGCGCGTCTCGCGCCACCGTCGACGCCGGCTGGATTTCTCCGCTCCACCAGGTGGGGCAGACCGGCAAGACCGTATGCCCGAAGCTCTACGTCGCCGTCGGCATTTCCGGGGCGATACAGCACCTGGCCGGGATGCAGAGTTCCGATACGATCGTCGCGATCAACAGCGATCCGAATGCGCCGATCTTCGACGTGGCCGACTACGGACTCGTAGGCGACCTGAACGAGATTGTGCCGGCGATCGTCGCGGCCGTGAAAGCGCGTCGCGGCGCCTGAGGGTGCCGCGCGCGGTCCCGGCGTCGTCGTCGGAGAATTCAGTTCATCTGGTCTGACGGCCCGCGCGGCGGGCCGTCAGTCGTTCTGGGGTGTCGTTCAGGCGCCGGCGAAGGCGCCGGTCCACCAGGCCGTGAGAATCGTCGAAAGCGCGATGCCGAGCGTCATGCCGGCCACGACTTCGAGGCGCGTGTGCCCGAGCAGCTCCTTGAGCTTGGCGCCGCGGAGCCTGTGCTCAGTCTGAAGCTCCGCGATAATTTCGTTGAGGACGCGCGCCTGCTGCCCCGCCGCGTAGCGAACCGTCGAGGCGTCGAACATCGTTATCAGCGCGAAAACCGCCGCAATGGCGAACTGCGGCGCGTCGAAGCCGCACACCAGACCCGTGGACATCGCGAGGCCGCACACAGTCGCGGAATGGGCGCTGGGCATTCCGCCCGTCGAGAAAAAGCGGCGCAGGTCCAGCGGTCTTCTGTGGCAGAGGTCGATCGTGATTTTCACGCCCTGCGCGGTCACCCAGCAGAAGAACGCCGCCCAGAGCGGCACGTTGCGGAAAAGGGAACTGTCTGGAAGATGCATCGTCAATATGCGTTTCGGACGGCGAAGAGCGTCCGCAGGAGGATTTTGAAATCGAGCGCGAGCGACCAGTTTTCGAGATACCAGAGGTCGGCGTGGAGTCGATCGGGAATCGAGGTGTTGCCGCGCAGACCGTGCACCTGGGCCCAGCCCGTGATGCCGGGGCGGCAGACGTGGCGTCGCATGTAGTGTTCGATCTGTTCGGAGAATTTTTCGACGAATTCGGGGCGTTCCGGCCTTGGCCCCACGAGCGACATGTCGCCCTTGACGACATTCCAGAACTGAGGCAGCTCGTCGAGGTTCCTCGCGCGCATGAACGCCCCGATTCTCGTGCGGCGCGGATCGTTCTCCTCGGCGAACACGGCGCCGGAATCGGCCTCCGCGTCCTCCCTCATGGAGCGTAGCTTGAATATCGTGAAGGTCTTGCCGCCGTAGCCGCAGCGCGTCTGGCGGAAGAATGCCGGACCGGGCGATTCGCGTTTGACAAGCCAGGCCAGCACCGCCACGAGAGGCGCCGATGCCACGAGAAGCGCCGTGCCGACGACCAGGTCTTCGACGCGCTTGGCAATCCGGTTGCCGAGGCGGTCTAGCGGATGGTGCCGGAGCCCCATCAGCGGAATGTCGTCGATCGTTTCCACCTCGACTGCGCTCGTGAGCATTCGGAAAAGGTCGGGGACCACGTTGAAGCGGATCATCCGCTTCTCGCATTCGGAGGCGATCGAGTAGAGCAGCGCCGAATCTGCGCCTGGGCGCGTCACGATCACCTGGACGATGTCCGGCATTTCGGAAAGCACTTTGTGGAAGTCGCGCGCGCAACCTAGGATGTTGGCCCCCTCTATGCCAGGGTCAGGCGTTTCGTCTGGAACGGAGCGCAGAAAACCGGAAATCCTGACGCGCAGGCGCGGGTCGCCTGCGAAGAGACGCGCCAGACGCGCCGCCGTGGAGTCGGTTCCGATCATCAGGACTCTGTTGGTCGGCAGGGAGCGGCGCGCGGCCGCGATTTCCAACTTGAAAAGCAGGCCGCGCTCGGCGAGGAGCAGCAGCGAGAACACGGGTGCGAAAAGCAGCATGACGCCGGTCGAGACCTCGTAGACGTTTCGTACGAGGGCCACGCCCACCAGCATCGCCGTTGTCACGAGAAGTGCTCCGCGCACAAGGCGCGGCACATGCGCGTGGAACGATCCGCGCTGGGGGCGGCGATACAGCCGCAGCGAGCGAAGCGCGGCATAGGCGAGGATGGACGCCACGAGGGCGGATTTCCAGAGCCCTGCGTAAATGTCCGCCGGAGTCCCGAACGGAATCGCGAACCAACCCGACTCAAAACGCAGGAACGCCGCCGTGTACACGGCGGCGAATGCCGAAAGCGCGTCGGCCGCGACGGCCAAAGCCGCAAACGCGGAATCTGCGGGTGTCTTGGACACCGGTGGACAGTTCCGCGAAAAGACTATTCCGCCGCAGCTGCGGGTGCTTCGGGCGCAGGAGCCTCGGCGGCGGGTGCTGCAGGAGCCTCGGCGGCGGGCGCTGCAGGAGCCTCAGCGGCTGGTGTGGCCTCGGCGACGGGTGCTTCGGGCGCAGGAGCCTCGGCGGCGGGCGCGGCAGGAGCCTCGGCGGCGGGCGTTGCGGGGGCTTCGGCGGCCTCGGGCGCGGCCTCTGCGGCGGGGGCGTCAAGGAACGCGTTCAAGTCAGTTTCGGGGGCGGGCTCTGGCATTTCGAGCCTGTCGATCGCGCGAATGAGCTCGTCTGCGGACGCCGCCCAGTCCGTGTCGGCGTTTTCAGCGAGAAACAGGTCTAGCATCGCCTTGCTGCGGGCCTTGTTCTCCTCGCCGCCTTTCAGGATTAGGACACGGGCCTGCCCAAGCGTTGCGTCCTGGATGAACGCGGAAGCCGGGGTTTCGCCGGCAACTGCGGCGTATGCCTCCTCGGCTTCGTCGAGCCGACCCAGGGCTTCGAGCACGTGTGCGCGGCCGATGCGCGCGACGGAAGCCAGCGGATGAGAGGGGGTGTCGGCCAAAAAGGCGTCGTATGCGGCGAGCGCAAGATCGTTTTCCCCTGCGGCGCTGCGCAGATTCGCGAGCCGAAGCCGCGCAAGCGGCACGACTGCGGCGCTGCGAGCCGCTCCTATCTCCTCTTCGAGCTGCTCGGGAGAGGACGCCGCCTGCAGCGCTTCCATGGCCGCGGTGTCGCGCCGGGCGCGCCACGAATTCCACTGACGGAATCCCAGCACTGCAACCAGCAGGGCCACCAGCACGATTGTGACCGCGTTTCCGTGAGACTCCCACCAGTCTTGAAGAGCCTGGAGTTCTTCCGGGGTCTCTTGCTGGGCGTGGGCGAGATTTTTCAGATCTTTCGAGGTTGACATGGCAGTGATTCGCTTTTTTCCGGAATTGCGGTTCCCCGCACCGGGCGTGTGTGACGCGCCGGATTATCACACAACCGCGCATTCAAGGCAAGCGTACCGCCAAAATCGCGGTGAACTACGACGGTATTCGGTCATCTTGCGGGAAAGCCGCTCCTCGTTCTCCGGCGAGAACGGCGCGATGTCGAGGACGGTGAACCGGTCCGGCGAGAACGGGGAATCCATTTTCCACCCTACCGCACGATCAGCACGAAGGGGTTAGTCTTGCCGAACTCGATCTTCACCGTGGCGGGCGAGGTGCCGGCGGTGTAGGTGTAGGAAGAGCCCTCCACGAACTGGGGATTCGTCCATGCGCTGTTTTCGAGCGTCCAGACCTTCACGCGGTTCGGCATGGAGCCGTCCACGGCGGAAGCGGCGCCCTCGAAGACGTGGGTGCCATAGACCTCGTAGGCGTCGGCGGCGAGCGCGCCGTTGTAGTCCGAGGTCGCGACGACGACGTTCGTCGTCACGAGCGCGCCGTCGAAGCGCGCGACATCGACCTTGTAGTTGTGCGCGATCTCGGCGTCCGAAAGGACGCGGTTGTAGGCGCGCACGGCCTTCATCGTGCCGGTGAGCTGTGGATACGCATTGTTGTTGTCCTTGCCGTTTTGGTAAAACTTGTTGCCGACGAAGAAGAATGCTGGCGGCATGCTCTTCACGGTTACGCGGTTCCGTGTCTGGTCAACGGTGCCGCGCCTGTAGGAGCGGAAGGTCGCCGTATCCATGACGAAGGCCGCATGTTTGCCGTCCCATGGCTGAGTGATGTTGGCGCGGTCGCCTCCGCCGCTCCAGGTGTCGGTCTTCCAACGGCACGAGCCATCCGTTTTGTAGGTGTGGATGCTCATGTCGTTGTCGTGAGCCGCCCAGGCGACGTTCGTGTGGCCGAAGCTCAGGATGCACGGCCAGTCGCCTACCTGCTCTGATCCCTTAACGTCGCAGGCGATTTCCATCGTGCCGACGGTGCCGAGCGACTTGAGCTTGTTGTTGGCCGTGTTCAGGTAGAAGTAGCTCTTTTCGTTCTCTGGGCCGAGCGCGAGGCGGTAGCCGTCGCTTTCCCAGCCGCTGTTGGCATTCACGGTCATGTTCGCCTGTTCGCCGGTCACGAGTTCGCGCCAGCGGTGCGAAGCGCTGTCGACGTGGGCCGCGCCGATGCCGTCGTTGCAGATGCCGTCGTACCAGACCACCATGCCGCCGGGGGCGTAGTCGGCGATGGTGTAGTCGGTGGCGCGGCGGATGCCGGAGACCGGCTCCCAGAGCCATGTGAGGCGATACGTGGAGAAGGGGGCTGCGGGGGCGGTCCATTCGACGGCGCCATCGCCGTTGCGCAGGACGCGCTCCGAAACGACCCATGAGGAAAGCGTCGAATCGTAGGTTTCGACGACATAGCCTGCGGGGGCGTATTCGACGGAACCGACGGTCTTCGTGGAGACTCCGGAGGAGAAGGTCCACCCCTCGGGGAAATACATTCCCGCAGGTTCGCGACCCTCGAAGCCGCGTGGGTCTGCGACGACCTCGACGGCCGTGGCGGCGGTGCCCTCGAAGCGGGCGGCGTCGGCTGCGGCGTTCTGCGCGACCTCGGCCGGAGATAGCGCACGGTCATAGATGCGGACGGAGCGCATCGTGCCGGTGAACTGGCGGGGTTCATCGTTTTGATTGAGTCGAGACCCGATCATCCACCTTGTTTCCGGGATGGACGTTGTGCCGGAAGTAGCTGCCGCGCCGGCTGTCTTGGGTATTCCTTGGTCGTACGCCTTGAAATTCCCGGCTCCGGTTTCGGCCAGAGTGAACGACGCCTGCTTCCAGCTCCAGCCGGAAATGGAAGGGCGTGTGCTGTTGCCCGTCCATTTGTCGCCTTTGAATCGAATCTCCGTTGCGGAAATCGCGCAGATTCGCTGATCGTCGCTTTGCGCGTTCGAACTGATGAAGGTGCTTCCCCAATTGAGCGATTTTTGGTCGGCGGCCTGGGCGTCGACGGCGAACTCGAATGTTGCCTGCGTCATCGCAGGCGTGGCGGAGACGAGCTGCGCGTAGCTGGGCTTGGACGAGGCGTAGCAGAAGTAGTAGCCGTCGTTGTGCCAGCCGGAGGAGGCGTTGGCCGTAATCGCGGCGTTGTTCGCTGGGTTGGCGAGGTTTGCCCACGTCGTCGCGGATGCGCTGTGGACGCCCTTGCCGGCGTTCCAGATGCCGTCGAGCCAGACGACGAGGCCGTCCGTCGCGTAGCGGTTGAGCGTGGCGGAGGTGGAGGCCCAGTTCCAGGTGATTTTCACCTTTTCCGATTCGGAGACTTCGACGGCGAAAACGCCGTCGCACTGGACGGCGGCGCCCCACGCGCCGTTCTCCCACGTCTCGACGGTGCAGCCCGTGAGGGCGTAGGTGGTGCCGGAGACGGTGCAGGAGGCTGGCGCGGTGAAGACGTGCGAGCCTTCGACGGCATAGACGCCGGGGATCTCGTTGCCGTTCGCGCCGGCGACGGAAGTGGCGACGACGGCGTTCGTGACGGGCATCACGCCCTTGAAGCGCGCGGCGTCGATGGCGGCGTTTTTGGCGACCTCGTCGGTCGTGAGCGCGCGGTTGTAGATGCGGACGGAGTTAAACGTGCCGACGACTTGGCGCGTGTAGTCCGTGCCGGTTAGAAACTTGTCTTCGTTTCCGCCATTCGCAATGACCCATTTGGCGGCTCCGAGGGCCGTCTGGGTGCTTCGGGCCGACGATACAACTTGGGATCCGTCGAAAGAAATCCTGGCGGTGTCTGCGGCCAGTGCGCACGAGAAGTTTTTGCCGCCCCACGCCGACGCTTTCGGGCGGCTGCTGACACCGAAATTGTCCGTCTTCCACTGAAGTTGATTGCCTTGGTTCACGGTGAACACACCGAAATCTTTGCCGACAAGATTGGCGGACACATACATGCAATAGTAGGTTTGCGAGCCAGTGCCAGAGCCTTGGCTTGCCGCCGGCCAGTCGCCGACCGCCTCGATCGTGAGCGTCGTCATGCTTTCCAAGGCGTTGGCGGTGATGCCGTAGGCCTTGCCGCCGAAGTAGTAGCCGGAGTCAGTCCATGCGCTGGCGTCGGCCTGGCGCTTGACAATGGCGACCGGGTTGGCGGGGTCGGCGAGGTTGGCCCACTGCGCGGCCGTGGGGTCGTGGGGCTTGCCGACGCCGGCGTTGGCGATGCCGTCGAGGTGGACGACGAGGGCGTCCTGCGCGGCATAGTCGCCGGGCTGGTACTTGAGCGTGGCACGGGCCGGAAGGGCGGCGAGCGCACAGAATGCCGCGCCCAGGATGGCGCGGCACGGAACGGAATGTGGCAAGGTTTTCATTGTTTTGTTCCTTTGTGTTGGCTATTGTCTTACGATCTCGTAGAGATACGTGGCGGAAGCGGGGTCGTAGTCGGTGCGGGCGGTGAAGCGAAGCGCCTGCGAATGGGGCGCTGCGTGCTCCCCTTCGTGGCAGGATGCCGCTTGAGGCGGGACGATTTCGCAGGGGACTTCGGCGATGCGGCGGCCGGCGGAATCGAGGCGCCAAACGGTCGGTGGCAGCGCGTCGGAATCGTAGGCGAGCGCCAGTTCGATTTGCGCCGCGCCGTTGCGCATGAGGTGCGGGAGAGCGCCCCACTTGAGAAGGATTGTGCGGTCTTCGTCGGCATATTCGATGCCGGTGTTCTGCACATCGGTGAGGTGCGTGAGCAGGAGGTGCCGCGAGGTCGCGATGGGTTTTCCGTCGAGGGATGAGACCCACACCGTGGCTGGCGCTGCGGTGATGCTATGCGGCGACGATGAATCGCCGTTTCGGTGCGCTTCCTGCAGTTCGAAGCGCAGCGGCCCGGCGGTATGTGCGCCGCCTTCCGCGAGACCGCCCGCTGTGAGCGGGGAATTGATGATGAAGGTGCCGTCGGGAGAGATCGCGACACTCTGATTTGCAAAATTCCGATGCTGGTGCGCCTGTGTGGCGGTAGAAGGCGCCGCCGATGCGGGCGGATCGAACCGTACCCCGAGCCGAGCCTGCCATGCGTGGTCGGGATTGCCAATGGCGGAGACCTGCGGGGCTCCGTTGCGCGGGTCGCGCAGCTTGGTTTCGGAGAAGACGACCGGCTCCTCGGCGGCGAGAGGGGCGAGGTCGCGGCGGAGGAAGAGGCAGAGCGCGGCGCGTTCGGCGGCGATGGCGAGCGGATCGCCGGAGACGTCGAAGTAGCCCATCTGCCCGCCGGGCGACACAATGCCCCAGAGGCTGTGAGACCAGGCGAAGCGCCAGAGGCCGCTCCAGTCCTGGAGTGCGCCGAGCGCGCCGGCGGCGATGCCGCCCACGCCGCGGTAGCGGCCGGGGCCGCTGTAGTTGAATTCCGTGATGCAAAGCGGCTTGTCCATCTGCCGCGTGTAAAGAACCCCTGCCGCGCCGGCCGCCGGGCGCAGGATGGGATTTGCGTTGGGGCAGGAGGAGGGGAGCCTCCACGGAATGTCGAGGAACTGCGGATGGTCAACGTAAAAGTGGTAATCGACATAGTCGAACTTGCGGCGAGCGAGCGCGTATTGCGCGGGATCGTACCATGCGGAAAGCGAGGAGAGCGGTGCCTGGCATCCGAGCTCGTTGCGCACGAAATCGCGCAGGCGCTCGAAGAGCGCTGCTTCGCGGTCGGCGAGGAAGATCGCGAACGCAGCGGCGAGGCGGTTGGCGGGAGTGGAGCCGTCGGTGGCGTACAGGGAGGAGGGGAAGGCGGCGTGCGGCCCGGCGGCGATGCCGCCGGTCTCGCCCGCCGCCGCAGGATGGTCTGCTTTGGTGTTGCCGCCTGCCGCCGCAGGACGGTCTGCCTTGGTGTTGCCGCCCGCCGCCGCAGGAAGGTCTGCATTGGTGTTGCCGCCGCAAGCAGCAGGATGTTCGGAAGCAGGAAGCTCTTTTTATAGCTGTAGGCGGTTCCGGAAAAAAAGAGGACCATCAGGCATACCGCGGCATAAAGCACGGAACCTGCCGCAAAAAGAAGGCCCTGAAGGCTTCCTGCAAAGCCGCCTTTTTTTCCTGTCTGTTCTCTCTCCTGATCCGTCATATCCTTCTGATCCGTCCCATACAGTCAGCTTCGAAAATAAGCAGCGCGAAATGCCCGGAAATCCCTTAAGGCCCGCAGCCCGATACGGCAGATCCGGGGGATGTTCACCGAATTGCGTCCCTTCGTCCGCGGCGCAAAGCGTATTTCAGGGAATGCCGTCCGCTCCGTGCCTTTCACAAAGAATGCCGTCAGCATAATGTTCGGAAGCTCATAGGTCTCCGGCAGACGCCCGAGATACTTTCCCACTGCTTCCGTTTTCATCAGGCGGAAGGGGGCGTTCGCATCCGGGATCCGGACGCCGAAATAAAGCCGGAGCAATAAGCAGACGACCCGCTCCACGAAATCCCGCACGGCGCCGTCTCCCCGTTCTTTCCGCCATCCGAACTGTCCGTCATACTGCTCCCTGCGCTCCCAGAACGCGCCGAACTCTTCCGGAAAGGTCTGCCCGTCCGAATCGGTCTGGAAGATGTAGCCGGCCCCCTGCCTTACCGCATAGCCGTAAAGCGCCATCAGCTTGGGGCCGTGTCCCTTTTCCTCCGTATCCAGGATCTCAAGCTGGGCCAGTTCCGTCTTCAGACGGAGCAGCAGCTCGTGCGTACCGTCCGTGCTTCCGGCATCGGCAACGACAAGCCGCGAATCCGGCGATTTCCCGGACAGCACCGGGTACCACTGCCGGACCACGGTTTCCATATTTTCTGCCTCATTATAGGCCGGCATGACAATATAAAGCGTATCCATGGGTCTATTATAACAAGCGGGCCGCCGAAGCGCCACCGCTTTTCGGGGAGATCAGAGTTACTTCCCCCCGGCGTGCTCCAGGAAATACTCCCGGACCAGCCGGATGATGGTCTCCATGGCCTCCGTGCGGCGGCCGCCCTTCCGGGTCACGGCAATGACGCTCCATTCGAAGGCGGGAAGGATGTCGCAGACCGTCGCATATTCGGAGGAGCCGCCAGCAAAGTATTCCGGGACGACCGCACAGCCGATCCCTCTGCTGGCAAGCTCCGCAGCTGCGCTGATCGTGGCGCATTCAAACTCGATCCGCGGCTTCACGCCGGCATTCTGAAACAGTCTCTCTACGACCTTC
>CAMOSH010000026.1 GCA_946624575.1 uncultured Verrucomicrobiota bacterium
CTGAGGCGCCTAAGTTCTGCGAGGCCTTTCTTGTGGAGGATGGAAAGTTCACGGCTGCAGGAAGCATAGATGAAATGATGGAACTAAGATCCACCCAGACCAACTGCTGCGCAGGGGATATACGTATGGTGGATCTTGAAGGGGCCTTTGTGTGCCCGGGATTCAACGATTCTCACATGCACCTTCTCGGATTCGGATCAAGCCTTGCTCTGGCCCAGCTGGCAGAGCATACGGACAGCCTTTCGGGGCTCCTATCCTACGTGGAGGATTTCGCAAAGGAAAATCCCACGGGCTGGATACGGGGAAGAGGCTGGAATCAGGACTATTTCCAGGATGAAAAGCGCATGCCCACCCGCTGGGATCTGGATAAGGTATCCAAGGACAGGCCAATGCTGCTGACCAGGGCCTGCGGCCACAGCGCCGTTGCCAATTCCAAGGCCCTGGAGCTTGCGGGGGCCGCGCCGGGCAGGGTGGAGCGAGTCGACGTGGCTGCGGCCGGGCTGGCGCGTGCGCTGGACGCGGCCGGGGCGCTTGCGCCGGCGGGGCGTCAGCCGGTCGTCGCGGTAGAGGGAGACAGGGTCGTACTGCTCGTCGTCGATGAGCGGCGGCTGGTGCTGGCGCGCGCTGTATGCGCAGCGCGCGCGGTGACGGCGGCGGCGCTTTCGGCCGCGCTGCGCATGGCGCTGCTGCAGGTGGAGATGGAATGCGGCCCTGAAAGCGCGGCTGCGCCACTGCTCCTGTGCGGCAAGGGGGATGCGCTGTGGTCTGCTGCCCAGGCGGCAGCGGCCGCGTCCGGCCGCAAATGCGAAACTCCCCCGCCGGAAGCGGCCGCGCCCGCAGCGGCCGCGTTCGGGGCGGCGTTGCGTTCGCTTTCCCGTCCGAAAAACGGCGAAAGGCCGTTGGATCTGTTTCCGGACGCGTGGCGCCAGGCGCTGGCGGACCGTCGGTACAGGCGGACGTTCGTCGCCGGCGTCGCCGCCGCCGGGATTGCGTGGGTTGCGCTTGTCGGGTGGCTGTGGGGCTGGCCGGCGGCGCTTGGAGCGCGCGAAAGCGCGCTGCAGCGCGTCGTGGAGTCGCGCGCCGAGGCGGAAGGCGCGGTGCAGCAGGTGAGGGAGCGCATAAGGCTGATCGACCGCTATTCCGACAGGTCGCATTCGCCGCTTGAAATTCTACGCGAAGTTGCGATGGCGCTGCCCGATGGCGTCACGATCAAGTCCTATACGTACGAGGGCGCGCGCCGGGAGGCTTCGGTCGAGGCGGAAGCGCGCGCGTCGGCTCCGGCCTACGACTTTTCCAACCGGCTCAAGAGTTCGCCGCTTCTCGCGCGCAACGACATAGTTTCCGGGCCTACGGAAAACCGCAACACGGGCAAGACGAGTTTCAAGCTGCGCCTTTCGTTCTCCGGGGACGCATCCAAATCCGGAGGTGTCCAATGACGCCGCTTTCCCGCCACGACCAGGTTTTGCTCGCCATAACCGCCGGAGTCGTCCTGTTCGGCTTTGTCGGCGCGCTGGCGCCGCGCCGTCTGGAGGCTATCAGGACGAAGCGTGCGGCCGTGGACGCGCTGCGCGAGCGCGCGTACCTCCAGGAGCAGCTGATAGAGGCTGAGCCAATCTGGCGCGAACGCTACGAAAAGGTCCGCGACAAGATGCCGGTGTTCGTGCCCGGCGAACAGGTGGAGACGCACTGGCTCGCGTTGATGGACCAGGCGGCCGCGCGCTGCGGCTTGCGCATACTTCAGCGCTCCGTGCGCGAGGAGACCCCGGTTGCCGGCGTCTTCGAGCTGCCGATTGACGTGCGTTCCTGGGAAGGGACGCTTGAGGCGCTCGTTTCGTTCGCGGCGGATCTGGACGCGCGTGGCGCGATGCTTGAAATCCGCGATTTGCGGGTGCAGACGATTCCCAACCGCCAGGGCTTCCTCAAGGGATCCTTCACTCTTTCATGCGCGTATCTGCGCGCCGCAGACGGTCAAAGCGCCGCCGCAACGGAGGCCGCCGACCCGGATCCGGAAGGTGGCGGCGGCCAGGCCGGGGAAGTTTCCGGCGACGGATGACTTGAATCGGCTGGCGGCAGGCGAAGAGCGACAGGAAACAGGCGCTTCTTGAATTGATCATTTTAGGATTTCAACCTTTCAACTTTTCAACCTTTCATCTTTCCAACTTTTCAATCCGATGAAAAGGACCGTTTCTTTCAGGATGGCGCTTTCGGCATTTGCGTTCGCGGCGACTTTTTCAGTCGTACTCGCGGCCGACGCACCGCCTTCGCCCGCGGCGGTCCGCCGCCCGACGATTCCGGGCCGCGCGTCGCCCCCCGGGTCCACGCGGCCGGCGGCTTCCGCACGCCAGCAACCGCAGCAGAAGGCAGTCACGCAGCCCGACGGGCATGGCGCTATGCCGCTCATACCGTACGACGAGAACCCGAACGCGCTCAACTTCCAGGACGCGTCGGCCGACCTCGTGGTGACGGAATACGCGATGCGGACGCACCGCACCGTGCTCAAGGCCCCCAACGTGCCTCAGACGACGATCACTCTGCGCACCACGCCCGACGTGTCGCTCACGGACGAGCAGTACCTGCGGGCGATACGCGAGGCGCTGTCGCTCGCCGGCATTGTCATAAAGGAGGAGGGCGACGCTTTTCTCCGCGTCCTGCCACAGTCCGAGGCCGGCACGCACGGTCTCAAGCCGTCGTATGCCGACCAGAACGGCAAGTACGAGGACGATCCGGAGGACGGTCGCTTCGTGCAGAAGATGATCGAGCTCAAATACATCGGGATCGACGAAGCGCAGCCCGTGGTGAACGCGCTCATGCGCCAGGGCGCCAAGGTGCAGACGATCGAGCGCACCAACTCCATCCTCATCACCGACGCTGCCGAAAACGTCAACCGCATCGTCGAAGTCCTGCAGTACATGGACAAACCCGTGATTGCGCGGGAGGAATTCTTTACGAGGCACATACAGTACGCCAAGGCGGCGGACATAAAGGCGCGACTTGATGAAATCGTCACGCAGGCGCAGAACGACGAATCGGGGAGCGGCAAGAAGTCGTCGTCGGCGGTGGAATCGCGCCAGAGCGGCGCCCCTGGAATGGAGCGCCGGCAGTTGCCGCCGGGAGTCACGTTCCGTAACCGGCGCGACCGCGACGAGGATGCCGCGCCGACCACGCCGGAAAGCGTGGCGTCGCTTGTGGCGGACGCCGCAAAGGGGGTGATCCGAGGCAAAGTGGCGATCATAGCCGACGAGCGCACCAACAAGCTCATCGTCCTGACGCGTCCGGAGAACATGGCGTTCTTCGACACCATAATCCCGGAGCTGGACGTCCCGACCGCGCCGGAGACGCTGGTGGAGGTGTATCGCCTCGAACACGCCGTGGCGGAGGACGTTGCCTCGCTGCTCAACGATCTCATCGGCAAGTCCAAGCCGTCGGACAGCGACGCCAAGCCTGGCACGCGCGGCTCCGGGTCCGAATCGCGCAGGAATTCGTCCTCGTCCGATTCCGGTGATCACCGCGAAAGCCGTTCGCCGGCCGCGAGTGCCGTCGGCGGCGATGCGCGTACCCGCATCGGGCAGCTTGACGCCGACAGCATTTCCATTCTCGCCGACGAGCGCTCGAACTCGCTTCTCGTGATGGCGCCGGCGGCGGACATGCCGTCGCTGCTTTCCATCATCGAGCGCGTCGACATACAGCTTTCGCAGGTCGTCATCGAGACGGTGATCCTGGCGATCACGTTCAAGGACTCCCTGGAAACTGGCATGGACTGGGTGCAGCGGGCGATGCTGGAAGGGGCGGGCGCCAACGGCCCGAAGCTCGCGTTCGCCACGTCCGGCGGCGGTGGCGGCGGCACTCCGCAGGCGACGACGTCGCTCACCACCGTCGATTCGGTCCCGAAGTCCTCCGGAGTGAACGCCTACTTCACCGTGTTCGACTGGAACCTCGACGTCGTGCTCAAGGCCGTACAGAACGACTCGAACGCGCAGATCATGTCGTCGCCGAAAATCACGACGATGGACAACAAGGAGGCCACGTTCGAGTCGACGGAGCGCATCTACTGGAAGGGCGAAGAGACGCACTACGCCTCGTCGGACTACACTTCCCAGAGCATCAAGAGCGAAGACATCGGCATCAAGCTGACCGTCACGCCGCGCATCAACAACAAGGGCTACATCACGCTCACGATCGAGCAGGAGATCCAGAGCAACGACGGCTATACGGAACTCAACGGATCGCAGTATCCGCTGCTGAACACGCGCAAGATGGGCGCCGACCTGGCAGTCCAGAGCGGGGAAACGGTGGTGCTTGGAGGCCTGGCGCAGAATTCGGTCTCCAAATCCACAACAAAGGTTCCGATCCTCGGTTCGATCCCCCTGCTTGGATGGCTTTTCCGGCATGAGACCGACGAACAGAACCGCACGGACATCGTGGTGTTTCTCACGCCGCGGGTGCTGGACACCCCGGCGCAGATGGAGGACGACGCCCGCAACACGAAGGCGTCGCTCGAAACCCGTGGCGTCTGGGATCCGATGTGGAGTTCCTCGAGGCTCGCCGATCCGATAAGCGAGGAACATGCGCGGACCGTGCTTTCGCGAGCGTCTAACACCGTGACGCGCGCCCGCTATCCCATGACTGGCTATCTCACCGGACTGAACCGCCCCGACATGCTCGCCGAAGGCGAGGAGGCGAACGGTCCGCTCCAGGAGGCGATTGATCGCGCCGCGGAAGACGGCACCGTGCCGTACGTCCACTTCAGCGACGTCGATGCGGCGGCGCGTGTTCGCGCGGCCAATTTCACGTATTCCGAAGAACCGTCCACGCCTCAGGCGGACGCGGCGGAGGCGGACGCAGCGGAGGCTGCCACTCCCGATGCGGACGCGACCCAGGCGGACGCTACTGCGGACGGCGACGAAGTTTCAAGCTCCGCCGCCGCGACGGCCGCCGAGGAGGCCCCGGCTTCTGCCGAAGGCGCGGCGGAATCGGCATCCTCGGCGGATGGCGAACCCGATCTTTCGGAATCTGAGCTTTGATAAGGAAGGAGATAACAAGTGACAGACACGGAAACGAAGAAAAAAATCGACGCGATAACGAAGGCGCTGGATGACAAGAAGGCGGAAAACACCGTCGTGTACGATGTGCGCGGAAAGTCGTCTGTGACGGACTTCACCGTAGCGGCGTCGGCCACGAGCGCCCCGCACCTGCGCGCGCTTTCCGTGGCGGTGCAGCGTGCCGTGCGCGAGGCGTCGGGTGAAGGTGCGCGTGTTTCCGGCGACGAGGAGACAGCCTGGATCGTGCTTGACTACTTCGATGTGATGGTGCATCTGTTCCTGCCAGACGCCCGCGAGTACTACGACATCGAAGCGCTATGGAAGAGAAGTTGAAAGGCTGAAAGGTCGAAAGTCCGAAGGCGGGAGAGTTCAGGAGAGTCGTGGCTGGCAAGGAATTGAAGTGGCGCGCCGAGTACCGCGCGACGGCGGCGGTCGGCATGCTTGTTCGCGCGTTGCCGCTCCCTGCGGCGCAATGCCTGGCGTGGGCGCTCGCGCGACTGGCGCATTCCGTCTTCATGCGCGGCCGCCGCGACGAGGCGCGCCGTCGCATACGCCTTGTGATGGGGCCTGACTTCCCGGAGCGCGAGGTTCGCAGGGCGGCGTGGGAGTCGCTGCGCAACACGGCATTCAACTTGGTTGACATGATGCGCATCCGGCGCATGGATCTTGGGGCGCTGCGCCGCCTGGTGCCGCAAACCGACCAGTGCATCGCGCATCTTCAAGAGACGCTGGCGGCGGCCGGCGGGCGCGGCGTAGTGCTCGCGCTGCCGCATTGCGGCAACTGGGATCTTGCCGGATCAATAGTGGAACTTTCCGGGATTCCGATATTCAGCGTCGCGGCGCGTCAGCGCAACCCGTACATGAACCGCCTCATGAACAAAATGCGCGAAGGGCACGGCATGGCCGTGCTGGAGCGTGACGGCGGTCCGCGCGTCTACATGGAAATGCTGCGCAGGCTGAAGCGCGGTGAAGTCTTCGCGATCCTGCCAGACACGCGCTCGCGCACACCAGGGTTGGAAGTTCCATTCCTGGGCGGCGTTGCGAACCTGGCGCGCGGCATGGGGCTTCTGGCCTGCCAGACTGGCGCGCCGATACTCCCGCTTGTCATGCGGCGGGTCGCCTGGCGGCGCTTCGAAATCGAGTTCTTCCCGGTACTTCGCGCGAATCCCGCCGCTTCCCGCGACGAAGAGGAGGCGCGACTCACTCGTGAAAGCATCGCGCTTTTCGACCGAGCCATTCGTGCCGATCCCGGCCAGTGGTTCTGGTACAACAAGCGATGGGTGCTTGATCCGGTGACCTGCGGCCCCGTGAAGGGGCCGCAGGCAGGTGGAGAACAGTCGCCCGGCGCTACGGCAGTGGCGACTCCGGATCCGATTCATATTAAATCGCAGTATTGCGCCTGTACTGCGGGAACCGGACGCCCGGCGATGTTTTTCGATCGCGACGACACGCTTGCTCCGGACGCGGGCTATATGCACGATCCCGGTCAGATACGGCTGCTGCCCGGCGTGGCGGAGGCGCTCCGCGCCGCGCGCGCAGCGGGAGTGCGCCTGTATCTGCACACGAACCAGTCCGGCATCGGGCGAGGCTATTTCACCATGCATGACGCCGAGGCCTGCAACCGCAGGCTGGAAGAACTGATTTTCGGCGAAGGCGCGCATGGTTTCGACGGAATCTGCGTCGCGCCGGAAAAGCCCGACGAGCCTTCGAAGTACCGCAAGCCGTCGACGGCGTTCGTGCGCGAGCGGATCGAGGCTGACGGCCTGGATCCCGGACGTTGCGCGTTCATAGGCGACAAGATCGCCGACATTCGCTGCGGCGTGGCGTCCGGAATCTCCGCGATGCTCGTCGCTCCGCCGGATTCGCCTCCGCGTCGCGACGCCGCGGAGTTCGCCGCCGAGAACGGAATATCGGTCCATTCCGGAGCCCCCGAGGCAGTCATGGCGCTTTTGAAGCGATGGAACCTTGCGGAGACGTCCGCGAAATGAGCGATTCCGACGCGATTTCCGTTTCGCGCGGAAATCCGCGCCGCCGAACGCCGTCGCGGGCGAAAGCCGCGACCGATGCGGGCGACTCGCCTGAATTGGTAGAAAAAGCGCGCGGCGGGGACATGGATGCGCTCGGATCGCTCTGCGCAGCCTGCAAGGATTCGCTTTGCACGTATCTCGAGAATTCCGGTCTTGCGGAGCACGACGAAGTGGAAGACATCTACATGGACGCGTTCATGCGCGCAAGTCGCGCAATCGGCTCGTTTGGTGGCGGCAGTTCGTTTTCCACTTGGTTCACTGCGATAGCCCGCAACCTGGCGTTCGACAGGCGGCGGGACCGTCAGGCGCGGGCCGAGCTGTCGCTGGACGAGGAGCAGGCGACTTCCGGCGGGTTGCAGAAGCGCATTGCGGGCGATCCGACTTTCGCCAGTCCTTCCGCCGCGCCGGTTCCCAGCGAAGACCTTGACAAGCGCGAACTCGGCGGCATCGTCCGCAACGCGCTTCTGGAGCTTCCTGGAAAAACGCGCGAGGCGCTTGTCCTTTTCCATCTCGGGGACAAGTCGTACGCTGAAATTTCGGAGTTGCTCGGCATACCGAAGGGGACCGTGATGTCGCGCATACACAATGGCCGAAAGGCGCTGGCGAGGAGACTCGGCCCGCTTCTGGGCGCAACCGGTTTCGCAGGGCACGACTGATGACTCATTTTTCCTTTCGCGACTTGCTGAACGCGGCCACTGACTGCGCTGTCGGTGGCGCGTCTGCCGAGTCGGATTGTCGTGGTTTTGCACTGGCCGGAATAGTCAACGCCACGCCGGATTCGTTTTCCGACGGGGGCCTCAACCTGGATCCGGGCGCGGCGGCGCGCAGCGCAAGACGGCTTGTCGAGGAAGGCGCGGCGATGATCGACGTCGGCGCGGAATCGACGAGGCCCGGGTTCCGGCCCGTCGAAGCGGACGAGGAGATGAAGAGGCTGATGCCTGTGCTGGAAGCGGTTCTGGCGGAATGCCCGGGAACGCCCGTGTCCGTGGATACGCGAAAGGCCAGAGTGGCGAGGCTTGCCCTGGCCGCCGGCGCGCGCATCGTCAACGACCAGTCCGCGCTTGGCGATCCTGAGATGGCCGACGTCGTGCGCGAAGCCGGAGCGGGGCTCGTGCTGATGCACGGATGGGACGTTCACGTCGGCGCGGTCGTCCGCACGGCCGCTCCGGGAGCCTTGGGCGCATGGGTGTCAGACGGGCTTGCCCGGGCTTTGGACAGGGCTCTGGAAGCGGGAGTGCCGGAAGAGAGCATTTGCCTGGATCCCGGATTCGGATTCGGGCTACGTCACGGAGACAATGCCGAAGTTCTCCGGGCTTTGCCGGAAATGGTGCGGAGGTTCTTCCCGATCCCGATGCTCGTCGGTCCGTCACGCAAGCATTTTCTTGCGGCGATGTATCCCGAGTCCGGAGGCGACGCCGACGCCGCGACCGCGCTTTTCTGCGCGGAGGCATTTGCCGCCGGTGCCCGCATCGCGCGCGTCCATGCGCCGGGCGTCGTCGCTGAGGCGATGCGCCGAGTCCGCTCGTCCATTTGATTTTTTTGTGAGGGGCGAAGCGTCAGGCTGGATTTGACGCGGGGAGGGGTGGAGCGGTAGAATCCGCGCCAACGTCACAACATCCGAAACGAGTCATCCAGATGACGATTTCAAGAGAGCCGGATCCGCGTCCGGAACCACGCGGCCTGTTGCAACGGCTCGGCCGGGCCGCGCTCTCCTCCCTGGCCCTGGCCGGGTTCGAGGCTTCGGTTTGCGCCCGAGCCATCGTTTCGATGCGAACGGTGTTCGGGCGCCGACAGCGACCGGAGACGATTCGCCAGCTTCATGCGTGCGCGGTGAAAAGCGTTCCGGTGGTTTCGGTCGTGGCGTTCTTCATTGGCATGATCCTTGCGCTCCAGGTCGGCATTGAACTGCGCACCTACAACCAGGAGGGGCTGACGGGGTCGGCCGTCATGGCGTCGATGCTGCGCGAAATGGGACCGTTCATGGCGGGTCTGGTCCTGGCCGCCAGCGTTGGCGCCGCCATGGCGGCGCAAATCGGCACCATGTCAGTCAACGAGGAAATCGCGGCGCTTGAAATCATGGACATAGATCCAATCCGGTTTCTCGTCGCGCCGCGACTTGCAGCCATGGTGGTCGCGGTCCCCGCGCTTTCGTTCTACACATGCGCGCTCGGCGTCCTGGGCGGCGCGGTTGTGAGCCACACGCAGCTCGCGGTTCCGTGGGAGACGTATTTCCGGAACGCGATGGACTTCGCCAGCCAGAAGGCTCTCTGGGTTGGCCTGTTCAAGGCGTTTCTTTTCGCGTTCATCATAGTTACGGTGTCGTGCTGCGAGGGCTTCCGGACGACACATGGCGCTCTTGGCGTCGGTCGGGCGACGCGCCGGAGCGTCGTCCTCAACTTCCTCCTCATCCTCATCATCGGCTATTTCGTCACCCGGTTCTTCTACTGACGCCATGGACATGATTCGGTTCGAACACGTCACCAAGACGTTTGGCGGCGGCAAGCGCGTCCTTGACGACGTGTCGTACTCCATCCGCAAAGGCGAGATATTCACGATTGTCGGCCCGTCCGGCACAGGCAAGAGCGTTTCGCTCAAGCACATGATCCGGCTGATGACCCCCACGAGCGGCAGGGTCTGGGTGGGGGATGATTGCGCCAGCGAGGCTTCGGGGCGCGATCTTTCGCGCATCCGCTCGCGGTTTGGATACCTCTTCCAGAGCGCGGCGCTGCTGGCCTGGATGGACGTGGAGGACAACGTTGCGCTCCCGCTCCGCGAGAAGACTTCGCTTTCCGAGGCGGAAATTTCCAAAAAGGTAGCCGCCGCGCTGGAAGCCGTCGGCCTCGCCGGGGAGGGCAGGGCGCTTCCGGCGGACTTGTCCGGCGGGATGCAGAAGCGCGCAGGGCTGGCGCGGGCGATCGTCACCGAGCCGGAAATCGTGCTCTACGACGAGCCCACGAGCGGACTCGATCCCGTGACCAGCCGCAGGATCGACGCCCTGATCGCGGAACTTTCGTCGCGCCTCGGCATTACATCCGTAGTCGTCACGCACGACTTGCACAGCGCACTTTCGATTTCGACGCGCATTGCGCTGCTGGGCGGCGGCAAGGTGCTTTCAATCGACACGCCCGGTGAATTCGTGCGCTCGCAACTGCCGCAGGCCAAGGCGTTTCTGGAGGCGCAGTACATCACCAAGCGCGGCGCATGGGAGGCCGGCGCGCGATGAATCCGGCAAATTCGGCTCCGGCGTGCCTCGTGATAGACGTAGGCAACACATCGACAAGTCTCGGCTTTTGGAACGGGCGGCGGGTGGAGCGCGTCTCGGCCGTGCGTGGCGGCGTGTCGCGTCCCGACGAGGCCGCGCACGCGCTGGATTTGGCCGGCGCAGCCGGCGCGGGCGCCGCGATCCTCGCAAGCGTGGTTCCCGCGGACAACGAACGGTGGCACTGGCTTTTGAGTCGGCTGTACGGACTGGAAGTCGAGATACTCACTTCGGCGACACCATTGCCGATTGCGGTCGATTATCCGAATCCCGGGCAAATTGGCGCCGACAGGCTTTGCGACGCGGTCGGCGCCGTGGTGCGCCACGGAGCACCGGTGGCCGTGGCCGATTTCGGCACCGCCCTGACGTTTGACGTGGTGGACTCCTCCGGGGCCTACATCGGCGGCGTGATCGCGCCCGGACTCCCGTTGATGACCGGGTATCTGCACGAGAAGACCGCGAAACTGCCTGCGGTCGATCTTGGCGGCGCGACGCCGGCGTGGGGCGATTCGACTGAAAGCGCCATGAAGCTCGGAGCAAAGCTCGGTCACCGCGGCATGGTGCGCGAAATACTCGATTTCGTGCGTTCGAAAACCGGTCCCGAGACCGCGTTCTGCGCAACGGGCGGGTATGCGTCCTGGGCGCTGGAAGGATTTGACGGAGTCAGCATCGAACCGGATCTGACGCTTTTCGGCCTTGGCGCGATATGGAATTTCGCGCATGGCCTGCCACCGGTTCTGGGCGGCTAGCCTTTTAGGCGCCTAGGCTTCCTAGGTTTCCTAGTGGTCCTAGATTTCCTAGGGTTCCTAGTGGTCCTAGGGGGCCTAGATTTCCTAGGGGTCCTAGGTATTCTAGGGGTCCTAGTGGTTCTAGGTATTCTAGGGGTCCTAGTGGTTCTAGGTATTCTAGGGGTCCTAGTGGTTCTAGGTATCCTAGGTTTCCTAGGAGTCCTAGGGGTTCTAGGTTTCCTAGGAGTCCTAGGGGTCCTAGGTATCCTAGGCTTCCTAGGCTTTGAGCCAGATGTCGCCTTCAGCGGGGACAGCGCCGGGATTGCCAGCTAGCGCCCGGGCAAGGGATTCGGCGTCGCGGGCGTAGGCCGGGTCGATTTCCACACGACGTGTCGGGTATCCGGCCGCGTCCATTTCGATCTTGACATCGGCGGCGCGCAGCCAGCGCGCCCATTTGCGCGAAAGGTCGGCGCGGCATGTAGCCGGGCTGTCGCTTCCTTCGGCGTTTTTGACCGGGGAGAACTCCTCCTCGCGGTCGAACGCCACGCAAATCGCGGTCTTCGCGTCCAGCAACGAGTCGAAAATGAATTTTTCGAACTTGCAGGCGTTTGGAGAGGAAGGCTTGACAAGCGCTCCGGACTCGTCCACGTGCGGGACCTTCTTGTGCGCGACGTGAACCGGGAGGCCAGCGCCTGCCTCGCGGCGCAGAAAAGCCGTGGAAAATGCGTGGATCGCCACGGAACCGTAGAGGAATCTGAGACGCCCGTCAGGCGCGCGTTCGTTTTTCTGCTCGTCGGTGAATTCTGTGTATTCGACGATGCGGATGCGCCCGTTTTCGCTGACAGGAACGCCAAGACCCTCCTGCGCGTCGCGCTTTGCGCAGACCTTGATCGAGACGTCGGCACCGCGCCGCACGTGTTCGCCGATGAACGCCGGATCGCACACGTCCACCATGGGATTGTCCACCTGGAAGTAGAACACAGTGCGGATTCCGCGTTTCTCCATGTCGGCGAGGGCGCCGGAGCGCTCCAGGGCGGAAAGGGTGCCGCCGTGGCCGTCCGGAGCGGTGAAAATGTGGCCTGGCGCGTCAAGCAGGACCTTGCCTTCCGGGGTGAGCGCGGGCCACATGCCCTGGACGAAGAAGAACACGTCCCGTTCGGGGAGACCGAAGTACGCGTTTTCGCGGAAGAATTCGCGTGTCGCGCGATCGTTCGTCTCGCTAGTCATGACATAGAAGGGCACCGGGGCCCCAAACGCGTTGCGCAGTGCGAGAAGCTTGCGGGCGTGGAATGCGAACAGCGGGGCGTTCGAGACGGGGCCGACGGGGTAGCATCCCTTCGGTCCGTCGAACCCGAGGCGCGACCCCTGGCCGCCGGCCACGACAAGCGCCGCCACGCGTCCGCCGCGCAGCTCGTTTTCGCCTGCGGCCGCCGCGGCGGCGCGCCCGTCCCCGGAAAGCTCCAGCACGGGCGCGGGCTCCATGTCCTCCGCGGACGCGCCAGCCGCCGCATTGGCGGCGGTGGATTTCGCGGCCGCTTCGTCCGCGAGAACTCTGCGCAGCATCGCCACGTCGGACCAGGCGATTCTGGACACCTGGGCGAGCAGGGCTTCGCGCTCCGAAGCGTTCAATTTGTCCCAAAAAGCAAAAACCTGGTCCTGGCCGATTTCGGCGAGAGCCCCGCGCGCTTCTTCGTATGTCATGGCTTTTCCGGAAAAACCGGACTGCATTTCGGATGCGTGAAAAAATGACTGGCGATTTCGCCGGGAAATGGTCGGAGCGGGGGGATTCGAACCCTCGACCTCTTGGTCCCAAACCAAGCGCGCTACCACTGCGCAACGCTCCGTGCAACCGGGCGCGGATACTATCACGTTTCCCATCCCGTTGCAATCGTCAAAATCCCGAGTTTCCGTGCCTTGTCTTTTGTTCCTCCCGGTGGCAGAATGCCGCGCCGAGGAATTGACACCCATGAAAAACGGCCTTCTTCCGCCGCGCGATCCCGCCTCCGTCTGGGATCTGCCGCATCTCCATGAAACTCCGCGCTTCCGCGAATGGCCCGGTGAATTCAAGTCTGACGCGACGCCAATCATGATCGAGGGAGAACCCTGGCGCGGCCGTGAAACCTGGTGCTTCGCATTTTACGGGGCGCCGGACTGGGCGACGCCCGAGAAGCCGGCCCCGGGCATCGTGCTTGTCCACGGCGGATTGGGTACCGCATATCCAGAATGGGTGCGAATGTGGGTGAGGCGCGGCTACGCGGCCATCTGCGTTGATACCTGCGGCGCGCTTCCGGTCCGCACCGCGGACGGCAAGTGGCTCGCCAATCCCGAAGGCGGTCCGCGCGGCTGGGCCGGCTCCATCGCCGCTGCTGACGAACCGGAGCGCGACCAGTGGGTTTATCATGCGGTGGCCGCCGTCATGCGCGCCCATTCGTTCCTCCGCTCGTTGCCGAACGTCGATTCGCGCGCCATTGGCCTCACCGGCATCTCTTGGGGCGGATTCCTGGCCTGCATCCTTGCTGCCGCCGACGACCGCCTGGCATACGCGGCTCCGGTTTACGGCTGCGGCTTCAACTACGAGCGCCCGCAGTGGATCACGGACTTCGACGAAGAGCTCATGATGCGCTGGGCGCGGCTATGGGACGCCAGCGTATTCCTCCCTTTCGCCAAGTGCCCGATGCTGTGGGTGGATGGCACAAACGACTTCGCATTCTCGCTAGACCGCGTACGTCGCAGCGCCGCGCTGGCGTCTGGAGTCCAGCATGCCTTTTCGACGCATTTGCGAATGGTCCATGGTCACGGCGAGCCTGGCGAGGGGCCTCGCGAGATTCTCGCCTTCGCCGACCGTTTCGCGCGCGGAGGCGCGGACGTCGTGCGCGTTGGGGAGTGCGTGAGGGCGGGGGAGCGCGTCACGGCGGCGTTCAAGCCGGATGGCCGATCCGTGGTCCGGGCGCAACTGCTCTGGACGGTCGACGGCGCCGAAACGAAATGGAGCGAACGCCGCTGGGAAGTCCGGGAAATCGAGGACTTCGATCCGGCCTCCGGCGCGGCTTCGGCCGCCCTGCCAGAAGGCGCGTTCGCCTGGATTGTCAATTTCACGACGGACGACGGACTGGTCTTCTCCACGCCATACGAGGAAAGGCTGAAGATTGAAGGTTAGGGCCTAGGACGCCATGGGCCAAGGTCGCAGATTCCGGCGTGTTCGGTGCGTTGCTTGCTTGAGCAAAGAACTCAGGGCGTCGCTGGATGATCACGAAACAGGCGCGCACCCATGGGAACTGGCGTTTCCCAGGTTTCCCCCGGCGCCACGGTGAAGAACTGCCCGTCGGGGACGATGGAATACGCGGCGTCCGGATGCTGGACGCCGTTTTTCGGCGTGACGAAGAACCGGAACTTGCGCACTGACGAGTCGTGCGTGGTAAGCCCCCATTCGCCGCCGCCCGGAAGGCTCCACATGCCGATTTTCGGCGCTTTCCAGAGATTCGGCGGGGATGTCGGGCGCACTTTCTGCTTGTCGCGCGAAAAGGCGCGCATGTAGAGGGCGCTCGCGGCGAGCGGCCTGTCGGAGAGATTTTCGAGTGCGACGAGCTCCAGCAGCGCGTCGGGGTGGCCTGGCAGGAGCGTGACGCGGAGGGTAATCGCGAAGGAGAGCGCGGTGTCGGAGTCGGTTTCGGGGGGGCTAATTCCAGGCGCTTCCGCGCCTGGCACAGGACAGACCGGCGCTTCCGCGCCTGGCACAGGACAGACCGGCGCTTCCGCGCCTGGCACAGGACCGATTGGCGCTTCCGCGCCTGGCACAGGACAGACCGGCGCTTCCGCGCCTGGCACAGGACCGATTGGCGCGGAAGTGCCTGGCACGGGACTGATTGGCGCTTCCGCGCCTGGCACAGGACAGACCGGCGCTTCCGCGCCTGGCACAGGACAGACCGGCGCTTCCGCGCCTGGCACAGGACAGACCGGCGCTTCCGCGCCTGGCACAGGACCGATTGGCGCTTCCGCGCCTGGCACAGGACAGACTGGCGCTTCCGCGCCTGGCACAGGATCGATTGGCGCGGAAGTGCCTGGCACGGGACTGATTGGCGCGGGGTTGGCCGCCAGGCCGCCAAGGCCGCGCAGCAGCACGGATGCGGCGCCGGTCGCTTCGTCGCGCTCCAATTCCACGCCGGAGAGGCGCGTGGTGTCGAGCCATACGTAGCGGTCGCGATCATCGGCCGCAAGAAGCGCGTTGAGGCGACCGACCGGGCGACCATCGGCGAAGACCACTTCGTCGGCGAGCCACTTGGAGCCAATGCGCCCGGAGATGCGCACCAGACCGTTGGAGAGAGTGTAGCGATCGCCTTCCTGGACAAAGGCGGCCGGGGGCGGCGCGGATGCGCCGCCCTGCAAAACTGGGGTGGCGGCGAAGTAGCGCTCCCGCTCGGAAAGACCAGCGGTTTTCGCGGCGGGCGCACCGGTGCGTTCCCGCGGCGGCGGCGCGCTGCGCCACTTCACGAGGTCGGAGTGCAGCGCCTTGAAGGCGCTCGTGATGCCTTCGTAGGGTACGCCCTCATCATTCACGAGACCGTAGTTGCAGTCCTCTGGGGCGTGCCGCGAGGAGCCGGTCTTGGGCTGGTCGTTCCATTTGAAGTAGTCGTAGCCCGCCACGTGCGGATCGGCGAGAAGGGTGCGCGCGAAGAGCATCGTCGCCTCCACGCGCTCGGCCTGGGTGCGGAAGCGCTGCCCGGCGCCGACGAGGCACGGATGCCCGTGGTCCATCGCCGGAAAGCTCCACTCCGTGATCATGAGCGGCGCCTTCGCGTAGCTGTGATATTCGCGCAGGCGCTCTGTCATCGGGACGCCGCCTTCGGCGTCGAGGACGATCCCGCGGTCGAGGTCGGCCCACGGGTAGCAGTTGAAGGTCACGATGTCGCAGAACTTGCCGGCCTCCTCGTAAACGACGGGCGCGGCACCATTGATTCCGGCGTAGCGGCTGCCGAGGACCATGTGGTTGGGATCGGCCTTGCGGATCGCGGACACGGTCTTTTCGTAGTAGGTGCGCGCATAGAGGCGCAGAAAATCGATCTTGTCTGCGAACGACGGGGACTCCGCCCCCGAACCCCCGACGGCCTTGCCGCGCTCGGCGAGGAAGGCGTCGAGCACCTTGCGCGCGCTGTGCGAGGGGGGCAGCGCGGCGACGCAGCCGTAGAGGCCCGTGCCGGGAATGCGCTTGCTGGTGCCCCACCACGCCAGTTCGTTGTCGATGAACCATCCGATGAGCCACGGGTCGTCCTTGTATGGCGCGCACTGCTCGCGGGCGCGCCATTCGCACGCCGCCGCGAAGTCGGGGTGGAAGACATTGGGCAGCGCGGAGCAAGGGCGGAACTGCCACTCGCGAATGAACCAATCCGGGTCGCCGCGCGAGACCCGCTGGCCGAGCTGGATGTTGCGCACGTGAGGGAGTGTCTTGCGCGCGAGGACGCCGAGCGCGCAGGCGTTGCCGAGCATCGTGAATCCCCAGTCGTCGAGCCGCGCGAGCGTTTCGTCGGCCCAGGCTTCGACGGAGGGGTAGTTGGTGGCGACGAAGCGCCCGTAGGGCGAATAGCCGGCAGCATCTGAGAAGGTGCCCCATGGCTTGATGTGCTGCGTGCCGGCGAGGATGACCGCGCGGCCGGTCGGATCGATCGGCCAGTCGCGGCCGTCGATGGTCTCCATGTGGAAAAAGCCGGTGGCCGAGCCGCGCAGGCCGGTTTCGGGGCCGGAGGGGCGATATGGCGGAAAGGCCGCCATATCGCCAATTGCGCAGGGCAGAGCCTGCGCATCAGGATGGGACGCCGCAGCGCGGGGCAGAGCCTGCGCATCAGGATGGGACGCCGCAGCGCGGGGCAGAGCCTGCGCATCAGGATGGGCGGAGGCATTCACGCTTTCCGCCTCCACGTTGGAGAAGGCGCCGCGCAGCCAGCCGCTGGCCATGAGCGCCGGGCGGGTTTTGACAAAGGGCGGCGCTCCGTCGGCCGGTTCGTAGGCGGCGTGGAAAACGACCTCGCCCGTTTCGGCGTCGGTGATCGTGCCCTCGGCGCGATCCGGGCGGACGTCGAGCGCGAAGTCGTAGGCGCGGCCGAACTTCCACGCCTTGTGCTGCTTGCTTTCGAGCTTGCGCGCGGCCTCCTTCTCGCCGCCCCAGACGCTCGCCACCATCGCCTTGAGCTCGTAGTAGTTCTTGCCGGCGCGCTTGCCCTTGGCGTCGGGCTTCACAAGCGCGAGCTGCCAGTAGTTTTCCGGCGACTCGTAGGCGACGATGCCGATGGAACCGAGAACCTCCTCGTCACTTCGCTCCGGGACGATCCGCGCCCGCATGGAAAGCGCCGGCCCGTTCGCCCAGTTCGTCGCCGCGCAGTAGGCGACGCCATGCGCGCGATACACGCCGCCCGCCTCTTCGCGGAAGGAATAGGGGTCGAGATCGAAGAGCGGGGCATCCGCCCGCGCGGCGGAACCGATGGCACAGAGCAGGAAGGGGAGAAGGAAACGATTCATCGATTGCTTGATTGTTGAGATTCTTGAGGTTCCTAGTTTTCCTAGGATTCCTAGGACACCTAGGGTTTCTGGGGGCTCTAGGCTTCCTAGGGTGCCTAGGGTTTCTAGGGTTTCTGGGGGCTCTAGGCTTCCTAGGGTGCCTAGGGTTCCTAGGTTTTCTAGGGTTCCTAGGATTCCTAGGGGTCCTAGGGCTCCTAGGCTTCCTAGCTCTCCTGGGGCGCCTAGCGCACAACCATCACAAAAGCGGATGGGGTGCAGAAGACGTTGCAGGAGACGGGCTTGCCCTCGGTTTCGACGCCGAAGACGTCGTAGATCGCGGTGCAGGCGTAGATGTCCGGGGTGTTGTAGTCGCCCTTGCGCCACGCGGCCGCGCAGGTTTCGCCCGTCGCTCCGGCGACGACCTCGCCGTTCTTCGTCCACTTGTAGGACTTGGCACCGGCCGCCGCCGCCGTGAGCGTGATCGAGCCCTCGGTCGGCACCGTCGCCGTCGCGGGCAGTTCCTTCAACCACATTTCAGCCCCGTCGACGCCCATGCCGGAAAGGGCGATGGGGTTGCCGGACGCGGCGGCCTTGAAGTCGCCGGTTTTCGTGTCGTAAAGTCCGGCGACTCCGGCCTGAAGATACGGGACGAATTCGTGGATGAGGGTGCCAGCCTCGTAGATGCGGGCGGTGTAGATTTTCAACTTGATGGGATCTGTCGGTACGCCGCCCTTGCCTTTGCTGACGCAGATGTCGAGCGAATACGGCGACTTCGCGTTTGCATGGTCGGTGCCAATCGTCCCTGTGTGGAGCGTGGTTCCATCGGCGGCCAGAACCGAAACCTCGTTGCGGTAGCCGTCGAGAATGAACTTCTGGCGCTCGGCGGTAATCCGGGTTGACGTAAGCTCCGAATAGTTTGATTTGTTCGTCTGGCAGTTCCAGCCGAGACCAGTGCTGTTCTCCTTCACAAACATCGAGAAGGGGAAGTTGCCCGCCTTGTAGCCTCCATGCGTTCCAAAGAGGTACAGGTCGTCGTTTGCTCTGTCCGGCTCAACGACGGAGCAGTCCAGCTCGAATCGCGTATCGGACTGGGCGTAGTAGTCGAGGTCGATGTATTGCGTCCCGTCGGTCACGAGATGCGCTTCGCGGGAGAACGAGTCGGAGTCGATCAAACCGCCGAAGCCGATGTTGAGCGCGTTTGTGGTGACGGCGGCGGAAATGAACTCGCCCGTGCCGTTGGTGTCGAGCAGGCCGGGGATGCCGTTTTGGACGTATGGCTTATAGGAGCGAAGAATCGAGTTGTTCTCGTAGATTTTGAGACCATAGATTTTTATGGGGGAGAAGGCCAGCGCATTGCCGCGCGCACCAATTTTCAGCGAGCTTGCCTGCGCGGCTGGAAGTGCCGAACCCGCGACTTTGGAGACGGCGTTGGTGATCCCGGCGGTCGCAACGGAGGCCGGGGCCGACAAGTTCTTCATGTCGATGGTGACGGTTCGGCGAACGTCCTTGGCGTATATGCCACTTGTTTTCGACAAATTCGGCGAAAATGCCTGCCAGCGCAGTCCGGCGCTCCAGGAGGCCGCGGAGGAGGTGAGGTAGTAGCCGAAATACCCGTTTCCATGGCTTCCCATGATCCACCACTCATACGAGGTGAATTCATCGGCGAGCGCGTAGTCAAGTTCGACGCGGGTTGTGTCGTTGGGCGTGTACTTGGTGTCAAAGTAGAGGTTTCGGGCAACCGTGTAATTGACATTGTCGATTTTGACTGATCCGTCATTTCCGAACGTGGAGACGTAGCCGTCGTCGGGGATTTCGCGGATGTCGCCGCCGTGGGCGAGGGGGTTGCCCTCGGCCCGGATGTTGCGCAGGAAACCGCCGCCGATGGTGTCGTAGAGGCCGGCTTCGCCGCCTTTGAGCGCGGGCACGTAGTCGTGGAGCAGTTCGCCGCCCTCGTAGATGCGGAAGCCGTAGATGCGGGCCGTGGAGCGGGAGTCCGCCGCCGAGCCGGCGTCGTTGGTCGGGCGGCCTAAGAGGATGAGCGGGCGCTTGGCGGTGTAGGTCGCATTGTAGGTGCCGCCGTTGGAGAGATACCAGACCTGCTCGCCGTTTTCGAAAATGCGCATGTAGCGCGTCGTCTCGTCGATGGAGACGGTGCGGACGGTCGAATCGCAGTATTTCTGGCGGCCGTCGGGATTCGGATAGCCGGATTTCTCGGTCCAGTTGCCGGCGAGGACGTTGGTCGCCTTCTCGGAACCTTCGACATTGCGGTCGCCCGTGGAAATGGCGAGCGAGTTAGTTTCTGTCCCTGCGGTGCCGGCAACGTAGATGGTGCAGGCGAGGTTGGGGAACGAGGCCGTCGGGTTGTTGTCCATGAGACGGGTCGGGACGTAGGCCGACGTGTTGTCGAAATCGACGAAGGCGAAGTCGAGTTCCACCTTTGACGACGGTTTCACGTAGTAGCCCGTGTTGATGAACTGGGTGCCGTCGGACTCGATGTATGCGTCCGCGGCGAGGGCGGCGGTGGAGACTGCGGCAAAAATGCCGCAGTACAGGGCTGCGGTGGCGCCCGGCGCGCGGGAAATGCGCGAGGAGAGGTTGGAATGCGTGTTCATTTTCGTGTGGGACTTCGTGGGTTCTCGAAAATCAGGCGACCGATTGCGGGCCGCCGCGCTGGCGGCATGGCGCGGCCAACGAGAACAATGATACAAAGAAAAGAGCGCCATGAGTGGCGCTTTTTATGAAAAAAGTTTCAACTAGGCTTGTATCAGCGCTCTCTGGGGGAGTGCCTGACGCGCCACTGCCGCATGGAGCAGCGGAAGCGGCGAAGGAAGAGCTGGCGCAGTTCGCGGTCGGACGAAAAGCCGGAAAAGGCCGCTATCGCCGATATGGGCATGTCCGGGCGGGAGAGCAGGTCGAGGACGCGCTGGAGGCGGACGTGGAGGATTTCGTCGAGGACGCTGTGGCCCATGGCCTCGCGGAAACGCCGCTCGAACAGGTTGCGGCTGCCGGGAAAGCGCGCGGCGAGAACAGCCGCGGAAAGCCCCTCGCAGGCTTCGCGGCGAATCATTTCCACCGCTTCGAGGATGCGCGGCTCGCGGCGCCCGCTGCCGCATGTCGAGCGTCGGCGGACGACAAGCAGCGGCCCGAACAGCTCCTCCGACGGAGACGCTGCGGCGATACGCGGCGCGCCGCCGCCGACGCCCGCGCGACAATCCGCAGCCGCGCGGGAGTGCCGGTCGATTTCGGAGTCCAGGAGTCTGGCGGCAAGGTAACCCGACTGCTCGCGGTCGATCTTCACCGATGAAAGCGCCGAGACGTCGCCGCCGCATGTGGCGCGTTCCCCGCCATCCACGCCCACGATCGTGTTGTCTCGCGGGACCGAGCGGCCGTTCGCGGCGAGAGCGGCGGCGACATCGACGGCGGTGTTGTCGTTGGCCGCGAACACAGCGCATTTGCGCGGCAGCTTCGCGACCCATCGGCGAAGACGCGCCAGGCGGCGGTCAGGATCTTCGCCGCGACGGCCGGCGAAAGCGACGCACGGCTTGCCGTCGGCTGCGCACAGGGCGCGGAACGCGGCGATGCGTTCCGCGTTCCACCGCCGCATCGATTGGGTTGGCACGGCGGCGTATGATCGCGGCAGTCCCGCGGAAAGCTCCTGGTACGCCAAACGGGCGACGGCCGCGTTGTCGCAACGCACCGACGCCACGCCGCGCCAGCGGACGCGTGCGCCGGAATCGAAGTACACGACAGGCAAGCCGCCAAGAAGACGCGGCGGGATAGATGCGTCTTCGTTCTGGTCGAGAACGATGCAGCCGACGGGGCGGACGCGGGCGAGCAGGTCCGGCAGTCCGCCGGCGTCGGCGACGGTGCCGGCGTTGGCGATGACAATGCGCCAGTCCCTGGTCTTGGCGTGACGGCGGACCCCATCCACCACGCGGTTTTCGACATTGGCCGCTGGATCCCATCCAAGCAGTAGAACCACTCCGCCGGAATGGGCGCCGACAGCGTTTTTTTTCGAGATCGCGCGCATGCCGAGAAGTTTGTCACATGGTGGGAGCGTTCCGTGTTCGCACGGCCGTCGCGACGGTTGTCGGTCGCCGGGCGGTTCAGCGGGACGCGCCCCGCGGCGCAAACGCGATCGTGGTGATCGACCAGGGGCCCATGGGCAGGGGGACGGCGAGCCATTCGTCGCGGTACTTCACGTGGATGCGGGCGCGTGGCGGACCGTCGCGGCCCTCAGCCCGCCCGGAGCAGCCGACTACGAGGACATGGCCACCGTCCGGATTTCGGAAGAGAATGGTCGCGGTCCCGTCACGGTCGCCGTGCGCGTGCATGACGCGCGCGCCGCGTCTGACGAACGGACCGACGTGGCGGAACACTCGATAGAGCGCGCTTTCGGCGACGTCTCCAGTGTCGGGATCGACGGAAAGCAGCCCCGCGCACGTGTGCGGGCCGGTGAGGGGCTGTCCGTCCGGCGTGAGGCAGAGGTTCCAGGCCGTGAAAGTGCGGCAGCCGTTTTCGAACGCGTCGAAAACGCGGTCGCACCACCAGCGCTCCGTGCGTTCGGGGGAAACGAGCGCCGGCCCCTGTTCCGTGTGGTGGAACGGGATATCTGGAAACTTCCGGTGCAGCGCGCCCATCTTGTCCGCGCCAGGCTCGTAGGAGTGCCAGGCCACTCCGCCCAGGGCCGCGAGCAGCGCGGGGTCCCCGAGCGAGCGCTCTACCTTGTCGGCGTCGTCGTAGTTGTGGTCCCAGAACCAGACCTGGGACTCAAGCCCCTCTTCGCGGAGAATGCGCGCGAGAGCGATCGTGGCGCGCGCGAGCCGTTCCATGGTGTAGGTGCAGGTCGGGTAGATCGGGCCGCCCCAGAAGGGCTCGTTCTGGATGTTTACCGCGCCGATGCCGAGACCGCGTTCGCGGCAGGCCCGGACGTATGCCGCGACGTACCGCGCCACGATTTCCTCGCATCCGTCCTTCACTGTGCCGCCGACGAGCCGACCGTTCGATTTCAGCCAAGCCGGAGGACTCCACGGTGCCGCAAACAGAAACGTCTCCGGCTGGATTGCGAGCGCCTCGCGAACCATCGGGAAAAGCCATCTGTCGTCGCGCTCCACGGAAAAATGGCGGAGTTCGACGTCGCCCGGAACGTCGTCGTACGTGTAGAGCGCGGTGGAATAGTCGCTCGCGCCGATGTTGAGACGCAACGCCGAAAGCCCGGCTCCCTTTTCCGGATCCGGTGAAAACGCGGCGTCGAGAACTGACTTGCGAAGATCTGGGGCGAGGCGTGAGAGGACCCAGGCCGACGCGTCGGTCATTGCGGCGCCGAGACCAAGGAATGGCTGGTCGGGTTCGGCAGCATCGACGTCGATTGGCTCCTTGTCGCCGTATGTATGCGGCGTGAACGGCGTGGTGAAGATTTCGCGAAACGGACGTTCGGCCGTGGTCTGCCAGACCCTGACGTCGATGTCGCCTTCGTTCGGGAAGTAGGTTCCTTTCATGTGTTTTGGAAAAATCGCTTGATGGATTGGCTCATTCCGCCGCCCGAAGGCGCATTTCTCGCTGTGGAAACGCCCTGGACCGTGATTCGGACGTCGTGTCGCGAGGCCGGACCGCGCATGGAAAATCACGGTGGCGGAACACGGCGCAATTGTAGGCCAAATCCCGATTCAGTCAAATGCGGTTCAGAAAAGGAATGCGAAAGAGGCCGGCATTCGGCGGACGCGCGATTTTTCTTGTCGCTGGAGAAAGACGGTGGTATGCTCCGGCGCGTGTTTTTCCCCGTGTCTCGCGGCGGCGTTTTTTTCCGCGCCGCGACCATTACCGCACCCTCTTTTTCCCGATTTTCGCCATGCTTTACATCCTTCACTACATTTTCCCGTCCCTGAGCCGCCTGCCCACGCGCATCTTCGAATCGCACCTTTTCCTCCTCGGGCTCGCGACGGCGTGTTCCGCGCTGTGCGTGGGATTGTTTTTGCCGCGCTGGTTCGGGCGCTTGCCGCACGATCGCGGCAAGGCGCTCGTGAAAGACGGCGCGGTGTCTGCGGGGAAGCCGACGGGCGCCGGGATGCCGATGCTCGTGCTTTCTCTTCCGGCGCTTTTCCTGGCGCTGCCGCTCAAATGCCTCGAACCTGCGTCCGCGCCGTTCAACCAGCAATGGGCGGTTGTCGGCTGCATCGCGCTCTCGATGCTTACGGGCTGGGGGGACGACAAGGCGACGCGCGAATGGAGCCGCGTCCGCAAGGGACTTCTCGACCTAGGCATCTGCGCGCTGGCCGCGCTGGCGTTGTCCGGCCTGCGAGACACGACAGTGTGGCTTCCGGTGACCAAGCGCTTCTTCGTGGTGCCGTGGCCGGTCTACACGGTGCTTGCTACGCCGCTGCTCTGGTTCACGATCAACGCGACGAACTGTTCCGACGGCGTGGACGGCCTGGCCGGCTCCCTGACTCTGCTTTCGCTTTGCGGGCTGGCGGCGATTCTGTACGGCGTCGTTGGTCACGAAACGGTGGCGAACTATCTGCTGGTGCCGCACAACCAGGAAGGCGCGCGATGGGCGATACTGTGCATGTGCGCGGCGGGCGCGACGGCCGGATACCTCTGGTGGAACGCCAATCCCAGTCTGGTGCTGATGGGCGACGCCGGATCTCGGCCGCTCGGGCTCATCGTCGGAGTGGCCGCGCTCGCGACGGGCAATCCGTTCTCGATACTGGTGCTGGCGCCGGTGGCACTCGTGAACGGCGGGTCGGGACTGCTGAAAATCGTCCTGCTCAAGGCGATGGCGCGGATGGGCTTCGACATAGGGGCCCAGGCGCCGGCGGCATCGGCGGGCGACGTCGCGGGCGGCGACATGGCGCGCCGGCATCCGTGTCTTCTTGCGCGGGCGCTGCGATCCGTTCGCTTCCCGCTGCACGACCACGTGAAGACCGTGCACCACTGGAGCAATCCGCAGGTCCTCATGCGCTTCACGCTGCTGCAGGCCGGGATGACTCCGCTGCTGTTCCTGATCCTCCTCAAAATCCGATAGCGGGAGGGCGCGGCGGCGCTCGGTCACCCGGAAATCACTTCGTCGAACCCGGCCACTGGCAGGAGGCGATGAAGGCCGGTGCGCCCGATTTTCGTCTTGTCGCAGAGCAGGTATTTCTGTGGCGCCATGTCGAAGACCCGCGCCAGCAGCCCGGCCTGCTGTTCGTGGTTGGTGGTCGCGTTGTGGTCGTCGACGCCGAACGCGGACACGAACGCCTTGGTGAGGGCGAGCCGTTCCAGCTGCCGGAGCGTCTCGGCGCCGAGGAAAGAATGGAGCTGCGCGTCGTACGAACCTCCTAGCCCGATGAGGACCCAGTATGGCGGGCACGACGCGAATTTCTCGATCACGGCGACGGAATTAGTCACCAGGGTAAGCGCCCGGATCGGCGCCTGCGCTAGTGCCGACGCGAAGCAGGCGACCGTGGTGGAGGAATCGAGAAAGACGATGTCGCCCTCGGAGACGAGGTCCAGCGCCTGCTGTGCGATGCGCTCCTTGGCGGAGCCGTTGACCTCCATCCTGTCGCGCCAGGAGGATGCGCCCGTGCGGGAGGCGTCCGCCGCAAGCGGCGTTTCGCGCGCGGTCACGCCGCCGCGCACCCTGTTCACCGCCCCGCGCGCGACGAGCGCGGCGACGTCGCGGTGGATCGTCGCGGAGGAAACCCCGAACTTTTCGCGGAGTTCCTCAATAGAACACCGGCGGTGCTTTTTCAGAAAGTCGAGGATTTCGTAGGAACGCAGGTTTCTCATGGTTGGACTTTTTTGCAGACAAGCAGATCGCCGCGCACGGATTCGACGCGCGCTTTGACGAGGGCTCCGAGACAGTCGCGCGGACAATCCGCGATGCGGGCGCGCAGGTATTCTCCGGTCCAGCCGGAAACGCCGCCGTCGGCGTCCGCCGCCTCGGCGAGGACCTGGACGGTCGCCCCGGCGAACGATGCCGCGAAGGCGGCGCGCTTCTCAGCGCCGAGCGCTACAAGCAGGCGCGTCCGTTCGCGGCGGACGCGCACGGGGACGGCGCCGTGCATCGTGGCGGCGCGCGTGCCCGGTCTTTCGCTGTATGGGAACACGTGGAGATTGGAAAAAGGGAAGCGGCGGATCATCGTGAGAGTCTGCGCGAAATCGTCTTCCGTTTCGCCTGGGAATCCGGTGATAACGTCGGTTCCGAGACCAAGGCGCGGAACAAGTGCGAGCGCGGACTCTACGGCATCGGCGTATTCGGCAGCCGTGTAGTGGCGTCCCATTGCGGAAAGGACGGCGTCGGAGCCGCTCTGAAGCGGCAAATGAAGCGTGGGGCAGATTCCGCCCCCGGCGGAGGCGATCAGCTCGGCGAGCTTTTTCTCCACCGTTCCGGGCTCAAGGGAGCTGGTGCGGACGCGCAGCACCCCGGGCGTTTGCGCGATCGCCGCAGCCGCGTCGGCGAAGTCGAGGGCTCCGTCGCGCCAGCATCCGACGTTCACGCCGGAAAGCACGACTTCGCGGGGGACGGTGCGCACCGCGGCGCGCACCTCGCGCTCGACGTCGGCGAACGGCAGGGACTTCGGTGCGCCGCGCGCGTCCGGCACGATGCAGTACGCACAGCGGAACGAGCAGCCATCCTGTATTTTTACGACCGCGCGTGTTCGCGCCGTCGGTGCTGTCGGCGCGACTGGTGCGACTGTTGCTGTCGGCGCGGTCGGCGCGACAGGAGCGACCGGAAAAAGTGCGTGCGCCACGATGCGCGCCAGCGGCGTTGGCGCGGCGTCCGGCGCGCAGTGGCGCGACACGATAGCCGTTGCTCCGGCGGACTGGAGCGCGGCTTTAGCGGAGGGCAGGTTGGCCAGGCATCCGGAGACCACAATTTCGGAAAATCCGGCGCGCGCGGCGGAGCGGACCCGGCGCAGTGCTTCGTTTTCCGTGCGCGCCGTGACGGCGCAAGTGTGCAGATGGAATGCCGCCGCGCCGTCGCAGACCTCCGGGACGACGCGCCAGCCGGTGGCCTGAAGCGCGACGCGGACCTTGTCGGCCTCGGCGCTGTTGAGGCGGCAGCCCATGACATGCTGTACGATTGTGTTTGGCACCGGGACCTCCGTCAGTTCGCTGATACGATGAAACCGCCGCCGAGAACCGCGTCGCCTTCGTACAGCACGGCGCTCTGCCCCGGAGCGACACCTGCGATGCCGTCAGGAAAATCGGCCTGGAACGCGCCGTTCTCCCCGACCGTGACGGCGACTCGCGGAACGGGCTCTCCGGTGGAGCGAACTTTCATCGAGCACTCGAAACGGCAGCCTGGAGCCGGTGGCGGAATCGAGACCCAGTTAGCGGATTCGGCGACGAGCCGGCGCCGCACCGCTGCGGGGCGCGGCCCCACGACGATGCGATTGTGCACGGGATCGATTTCCACGACGTACATCGCCTCGGGCGTGCCGGAAAGTCCGAATCCTCGGCGCTGGCCGACCGTCGCCTTCCAGTATCCGGAGTGGCGGCCTAGCACCTTGCCGGAAACGTCCACGATGTCGCCGGGCTTGTCCTCTTCGCCGACGAGCTCGCCGGTGTCGCCGCTGTAGAAATCCTGAGAATCCGGCTTGGCGGCGATTTCCCGGAGGCCGTGTTCGCCCGCGAAGCGACGAACCTCGGCCTTGGGCAGCTCTCCAAGCGGGAACATGGTTCGCGCAAGTTGCTCCTGCGAAAGGCGGTGCAGGAAATAGCTTTGGTCCCGAGCGCGTTCGACTGCGCGCAGGAGTCTCACCCTGCCGGTGGCGGCGCCAGCCGCAGGCCTTTCGATCCGAGCGTAGTGTCCCGTGGCGAACATGTCGAAATCGATTCCGGCCGCGCGGGCGGCGTCCGGGATTGTGAACTTCAGCAGCGGGTTGCAGAGGACGCACGGATTCGGGGTGCGGCCGGAAAGCGTGGCCGCGCGCCAGGGCGCTATGACCGATGCGTCGTAAAGTGCGGCGCGGTCCAGCCGCACGTGGCGGATGCCGAAACTGGCGCAGAAGGCCTCCGCCGCGGCGACGTCCTCCTTTTCGCCCGGGCCGAAGCAGGCGTCGCGCGGGCCGCCGCGGTAGCGGCCGTCCCACAGCATCATCGTGACGCCGATGACCTCGTGGCCTCGTTCGCGCAGCATCAAGGCGGTGGCGGTGCTGTCGACGCCGCCGCTCATGCCAACTAGAATTTTCATTCGCCGGCCTCCGTGTTCGCGGAAAGGCTCTCGAACGGCGTTCCGGCAGCGATTTCGGAATCTGAGCAGACGAGGAACACGAAAAGCGATTCGGACAGCTCCGTCGGCACTTCGAGCGCGAGCGCTTCTCCGGCGCGTGCCTGCTCGGACACGGCCGCGACGAACGGGCCGTCGAGCGACCGCGCCGCGAACGCCGTGTACCAGAGTCCGGCCGCCGGTTCGGCAACCGAGACCGAGAACGTCTCCGTTTCCAGCCCCGGGGAGTTGAACGACAGCGCCCCGGATGCCGGGGAGACCTCGACGGCGTAATACGTCGGCGCGTCCGGCTCGTAGCTGCGAATTACGCCGGTGAAATCTGAAAACGCGCCCTTGCCGTACCATGCGATTCTGGAGACGGAAGAAACGCCGGAATCGACGGGCAGGGCGGGGGAGAGGGCGACGCCGTCCACGTGGTACGTGGCGGTCGGTGGGGCTTCGTCCAGCGCCAGATCTACCGCCCATTCGCGAAGCGTTCCGTTGCCGGAAGGAGTGACTCCGGAAAGCCGCTGCCAATGGCCGGCGGCGAGGCCGAAGAACGCCGGAGCGCCGTCGGCGTCGGATGCGGCGGCCAGGCCGCCTATGGCGTCGGGGTTCGGTGTGGGAAGCGTGCCGACAATGAACGCGGACTTCCCTTCGATTCTGACGCCCGCACCGGATTTCGACGGAGCGACGGGGCGGTAGGATATGGAACCGGCGGAGCCCTCGGGGAACGCGTAAGTGACGATGGATGCGCCGCC
>CAMOSH010000027.1 GCA_946624575.1 uncultured Verrucomicrobiota bacterium
CAATGGTTTTGAAATTTAGGGGATAGTTTATCCCCCAGTTTTGGGGGATAAGCCTATCAAGCCGGCGCTCATCGGCCCCCTCGTGAAGTCGCTCGACGCCGACATAGTCGAATGCAACACCGCATACGGCGGCTCGCGGCAGGAGACGCCGAAGCACCGCGCCACAATCGCTGCGCACGGCTTCAACGACATCGCAAAAGTCGTGATCATGGACGAATTCGGGCAGCTCGAAATCCCCTGCCCCGCCGGATCGACCCACCTGAAGAACGACCTGATCGGAGAGGCGTTCACCAACTACGACGGGTTCGTGATCCTGAACCACTTCAAGGGGCACCAGATGGGCGGCTTCGGCGGCGCGCTCAAGAATCTTGCAATCGGAGTCGCCTCGACCGCCGGCAAGGCGCGCGTCCATTCGGCCGGCAAGACGGACAAGACCCCGGACTGCTGGGGCATGCTGCCGCCGCAAAAGGATTTCATCGAATCCATGGCCGAAGCAGCCGGCGCGGTGGTGCGGCACATGGGCGACCGCGCCGTCTACATTTCGGTCATGAACAACATTTCCATCGACTGCGACTGCGACGGCCACCCGGCCAAGCCGGAAATGGCGGATGTAGGCATCCTCGCGTCGCTCGACCCAGTGGCCCTCGACCAGGCCTGCGTAGATCTCGTCTACGCATCGGATCCGAAGACAAGCGCCTCGCTTCGCGCCCGCATCGAAAAGCAGCTCGGTCCGCACATCCTCGAACACGCCGAAGCGCTCGGATACGGCTCCAAGTCGTACACGCTCGAATCGCTTGACGGCAACGAGCCGCCTTCCACCAAGCGCGTGGACTGACGGCGGTCCCGCGCGGCGGCCCCCCAGCGGAATCAGGGGGGACCAGCGGTCCCGCTGGGCGGCCGCCCAGCGGAATCAGCTCACCGCGTCGAACACCCGGACGAAGTCCACGACGAAATCGTCGCCGGCGGCTGCGGCGGCCTCCAGTTCCGGGACGCCGGTGCCAGTCATGCGGTTGTTGCGGTACCACTTGGCCTCTGTCGAGACCAGGACGAACTCCGGAACGTGCGACACGGCGGTCGCGTTGCGCCCGCGCAGGCGACCGTCCACGTACGTCGAGTAGCCGCCTGGCTTCCACAGCATGCCGAACGTGTGGAAGTTCTCCGTATCGACCGCAAGGCTCAGCTTGCCAGAGAACTTCGGCCCCTCGTCGAACGCGGCCGGGATGTGGAATCCCAGATAGTTTCCGCCGTAGCCGTTCGTGTGAAACGAATTGACTATCACCTCGCCCGGGTCGAACGACTCCATGATGTCGTGCTCGATTCCGCTGACGCCAGGGTCTAGCGTGACGCCCTGCGATTCGGTCTGCATCCAGAACGCGCTCCACCAGCCGGGCATCCGCTGGAGACGGCACCGGCATTCGTAGTATCCGTAGCGGTGGACGAACTTCGGCGGCTCGCGCTTCGGGAGCGGCCAGAAGCCCTTGGGATTCTCCTCGTGCGGAATGTCCCACATGAGTTCGCCGGTCTGGAGCTGCGGCGAAACGAACTGTCCGTCGGGACGCTTCAGGAGCTTCAGGCGCAGAAGACCGTCCTTCACCTCAACGGCGCCGTCTTCCGGAGCTGCAAACCAATGCGCACGCCGCCCCCAGAAATTGGTCCTGTAGCCCCACTTCGACTCGTCGAGGCAATCGCCGTCGAACTCGTCGTTCCAGACAAGCCTGAACTCATGGCCCTCCGGGAGAAGCGACGGGGCATGGCCATCCACCGGGAACTCCTCGCAGCAGGCGAGCGGCATGTCTTCAAGCCGTTCGAGCGGGTGCCCGCTCGCAGATTCCATCTTGAGAACCTTGGTCGTGTCGTCGCTTGCGGCGGCGCCGCCGCATGTCTTGCTGGCATTCATCGTTCGTCTTGCAAAAAAAGTGAATCGGGATTCGACGGGGAACCCGCCTCACGGCAGATGCGCTCCCCGGCGGAAATCCTGCACGAAACGACGGCGTCCGTCAATGGTACGCGCGGGCGCGGCATCATGCCCGTGGAGGGCACGCTCTACCCGGATGCAATGCGATTGGCTTGGTCGATTTTGTCGACGACCGACCAAATCGACGTTCGTCAAAGCCAATCATCGACATTGCGCGGCCCGAAATTGACACACACGCACGCAGCGCGCGTTGACAAATGCGGCCCTCGCGATAGAATGGCCGCACATGAAAACCGGCATCACATTCGGCACATTCGACATGTTCCACTACGGGCACCTGCGCATCCTGCAGCGCGCCCGCGCCATCTGCGACCGCCTCGTCGTGGGCGTGTCCAGCGACGAGTTCATCGCAAGCAAGAACAAGAGCCACGGGCTCGCGTTCCCATACGAGCAGCGCGCGGCGATAGTCCGCGAGCTGCGCTGCGTGGACGAAGTGTTCAAGGAGGAATGCGAGGAGAAAAAGGCGGACTACGTGCGCGAGCACAAGGCCGACGTCTTCATCATCGGCGCGGACTACGAGGGCCGCTTCGACTGGCTCCGCGAGGCCTGCGGCGTCGAAGTCGTGTATCTGCCGCGCACCCCCGGAGTCTCCACGACGCAGCTCCTGGCGGCATCCAGGAAAAACTAGGAGTCCGCCGCCGCAAGGGAATCCGGACGCACGGCCAACTGTGCAGCATCCCCACGACCATCTGTTCTCATTCTTCACTCCCGGGGCGGTGCTTCGCGCGGGAGCGGGTCTGGTCGGTCTGGCCGCGCGTCACCCTGTCCTCTTCGCGCGGCTTGCGCGGGCGGGGATCCGAAACCGCCAGGAGCTGGCGCGCCTCCTGCGGCTTCCTGTGGACTTGCAATCTGTCGCCAGCTCGCCCCTTTTCGACGGCGAATGGTATCTGCGCAACCATCCGGAGCTTGCCGGATCGAAACTTTCCCCCGCGCTGCACTACCTGCTGCACGACGAGCCTGACGGCCGCTGGGCGTCGCCACGCTTCTCCGGCGACACCTACCTCGAGCTCAATCCCGAGGTGCGCGCGAGCGGCGTGAACCCCCTCGCCCACTACGAGCAATACGGGCGCTTCATCGGCTGTCCGGCCGTTCCCGCCGACGTTCCGCCGGAAGTCCCGCCCTTCCCCGCCGCCGCGCGCGACGAGGAGCAATTCTTCGGCGAAATTCCGCCGAAAACGCGCCGCACCGCGATCTATGCGTCCTTCTCCGTGGACGGCCGCATCGAGGAGAAAGACCTGATCTACCTGCGAGGGCTGCGCGAAGTCTGCGACAATGTCGTCTATGCGGCCAACTCCCCGGTCCTGCCGGGCGAGGCGGAAAAGCTGCGTGGCATCGCGTCCGCCACGATCTGCCGCTTCCACGGCGGATACGACTTCGGCTCCTGGCGCCTCGGCATGCGTCTCGCGCGCGAACGCGGCTGGCTCGCGCCGGAGGCGTGCCGCGAACTGGTCTTCGCCAACTCCTCGTGCTACGGCCCGGTCCGTCCGTTCGCGGAAATGTTCGGCGCGATGGACAGACGCCGGCGCGCGGACTTCTGGGGCCTCACGTTCAACACCCAGCGCTCCGGCGCGCCGCACCTGCAGTCGTTTTTCCTCGTATTCCGCAGACCCGTCATCGATTCGGGAGCGCTGGACGACTTCTTCGCCGAACGCCCGCAGCGGGCGACGCGCGCGGAGGCGGTGGAGCGTTTCGAGATCCAGCTGACGGAGCATCTGATAAGCCGGGGATTCGTCCCCGACGCCTTCGTGCGCCCGCTTCTCCCGCGGCTCCACGAGTTCAACCCGACCACGAGGCCGCTCTCGCTCCTGCGCCGCCATCGGTCGCCCCTCGTCAAAGTCAAGGCGCTGCGCGGCGAATCGAGTCAGCCGCCGGAGCGCATCGCCGAACTCGTGCGGCGGCTCAATCCCGCACTCGCCCCCGTCCTACGCGTCGGACCTCCTCCGGAGACGCGCGCGCTTCTCCCCGACGAACCATTTCCGGCCAATGCCTCCGGAAAAAAGGACTGAAAGCCCATGAAACGCGGAATCACCTTCGGAACGTTCGACATCTTCCACTACGGGCATCTGCGCATACTGGAGCGGACCCGCGAGCTTTGCGACTGGCTTGCCGTCGGCGTTTCAAGCGACGCGCTGACGTTCTCGAAAAAGGGACGCAACCCGTATTATTCGTTCGAGGAGCGCGCCCGGATCGTCGGAGCGCTCAAATGCGTTGACGAGGTGTTCATGGAGGAGTCGCTGGAACTCAAGGCCGAATACATCAGGCAATTCCATGCCGACATCCTCGTCATGGGCGACGACTGGACCGGCAAGTTCGACTGGGTGATTCCGCAGACGCGCTGCGAAGTCGTGTATCTGCCGCGCACCCCGGTCGTCTCCACAACCGCGATCATCGAACGGATCCGCGGCTGAAGCGGACTTTGCGGACTGATTTACAACCCGCGCAGCCACTCGGCAAACAGCCGATCATAGACGACATAGCCATCCTGCCCCGGATACACCAATTCCTTGTCGACGAGCATTTCAAGGGAGGTTCGGACGCTGCTGGCGGCCCGAAGTCCATACTTTGAAACGAACGCGCCCGACTGAGGGGCTTTGACTCTCCCCTCCGCCGCAATGGCGCGAAGAAGCCGACGTGCTCCCGGAGGCAGGATTTCAAGCAGCCGCTGCTGGTCGTATTCGTTGGCCGCGACACGCTGGTGCACGAATTCGTCGAGTTGCTCCGCTTCGACGATGTCCTCCCCCGAAGCGTAAAAATCCCAAAGCAATGCCTGGACATACCATGTGATGCCTTCAAATCGCCGATAGAGAGCCGAGAACACGGTACGGTCGAGACGACGCCCCGCTTTCCGGAAAAAGCGCTCCGCGAAGTCATAATATGGCGTTTCCGGAATGACTCCGAGCGGCATCATCTTCGTGGATTGATAGAACGGTCGCTTTGGCGACGTGAACATCTCCCGCATCAGGTGCTGCTTCGAACCGGAGAAAACGAAACGAACCGGAGAAAACTGGACATGCGATCGCAAGAGAGCCTCCACCCCTTTTTCGGGATAGTTCCCGATCTGCTGGAATTCGTCGATGGCCACCACCGTTTTCCTTTTCCTGGAAGCAAGATACGCGAAAATCTCCTCCAGTGTTTTCGGAGCGGCATCGGCCGACACAGTAAACGAAATCGAAGGTTTCCCGCTGATATCATCGTATGAAAGTGTCGGATGCGTTCCCTTGACCAGGCGCCTTACCGCCGCTCCGGCCTTTTCGAGAGGGGTGTCCAAACGCCCTACAACCGCATTTGCAAGAGTTCGCGTGAAATCGGAAAGATCCTGCGTCCCAAAGATGTCAATGTAAACAGTGTCCCATCCACCGGCCTGCGTCAAATGGTGGAATGCATTCATCACAAGACCGGTCTTGCCGTAACGTCGCGGCGCAAGCAACGTCACATTGCCGTCGTTTTCGAGCGCGCGGCACAATTCGGCGGTTTCCGACACCCTGTCGCAGAAGTATTCCGGCCCGCAGAAGCCGGACAAGACAAACGGATTGGCAGGTTTCATGGCGGGAATCATAACATCTTCACTCCCGTCGCGCAAGTGCCGTGACGCAATTTACATCACGCAAATTACGTCACGCAAAATCAAATTACTTGAAATCAAGTAATTCAATGGAGTCGGCCAGCCGCCCCGTTGTTTCACCATTCCGCCCGTGTTTTCAATTTACATTTGCAAGACTGCGCGGTACATTGCTTTCGCATAACACGGAGGAACCGGAGAGACGGAGACACGGAGAAATGAGCTTTGGACACATAATTGACACATAATTGACAGAATTTTTTGATTGACGCGAGGGACGCAGGGCCTAACGCACCATTTCCATTGCAATCTCTGCGTTCCGTTGCACGGACAGGTTTGGTCGCGCCCCGTGCGCAAAGTTTTCGCTCTTGCATCGCAGAGCTCGATTCGGTAGACTGCGGGCACCACGACGATGGAAAGAAATTCGTAAAAACGGCTTGATGTTGGAAATTTTTTAAATAATGTCGCTCGTATGAAAAAAAATGATGGAAAAAATTTCGGACATTCTAAATGAAGTTGTAATCGGCTCTTCCCGTCCCGAGACGGTCGCGCTGATAGCCCGTCTCAAACGGACGGGACGCATTGTCCGTCTGGCTCCGCGAATCTATTCCACGAACCTGGTCGATTCAGCCGAGAACATCGTCCGGCGAAACCTCTGGACAATTGTCGGTCGGCTCTGGCCCGGCGCGCGGCTAAGTCATCGGACGGCCCTAGAATACGCGCCTCGAGACGGGCACGTGTTCCTCGGCTGGAAATACACGAGAAAAGTCCGCCTTCCGGGCGTCACAATCCATTTTCTTGCCACGCCGGAGACCCTGCCGACGGACTATCCCTTCCTTGACGGACTCAGCGTTTCGTCGAACGCCCGTGCGCTGCTGGAAAACCTGGAGCCGGACAAAACCCAGGCGGGCGTGCGGAAGTGCATTGGCACGGAGGCCATCGAAGAACGCCTGGAATCCGAATTCGCCGCAGGCGGAGAAGCGGCGCTCAACCGATTGCGCGACGAGGCCCGGACCGTCGCCGCAGCCACGGGTCTCGCAGCGGAATTCTCACGCCTGGACAGGATGGTCGGTGCGATTCTCGCGACGCGTCCGGCAGACATCCTCGCGTCCGGCGTCGCCCGCGCCCGCGCGGCGGGAGAACCCTTCGACGCCGCCCGGATCGAACTGTTCGGAACGCTTCTGGAGCGGCTCGGCCCCGGGTGCTTTCCCGACTTCCCCGACCCGAACGCATCGGAATCGGCGTTCGCGACGTTCGCCTTCTTCGAAAGTTATTTCTCCAACTACATCGAAGGGACCGAATTCGAACTCGAGGAGGCGCGGCGCATCGTCGAGACGGGCGTCGCCGTGCCGACTCGCGCCGCAGACAGCCACGACATCCTCGGCACATACGCCGTCGTTTCCAACCGTCGCGAAATGTCGCGGATTGCTGCGACGCCGGACGAGTTTCTGGACCTCCTGCGCGAGCGGCACCGCATCGTCCTGGCAGGACGCCCTTCATCCGCGCCTGGACGGTTCAAGACTCGCGACAACCGGGCGGGAGAAACTCATTTCGTATCCTTCGACCGAGTCCGCGGGACTCTCAAGCGCGGATTCGAACTCTCCAGAGCACTCGTCCACCCGTTCCCCCGAGCCGTATTCGTCCTGTTCCTCGTAAGCGAGGTCCATCCGTTCGCGGATGGCAACGGCCGACTCTCCCGAATCATGATGAACGCCGAGCTGACGGCGGCCGGACAGTCCAAAATCCTCGTACCGACCGTATTCCGCCCCGATTACATCGGCGCATTGCGGAGACTATCGCGCCGCCGCGACCCCGGCCCGCTGATCACCGCGCTGACGCGCCTCCGAACATTCGGACGCCTCATTTCCGGCGACGACTTCGATGCAATGCGCAGCCGTCTTGAGGCAGCCAACGCCTTCCGGGACGATGAAACCGCAATCCTGCGGTTCTAGACCGCAACGCCCGCGGAGCCAACCCGCTTCTCGCCGCCTGGCTCCGAGAGCCGCCATGCACGGCCTCGGCGCCTCATTTGACGGCCGACACGGAATAGACGGTCCACCCATCGGCGGCGGCTTCGGGAACGAACCAGACGGCGCCATCGGAAAGCGACGTCAGGTCGCGGCGGCTCAGAACATACCGGACGCCAAGATTCCGCAGTTGCTCTGGCGCGCACTCGACGCGAAACGTTTGGGACCTCTCCGGAAATATCGAAGTGGCGGCTCCGGGCCGGACGTCGAACCGGATGCCAACGGCATAGCGGTTCCATGCCTGCTTCGCCTCGCCCGTCGGATCCAGGGCGCGCCAGCGTTCCAGCGCCGGATAGAGATTCCCGGCGTTCAGGGTCTTGGCGCCCATCAGCAGCGGATACTGGTTCATCGGAAAAGACGCCCCTTCGACGACCCAGACGCCGTCGTCCTTCTCGACTACGGCCCGTATGGACCGGGCCAAATCCGAATCGAGGACACCAGCGTCGCCGCACTGGACAGGATTCACGAATCCCCCCGCTGAAAAGGCGAGCGCGGCAAAGAAAGCGCACGCCGCGAGCGGGCGCGCGTGAAAGCGCAGAAACATGACGCACCCCGCGAATCCGACGATCCAGACCACCGCAAGACGCGGAGGGGTCAAATAGACCGGATAGGCCAAATGGGCAAGCGCGCACGCGACGCAGGAAAAGACCAGGGCGGACAGGACGGCCGAACGCAGCGACGGCGAGGGCCGCAGCAATGCGACGCTTCGGACGACAAGCAGGAACTGCACGAACGTAAGGGGGACGGTGGCGCGCTCCACGATCGAACGCGAAAGAAGCGAAAGTGCCGCGATCCGGTGGGAAAATCCGCAAACGCAATACCAGCCAAGCAGGACGGAGAGCAGAAGAAGAAGGATCAGGAGACCGTCGCAAATCCGGCGCCGGAAGATCGCAAAGGCGGCCAGAACAACGCCCAGAGGGAAAAAGTCCAGGAACGTCGCGCGTTCGAACACGTTCGTGGCCTCGAGAAACGGCGAGGTCCACGGAAAGAACAGCGCCCCGAACGACAACCCAAATCCTTTGCGGTAACCGCCGCCGCAGTCGAACCGCCTGCCCGGATACTCAGTTTCCGGGAGCGTCCGGAACGCATCGGCGGACAGGCCGACATACCAGACGAGAATGCCAATCGAAACCGCCGCGGCCAAAACCGCGAAGAGGGCGGACCGCTTGTCCAGCCGAAACCCGTTCGCCCTCCGCATGACGGTCCAGAGGCACAGAAAGGCGAAGACGTAGGCGAACGAAACCATCGCGGCGGGATACAGCGTCATGGCGTAGCCGATACCGGAATATCCCATGCCGACGACCGGGAGCCACCGCTCCCGCAGGTTCCGGCCCGTCATGAACCGGTCGAGGCACAGGACGAACATCGACCCGAAAATCAGAATCTCGGCCAGGGCGTTGATCGCGCCCCACCATTGAACGACCGGCGACAGGACGACCATCAGAGCCGCGCACCCGGCCAGGGGCTTGTCGCCATTCGTCAGGAACTTGAAAAGCGCATACATCGCGAGCAGCAGCGCAAGCCAGCGGCCGGCCCAGAAGAACGCGAGCCCGCGGTTGAACCCGAACAGGACGAAACCCGCCAGAAACGGGCGGAACACAAGGAGCGGATGCCTGACCGGCTGGGCGTAAACGGAAAACATGTCCGTGGGCATGGCCCGGGGAAGGTCGTTGAAATACGGAAAGGACGGCCTTGCATGCACTTGCGCCAGCGTCATGGGCGTGAAGACCGCCCATTCGTCCGAGCGGATCGCCCTTGCGTCGCCGACCAGCGGAGCGATTGCCCGCGAATTCGGGACGTATCGGTTCCACATTCCAATCGAGGAGCCGTTCAGATTGAACGCCACGGCAATGGCGAACATAGTCAACAGCAAGAAAAGGAACCTCTTCTCCCACATTCCCAGCTTAGTTTTCATTGTCATCGAAAATTATTGGCAAACCCGAAACTCAATTTTTGAGCGTCGTTTTCACGATGAAGACGATCGCATCGCAATTGGCCAGCAGCAGCGCCGGAAAAAGCAATCGGTCGAAAAGAGTTCGCCGGTCGCTGGAATCGCCGGTCGCCCCATCCCGCACTCCTTCGTCAAGAGGACTAGTGGCGAAGTCTTTTCCGAAGCGCCTCGCGAACAATGCGACGGCGGCCAGCGGAAGAACGGGGGTCCAATAGCGGCCCTGCAAGCCGAGAATTACGCGCGACGACTCAGGCGTCCAGGTCGACAGCATGATCAGGCAGAGGTATCCGGTCAGCAGAAGCCATCCGCCGCCGGCGGCAAGGCGCAGGCCGCAAACGGACCGGCAGACGGAAATCCTCCCGTCCCGGTGCGCCGCGACAAAAAAGACCACGACGAACAAAAGCGTCACGTGGAATGGAAGAAGCATGGAGAATCCGCTCATGACGCGGCCGAAGGAATCGCAGAAGAGATCTCGGAAGACATGGTCGAACGTGTCGAGAAGCACACGCAGGACTTTCCATGGATCGGCTCCCACGGCCAACATGGCCCGCGACCCTTCTTCGTAGACGAGTGCTCCCAATGGTTTTCCCCAAAGGGCATTCGGCATGACGGAGGCGCACATGAACGCGACGGCGCAGGCAATAACGCAGACCAGCGCGAGAAAAACAGATTTTTCGAATCCACCGCGCCTAAACCGGGAGGACGGCAGGAGGAGCAGCAGCGGCAGAAACGGGAACGCCGCGCACTTCACGGACATGCCGACGGCGACAGTCGCAAGCAAGGCAAGTTTTTCCGCGAGGCCGATTTTCGCATCCGTCGCGCAAGCGCACTTCAGGAACAGCGCAAAGCAGAAAAAACTCATCGTCAGGCTTTCCGCGTCGTAGGAATACGAGCAGACCTGCTGCAATGCGATTGGACAACAGGCGGCAACGCAAATCGTCCGTTTGAACATCGGTGCCATCCGAATCGCGAAAAAGACCGCGACGACGTAAAAGAAAAGGGAAAACAGGCGTCCGATGTAGAACACGGCCAGAGCTGGCGCACCGGTCTTCAGGCCTAGGGCGACACCGGTGATCTGCGTGATGTGCATCGACCAAGTGCCGCTTTTCCTCCAGAGGTGGCCCCGATCTAAAAGGCGAGGCCTGGACTTCGACTTTCCGAACGTGTTCAGCATCCGGACATAGCCGTCCGGCCGATTGACATGAGGCTCGAACATTTTCAGCTGGAAGGACGAATCCATTTCTTTCCGGTCGATTAAATCCGAAGCAACATGCAACGTTTGACACCAGTGGTATTCTTCGTCTGGAGGCGAAAGGGGCGTAAGCGAAAAAACGTAGAGCGGCCCGATCAAAACGGCGAACAGAACAAACGCCCGATGCGGCTTCCTGAATGCTGGAACCACAAGCAGCAGCGCACATCCAAGCGCAGCCGCGGCTACCGCCAGGCCCGAAAGCCAGACAGCGGCGGCGTGGAGCCGGGTGGCGAACGGCTCCGCGAATCCTCTGGCATCGACGAGTTCCCGTATCGTGTCACCGCAGAAGCAGGAGACGCAAAAAATGCAACCGAGAAAACAAAAGGCCAGACCGGAGAAAAGTCGACCCCGTTCCAAACGCCAGAGTTTATTCATTTTCCAAAGGTTTCCGGTTTGCATTCGCAGACACGCCGGAAAGCAACAGTTCGTCAATCCCGCAACCGCCGGAAAGCTCGGCGTTCTCCCCTTTGCGGATCGAACACTTCGCGTAGAGGTCGAACGCCTCGCGGTCGGTGAAGAACACTTTCCAGAAGTAGGCGTAGTTCTGGCGCGCGAATTCCTGCTCGAGCGGGCCGGGACCGGCAAGCGCCGCGTCAAAGACGAGCGCCGGAAGGAAACGGCGGCCGACCGCCCAGCGCGGCGCGTAGGGATACGGGAAGGCGTGCGCCGCCGTGGGGTAGAACACCACCGGCGTCTCGCCGATTTCGTCCGGCCAGATCCCGTCCTCGTCGCGTCTGGCGATGTCGATGGCCGCGCCCGGATACCGCGCCTTCAGCCGCGCAAGGCACTCTTCGGCGCATCGTTCGGAGTCCGGGATACGGAAATCTGGCACGACACAAAGGCGCGGTGAAAACTGTCCGTCCGGGCTGGCGAGCATAGCCTCGAACACGCCCCGCGCGGAAAAGGCGTCCGCGTCCGACACGAAAAACAGCGCGCCGATCCGCTCGCCGGCCGCGACGCGCCCGCGCAGGCGCGCCTCGTTCGCGGCCAGGTCGCGCGGATGGAGGCTCGACCGCGCCGCAATTCTCGCAAGCCGTTCCTCCGAAGAGACGGGAGAGAAGACGACGGGAGAAACCAGCCGGGCCAATTCTGGATTGACGGAGCGCAGGAATGCAATCGTGTCGGCAGCGGACTGGACGGCGTCGGGACCGAGCGCCTTCCGCTTCAGAAGCGGCATCCGGAAATCGCGCATCGCCAAAATGGGCTTCTTCACGGAGGGGTCTCCTCGGACTTTCCGACGGTATTCGCGCGGCAGATAGACGTCCCACGAAAATCCCTCGGCGGACAGGGCCGACGTCAGGCGGGATTCGTAGCGCTCGATGACGCGGAGCCTGTCGCCGAGCGGCACCACCCCGGCCAGAAAACGGTCGATGGCGTCCGAATCCAGGACCTTGCGCCGAAACACGAGGAAGTAGGACTGGATGTGTTCTCGACCGCCGCCGATTTTCGAATTGGCGTCCGGAACGTTCGCCGTGAATCCCCAGAAGTCGCATTGTCTGGCGGCCATTCTGCCGAACGCCTCGCCGAACGGGAAAACAGGGCCGTAGCATGAATCGTTGGCGAGAATCGCCTCGTCCGCCACGTCGGAGTCAAGCAGCCCATTGCGGCGGGCGACGCCCCAGGCGCGCTTCCAGGAGCCGAAATCGTATTCGCCGTGAACTTCGCAGAGCACTTCGGAAGCCAGGTCCCGCAGCTTGTCCTCCTCTCCGGGCAGAAGCGGATTGCTGGAAACGAAGACGACGTTGTCCGCCACTTCACGGAGGCCGCGCAAGTAGAGGAGGACCCGGTCCGGAATCCTGCCGTCCCCGGAATGGGCCGCGAAGAGAGCAGTCCGGCGGTGGCGCGCCGGAGTCCTCCCGAATGAGGCGCGCACGGGACGCGCCGCAGCGGAAAACTCCCCCTCGGTCTCCAGGAAGGACACCTGGCGCGACTCCGTCCGCAGGGACCTCTCGAAATGAAGCAGCGGCTGGACGCCGTCGAGAAAGGCATCGAAATTGAGCGCCAGATACTCGTCGTCGGAAAATTCCGGACCCGGATGCGCGAGAACCGGATCGGCCTTCCGCAGATACCACTCGGCGGGAGAGCATCCGGCGGCTGCGGCTTCGGGATACTCGCGCAGCACCCAGTCCGCGTCAAACCACGGCGAACGCGCGACCGCCCTGACGTTGTCGCGCAGAGACCGCGGAAACGACGGGTCGGCACCGTCCACGCCGCCCATCAACCAGCGCCAGGCCTTGGCGGAAACCGCATACCGGGCGCATTTGACGAAGAAAAGCGGTCCGTCGCGCTGGAGCAGGCGCAGCAGAGAAAGAAATAAATTGGACACGGCACTCATTTGTTTCCCGATTGCTCCAAAAGCCGGCGCACGGCGGCATAGTCAACCGGAGGAGGAGGAGGGGGGATCGCGGCAGCGAGTTCGGGATTGCGCGCCCGGATGAACGCCAGAACGGCGTCGCGGTCGTCCACCATGTATGAATCCAGCGCCTTGACCTTCACAAGCGGCATTCCGTGGCGCGAGAGGGTTTCCAGGACGTGCCGCATCGCCATCGAGCCGCCGTGCTCGGCCGCAAATGAGCGAGGAACGAGGGTGTCCCATGTGTATCCGGCCTTTGCGAGCGCGGCGGTGAACCCGATCTCATAGCGGCGGACGACCTCCCAGCGCGACCCCAACACCTCGATTCCGCCGAGAAACTGGCCGAGCGCCGCGCCGTCCAGCACCTGCCGCCGAAACACGAAGAAAAAGGACTGCACGTGCTCGGCCCGATACGCCCCGGCGTTCGCCGTCATGCCCCAGAAGTCGCATGGGCGGCGCGCCATTTTCGCAAAGGACTCCGAAAGCGGAAACACGGGCGCGTAGCAGGAGTCGTTCGCGAGGATGAGTTCGTCGGTCCGCGACGCATCGAGCAGCCCGAGTTCACGGGCCTTTTCGAAGCCGAGCCGATACGAGAGAAAGTCGTGGCCGCCATGGACGCGGAACGCGGCAACGCGGACGAGGCCGCCGAGCTTCGCGAGTTCGTCCGGGAAAACAGGGCAGTTGGCGTAGAAAAGGATATCGTCCGCCACTTCGCGCAGCCCGCGCAGGTAGCAGAGCGTAGTCTCCGGGATCCTGCCGGCCGGGAAAAACGCGGCGAACACGGCGACGCGCCTGTGGCGTGGCGGGGCGGACGGGAAGACCCGCTCCGTTTCGACGGCGCCGTCAGGAAACTTCGTTTCGCGCAGCTGAAGCGCGGAAATCGGCCGTCCCTCCGCGCGCCCGCACCGCTCGAAATGGACCAGCGGATTGTCGCCGGAGATGCGCACGTCGTCGTTGAGCCGCAGATACTCCGCCGAGGAAAACCACGGTCCGGGATCAAATCGACCGTCCTTTCCGAATGCGGCGTAATGGGCGGCCGGATCGCCGCCGCTCCTTCGGACCTCTGGGTATTTGCGCAAATACCACTCGGCGTCGAACCACTCCGAGGCGCGGATGGTCTCAATGTCTCTGGCGAAGGCATCCGGGCCGTCGCGCCGCAGAAGCCGGGCGAGAAGTCGGAACGGTGCGAACGGCTGGAAGGGCATTGTCATCGTCGGGAGGGAAGAGCCGTGAATGCGATGTCGTCGAAGTAGGGATCGGGGCGGGATAGCATGTCGCCCCAGCGTTCGCGCAAATGCGCGATTTCGCCAAGAAAACGCCGAATATTGGCTCCCGACAGGTCGGAGCCGCGCACCAGCGACTCGTGATGGAAGAGCCTGGCGAACGGAGTCCACAGGACTGCGAGACCGCGCTCGTGCGCCCGATAGCAGAAATCGACGTCGTTGAACGCGACGGCGAACGTTTCGTCCAGTCCGCCTAGGTCTTTCCAGACGGACATGGGAATCATGGCGCACGCAAAGGTGACGGCCTGGCACCTGCGGACGTGCAGAAGCCGCCCCGCCAGTCCCGGCGAAAGGGCCGGAGTGCATCGCTCAACGTGATCCGGAAGCCCGCCGGGACGGTGCTGGATTCCAGCGTGCTGGACGGTCCCGTTGCCGAAAAGCAGCATCGATCCCACGACGCCGACGCCCGGGCGCGCCGCGAATCCGAGCATTTCGTCGATCCAGTCCGACAGGACAGCCTCGGTGTCGCTGTTGAGCATCAGGAGAAACTCCCCATGGCACAGCGTCGCGCCGAAATTGCATTTCCTGGAGTAGTTGAACGGCTCGTCCGGCTTTTTCGGGAAACGGACGACGCGGACGCGCGTATCCTCCGACAGCCGGTCGTAGAGCGCGAACGTCTCCGGCTTCGAGCTTCCGCTCTCGACGATCACGACTTCGTAGTTCGGATAGGCCGTCACGCGGAGAATCGACTCTACGCAGACGCGCAGCACCTCCGGATTCTCGCGGTTCGGGATGAGGATCGAGACAAGCGGCGCGGGGTCCGGGCGCGGCTCGCGGATGCGGAAAACGGCGCGAGCGCGGTCAGGCGTTTCGACGCTGGCCATGCTCCCGACGCGCTCCAAATGCATTTCCACGGCGCGGCGCGCGTCGGCGACGACAGTTTCCGGCACTGTCTCGGCGTTCTCGGCGCTCGCGTCGTCGGCATCCGCTTCCGGAATCGCGCGTGCGACGAGCGGGGCCGCGATGTGGGCGGGCAGAGCGCCGTCCGTTTCGCACAGCCGGAAGAGCAGATCGGTTGTCGCGGCGCTTCCGGCCCCCTCGCGAAAGCCTCCCGCCGCCTCGAACCGATCGCGGCGACACGCAAAGCAGCCCCCGATGAAATCACGGCTCCGAAACGAGTCGAGCGAAAAAGCCGGACGCGGAAGCGTGGAGACGATCGCCTCCGCCGAGGACGGACAGAAACGGAAGCCTTCGCGCACCTCCAGCCCGCTCGCATAGACAAATGCCGGAGCATCCGCCGCCGCCAGCGCCTCCGCGAACCGGAACAAGGCGTCCGGCGCGAAAATGTCGCCGGGACCGGCGAACGCGATCAGCGGCGCCGTCGTTCGAGCCACCGCCGCGGCGAGCGCCGCCGCGGGATCGACGCCCCCCGCCCCCGAAACGTCCGCGAAAACTACTTCCCGCGCGGGAAACGTCTGCGCGTCGAGCGACTCGCGGAGAGCGGCGGCCGCCGCGCCATTGGCGCCGTCCGCCCCGGAGACTGCCGCCACGACGCACACTTGCAATCCGCCACGCGGCGCGGACTCGCGCTGGCGCTCCAATTCCTCCGGCGCCGCGAACAGATTCGCGACCGGACGCGGCGGCAGGGGCCGCAGTGGCGCCGGAACCAGGCGCCTGCGCATGGCGGCGAGCAAGTCGAACGCGCGCCGCACCGGCAGCGTGAGCCGCCAGCTCCACGAACGCCTCATCGCGGCGACAGCCGTCGCGCCTCGTTTGTCCGACAGCCGACACAGCCGCGCAAGCAATTCGTTTTCGGATTCCAGCTCGGCAATCCGTTCGTGTTCTCGAAGCGTTGACATCGGCGACAATGCTATCACTTCATGCGCGCCCGCGCAAGGCTTGCGCGCGGGAGGACAATCGCCTAGAATCACCGCAAATGGAAACCGATTCGCCTCTCGTCACCGTCATCGTCCCGACGTTCAACCGCCGCGCTCTCCTTCCATCGGCGATTCGTTCGATCCGGAACCAGACGCTCCGCGACTGGAGGCTCCTTGTCGTGAACGACGGCGGGGAGGACGTTTCGGACGTCGTGGCGGAGTTCGCCGACGACAGGATCGAATGGCACGACCGCCCGCACCTCGGCAAGGCCGCCGCCCTCAATTTCGGCCTTTCGCGCGTCCGCTCGAAATACGTCGCCTACATGGACGACGACGACATCGTCTTCCCCGACCATCTCGCCGGACTGGTCGCCCTCGCGGAGAGCGAAGGCGCGGAATTCGTCTATTCCGACACGTGGGCCGTCTGGATCGGCCCGGACGGAAAGGAGATCCGCCGCCAGGTCGAGAACGAGGACGACGTCACCTTCGATGACCTCCGCTTCTTCAACCAGATCAACCACAAGCAGATTCTCCACACGAAGCGCCTTGCGGACGAGGCCGGCCCCTACGACGAACGGCTCCAAATCCTCATCGACTACGACTACATCCGCCGCCTAGCCCGCCTTTCGCCGCCCGTCCACCTGCGCAAGGTCACGGGAGAGCACTTCCTCCGCCAGAAGACGGACAGCGCGGAAGACATCGACTCCATCACGGGACTCTGGAAATCCGATCCGGAGACCTGCGGCCGATCCGTCGCGGCCGTCTTCGAAAAGGACCCCGCCGCGCTGGCCGACCTCTACCGCTTCGCCCTCCGGGACCGCAACCGCGCCCGGGCGCTGGAGCGCGCCCTGAAGCCACACCAGGAGGCGCTGGCAGAAGCCCGCGACACGATTCGACGCCAGAACGAGCGCATCAGCGCGCTGGAGTCCTCCCTCTCCTACCGCGTCGGCAGGGCCTTCACCGCGCCGCTGCGGCTTGCCGTCGAAACAGTTCGCCGCCTCCGTAGCCCTTCTTCTTGAAAAATGCAGTCCGCGCCGCAAGTTCCTCAGGGTAGAAGCCCCGACGTCGAAACGGATTTCGTCGAATCTTTTTTCCGCCATTCGATCCGGATCGGCGGCGGAGACGGAAAAGCGGCGGCCGCGGCCTTCGCCGGGGGGTTTTCCGCCTTTCTTTCGGAGGGGATCCGTGCCGCCGCCGTCCCGCCGGATCCGGAAGGACGGATGGCGCGGTTCGTCGCCGCGGTTCTGGCCCGCCTCGCGTCGTTTCCCGCGCGTGACCGGCTCGCCGGAGAACCCGCCTTTTCGGACTATCGCGCCTGGCTCGACGTTCCGGTTCCTCCGCCCGACGACATCACCGCACGCTTCGCCAAAACCCTTGCGCCTCCGCGTCCGTCCCCCCTGCCGGGCATTTCCCTGGCGGACTTCCGCCAGTCCTTCTCGCTTCTCGACCGCCGGTTGCAGCTCCTGGGAGAGGGGATCGGGGTCGCGAAGGCGGCTCTCGCAACGGCGGCCCGGCACCCGGCCGCCGCGTTGCGTCTCGCACGCGACGTCGCGGCCGCGAGGAATTCAGGCCTCTTCGACCGGGACTTCTACGCCTGGGCGCATCCGGAAACCATGGCGAAGCGCTTTGCCTCCCCGCTTCTGCACTACTGCACGGAGGGATGGCGCAAGGGATGGGGTTTCGCGCCTGACGTTCCGCCCGTGCCACCGGACCTGCTTCCCATTCCGGAAAACCCGCTTCTCGCCCATGTCCGTCTTTTCGGACGCGGACGGCGGCCGACCGTGGAAACGCTTCGTCGCCTCTGGCGCGAACTGCGGCCGGACCGGTGGGAGAAGACGGTCCGCGAACGCCTCCGTGCCGAAGCCGCCCCGAAGCCGCCGCTCGCCGTCGTAATTCCCGCATACAACCATCCCGAACTCCTGCCGCCGCTCGTCGCGTCGCTCCTCGAGCACACGCCGCCGGACGTCCTGCTGCTCTTCGTCGAAAACGGGAGCGAAGACAAGCGCGTCCGCACGCTCCTGCTCCGCGTCGCGGAAGAAAACCCCAGCCGCGTCCGGGTGGAATGCCTGGTCGAAAACGCCGGTTTCGCCGGTGCCTGCAACCACGGCATCCGCGCCGCCGGACGGCGCGACGTGATCCTCCTCAACAACGACACGGTCGTCGGACCGCGCTGGACCGATTCGCTCCGCCTCGCCGCCTACTCCGAAGAGCGCATCGGCACCGCGTCCGCCGTTTCCGACAACTCCGGCTTCGCCTCCGTTCCGAACTGCGGGAAGAACGCGATGCCGCCCGGCCTTTCCGTCGCGACCGTCGCGCGCGGGTGGCTCCAGGCGCCCGAAACGGCGTTCGGGCTCCACACGGGCCACGGATTCTGCCTCTACCTCCGCCGCGACATGCTCGACGACGTCGGCGAGTTCGACGCGGCGGCGTTCGGCAAGGGATACGGCGAAGAAACCGACCTCTGTCTCCGCGCCTTCGAGCGGGGCTGGAAGCACCGCATCACGACCCGCGCGTTCGTGTGGCACCTCAACGCGGTGTCGTTCGGCGGAATCTACAAGGCGTTCAAGGTCCACGTCGCCCGCCACGCCCTCGTCGTCCGCCATCCCGGACTGGACGCCCTCGAAAACGCCAATCTCCCGCGCTGGTACGCCTTCAGTCCCGTCTTCCGGCGCGTCGCGGACGGGATCCGCCGCGACCCGCCGCGACCGCGCGTCCTTCTCCTTGCCGCACCGTCCTCCGATGCAAGCGGCCTCCTTCCCGCGCCGGTCGCCGCGGCGCTCGGCCGTTCGTTCGACCTCCTCGCGGTCCGGCGGGCACCGGACGGCTCCGCATCGCTCGTCCGCCTAGCCGGAGGTCCGGTTCTGGAAACTGGCGCGGGCTCCGACGACGATTTCGTCTCCTGGATTCTCGAGCACGGCGTGGAACTCGTTGTCGCCGAAGGACTGGCATGCGCCGGAGACGATCTCCGCGCGCGCCTCGCCGCCCTCCACGTCCCCGTCATCGGAGGACTCGTCGGCGCGGGAGCGCCCGGCGAAACGCCGGAACGCGCCGCCGCGCGATGGGGCGTCCGTCTCGCCGCCGCGCTTTCGTTCGCCGCGGAAAACGCGTCCGGAGCTCCGTTTTCCGCGGAAAAGACCCGCGATCTCGTCCTTCCCTCCGCCCCCGTTCCCGGGGTGATCGACCCCGCCACGTTCGACCGGACGGACCTGTCGGATGTCCAGGAAATCGTCGTGGACCGGTTGCCGCTCCCGGTTTCCGACGACGCGCGGCTGCTCCTGCTCTCCCGCCTCTGCGGCGCGCGCGTCCGCATCCGCGCGAAAACGGAAGACCCGCGGTTCTGGATCGACCGCGCGACACCGCACTTCCGGCTCCTCGCCGCAGCGGACGCGATCGAGAAGCCGAACCGCCCGCCGCTGGACGGAGACTTCTTCCCCGTCTTCCCCAAGCCGCAGCCCCCCCCTGCGCCCGATGTCCTCGCGGGGCGCATTTCGGCCTATCTTCGCGCGAAGGCCGCCCGCACCGCGCCTGCCCGCCACATCGTCTATACCGCGATCGCCGGCGGCTACGAGTCGCTGAAAATCCCGGAGGCTCCGGCCCCGGAAGTGGACTACATCTACTTCGCGCCGGCACCGTTCAGGGAACAGGGACCATGGACGTACCGCCCGTTGGCGTGGACGGACGAGGATCCGACCCGCACCGCCCGCTGGCACAAGCTCCACGCCCCCGACCTCTTTCCCAACGCGGAAAGCGTCGTCTGGATCGACGGAAACGTAACCCTGCTTGCGGGCACCGAGCGCGAGATGCGCGACAAGCTCTTCTCCGGCCCGAACCCCATCGCCTCGCTCCGCCACTTCGACCGGGACAACGTGTGGGACGAGGCCGAGGCGTGCATCGAGCGGGGCAAGGACGCCCCTTCGCTTCTCCGCGCACAGGTCTCCGGCTACCGCGCTGCCGGTTTGCCTGAAAAGCATTCTTTCGCCGAAACGTGCATCGTCGCATCCCGGCCCGGCAACCCGCTCGTCCGTGCCGTTTTCGCGACATGGTGGAAAGAGCTCGCCATCGGCTCCCGCCGCGACCAGATTTCCTTCCCGTTCGCCCTCTGGAAAAACGGCGCGGACTTCACACCCCTCTTCGACCGCGACATCCGCCTCGCCGTGGACAAGGTCAGGTTCGAGGCGCATGCAAGACGCGAGACGCATTAAACCTACAACAATACCCATGAAACCACGAATATCTTCTTCAATTTCATTGGATACTCCTCTCCGAAAAGAAATCCGCACAATCGCCCTCTATTTCGACTCTTTCGGTGCCGGCGGCGTCCAACGTTGCCTTAGACTGCTGGCCTCCATCTTCCAGTCGCTTGGCAAGAAGGTCGTTTACGTTTCCGAGACACCCGCCCCGGAAGAGGAAAAGATACTCTTCCCAGCAGACGTCGAATTCTCGTCCATTCGCAGAGACGGAAACGAAGTCCTCTCGTCCAATGAACGCCGAAGCCGATGGCATGCCGCCATCGAGAGGTTTTCCGTCGATGCCGTTTACTATGCAGCCTACCATGTTCCACAACTCGACGAAGATACGCAAAGCATCCATGCTGCCGGGGTTCAGGTCGTCGTCCATTTCCACACCGTGTTTTCCGCTCGACTGGCGCTTCAGGGGCCGACTGAATTCTCGAAAAGGCTTGAAGGCTGGCGTCGCGCCGACGCTTTCATCGTCCTGTCCCGCACGGACGCGGCCTTCTTCAGCGAAATGGGGATTCGTTGCTGGGTTATCCCCAATCCGCCTCCATACCCCGAACCCCGCGTCACGGAGCCTCGGTCGCTTTCGGGCAAAGCCCGCATCGTCTGGTGCGGACAGATCCGAAACATACCCAAACGCCCTTCCGAGGCTGTGCGCATTCTCGCCGAAGTCCGCAAAACGATACCATCGGCGACCCTTGCAGTCATAGGAGGTGTCACGGCTTCGCCGGTCACCCATGCCGCAAAAGAGGCGATGGTGCGCGCTGCGCGGGAATTGGGATGCGAAGCTGCCATAGAGTGGGTCGGACACCATGTCGATGTTTCCCCTTTCCTGGACACGGGGGATGTATTTATATCGACTTCCGCTTGGGAAGGCGCGCCATTCACCTTCATGGAAGCCTATGCCCACGGCTTGCCTATCGTCGCATACAGGTTGCCAAATGTGGAATCTGCTCAGAATCATATTGCGGCGCGGCAAGTCCCCCAACTCGACGCCAAGGCGGCGGCGGCGGAAATTGTCGCCCTGCTTTCCGACCCGGCCGCCTATCGGGAAGCTTCACGGGCGGCGCTCGGCGTTTTCAGCGAGTTCGCCGCCGTGGACCAGCGGAAAGAGTGGCGTGCCGTCTTCGATTCCCTTGCCGCGGAGCCCTTGTTGAAAAACACGCACCCTTCTCCCCCAGGATCGTTCGCCCTCGTTCTCGAAACGCTGATCGGCCATACTTGCTTCTGGGAAAACCGGATGCAGGAAGAACTTCGGAATTGCCGGAAACGGGAAAAAAGCGAACGCGGCAGGGCGGACGCCCTTGCCAAGAGAAACGCCGCTCTGGAGCGATCCCTTTCAGTGCGCTTGGGCTTTTTGCTTACGGTTATCCCAAGGAAAATCTTTGAGGCAATCCACCATATCGCAGCACAATGAAACTCTCCATTGTCACCATCTGCCGAAACAACGCCTCTGGGCTGGCCCGGACGCTTCAAAGCACATTCAACGGCCAGCCGGAATTCGATGACTGGGAGCAAATCGTCGTGGACGGGGCATCGACCGACGGCAGCTTCTCCGAGGTGGACCGCTACCACGGAAACCCGCATCTGGGTCGGTGCGTTTCCGAGCCAGACGGCGGCATCTACGATGCAATGGACAAAGGGGCCTCGTTTGCCAGCGGGGATTTTCTCCTGTTCGTAAATGCTGGCGACGAACTCGTCCCCAGTGTCCTCGCCCGCGTTTTCGCTGAACCGCCGAACGCCGATGTTGCATATGGGGACATGTTCGCAGGCCTCGGCCAGGACGCGCGGCTGCGGATATTCCCGGAGGGAACGGAGATTTCGCCCATCCATTTCCTTGTCGGCTACCTTCCCCATCCGTCATCGTTCATCTCGCGCGACTTGTTTGAACGCCTTGGCGGCTATGACCGGCGCTTCCGCATCGTCGGGGATTTGGACTTCTTTCTCCGTGCCTCCGCAACGCCAGGGATGCAATTCCAGCACCTTCCCTTCCCGGTGAGCCGCATGGAGTCCGGCGGCGTATCTACAACCCTTTCGAGCTGGCCTGAGATGCGCCGGGAACTGGACCTCTCTCTTGCCCCTTTTTTTCCAGAAGGCCTCCGGCGCCGTGTTTTGGATGGCACATATTGCCGGCGCGTCGAACCTCGTTTAGGGCCGGAGGACTGGGCGATCCGCCGCTCGCCGGTCGATGTCTGCCTCCGCCCGGCTCTCCGCGAACGCCTCGCGGCGGATCCCGCCGCCCGTCGCTGCGCCCTCCGTTTCCTCGACCTCTTCGCAGCCCTTGATCGCACGCGCGTCGGACGTGCGTTTCTCGGTTTTCTCGCATCCATGGCAGAACGTCTCGAAGCCCGTCATCTCCACAAGTGATACCAAACTATGAAAACGTCTTTTCAAGCAAGAACTGTTATTGTCTCATTTCTCTGCCATCCCATAGCCTGCAAAAACCCTCCCCCCCTCAACGCAAAAAGTCCAGTAAACTTGCGGGGCAGTGGCTTTCGTGTTCTTTCGTGTCGGGCCGAAGGCCCGGTTCGTGTCCCGGTGACGGGCGCGGTCCGAAGGATCGCCCGGCATGGCCGACGGGCGGCGCCGAGCGCTCGCGCTCGGCGAAGTCCGGCGGACGAGCCGGGCCATGCGGCTCGGCCGCTCGCCCGGCACCGGGTTTTCGTGACCTCGCGCGCAGCGCGGCGTGGCGCGGCCCGCGCAAGCACGACAATCCACGAAACGCATGCTTACGCCTCCCCTACGCAACGGAAAACATCGGCGTTGCGTTGTCGGGGGAGGTTCGTTGCATTTCTATGGGATGGTAGTGACTGATTTTCATTGTTCACAATTCGCAATTGACAATTGTCCATCAATTCGCAATAGGGGCGGCGGTCTGGAGCCCGCCGCACCATCACCTACACATCAGTCCGCCGTCGCCCGAAGCCAGACGGAGATCGACTCGTTGCCGGAATCGTCCGCGACGCGCAACCAGTGCCAGACGCCGGTCGCGGGAAGGTCGAAGTCCAGCGTTCCGTCAAAGTCATCCTCCGACACAGTACCGTCCGATGCGCTCCACAGGGTGGCGTTCCGCATGGCGGGAGCGCCAGACAGGCGTAGGCTCAGTTCAACTGGCGGCGTCTCCGCCAAAAGAGCATCACCCTCCGCCGTTTCCGCGGACCGCAGCTCCGCCGCATCGGGCGCATCCGAGCGAGTCTCGACGACAATCGCCCCCAACTCGGTCGCGCCGTCGCGCTTGATCGGCGTTCGATCGCGCGTCCAAAGCGTCCACGGCGCGGCGTCGGCAAGCCCTTCGTCGCCGGCGGTAGCACCAACCGACGAAGCGTCCGCGCGCGTGGCGGTGCGGAGCGAGGCTTCGGACTCCGCAGCCACGCTTGACCCGTTGCCGGGAATGCGGCCTTCCGACCGCGTTTCCTCCCCTGCCACCGCGACCGCCGCAGACGAGACCGACTTCTTCAGCGACTTCACGCCGCTTTCGACGGTTTCCGCAGATAGCGCGTAGAACGCCACGCCCTCGAATTTCCAGTTGGGATTCGTGGCGATGAGCGTATCCTTCTCCGACTCGTTGATCGTGTAGAAGTGATGGCGGTAGCCTTTGCTCCAGAAGCGGAACACCGGCACAGAACCATCGACCTCCTGCGGATAGACGTAGTAGGCGATCCCCTCGAACTTCCAGTTCGGGTTCGTGCCCCGCACCGTCCGCATCTCCGCCTCGTCGATCGTGAAGAAGTGGCCGCGGTAGCCCTTCGAGTAGAACCGGTAGAGTGGAACCGTGCCCTCAATCTCATCCGTCGCAGCATAGTAGGCAATGTCCTCGTATTTCCAGTTTGGGTTCGTGCACATCAGCGTCGCACGCTCATCGGGGTCGATCGTGTAGAAATGGCCCTTGTAACTCTTCGAGTAGAACCGGTAGACCGGTTGCCGAACGGGATCCGCATCCTCCGACCAGCGTGCGTAAAGATATATGTTCCGCCCGCTCGCTACAGTCTGCGCCGTTACAAGAGATCCTCCTTCCAAATTGTCGTACCAGCCTTCAAATCGCCACCCGTAGCGGATCGGAATAGGTAGAGATCTAAGGACAGCACCGACCGAGACTTGGATGGAATCAATAGAAACATATCCTGTGTTTGGATCAAAGTAAACCTCGCAGGCTTTCCGCCCGACATACTCGTATGCGCCCATATCGACCCGCGAACCATAGATGCGTTGAAAGCCGTCAAGATCCTCCGTCCCGTAGACATATGAATTATTCCCGGCATCGATGCCCGACGAGCCTGATGCGAGCCGATAGTCCGAATCGGCAAACTGTGGAGTATTCGCGATATTGCCAGCGCCGTTCGGAGATCCGGTTGTGCAGGATGAATAGAAAGAAGATGAACTGCTCCAATTGGAATTGGCACCGTTCGCCAGTCTGTTTCCGACAACAATTGAATTCATAACCTTGCAGTTGCGGACGCCACCTGCACCCGCATCAGCCACGTTGCCGACAACGGTGCAGTTCACTAGTGTACACTTTGTCGCCGCACCACCATACCCATCGTACGTATCAACCCAGTCTGGCTCCGCGCGAACAGCATGGTTACCGACGATCAGGGTATTGTATGCGGTGCAATTATACATTGAACCTGAATACAATCCGCGATTATTGCGGACAATGCAATTATAGAGAATGCAATTTTCCAAGGCGCCTCCGTCGCCGGAAATGTTTTCAACTATGCTGTTATGAATAGTAACTCCGTCAATAGGAGAGTAATTTCCCCAATAAGGAACGATAGCGCCGGAGTAAGGACTTTGTCTTGTTCGACCTTCAATTGAACGATCTTCTTTAAAAACACAATTATCGAACGTGAGCGCATCGCTTCCGCTAATTCTAACATCCTCTTGAAAAGTGATTCCTGATATTTTGAACTTGGTGAAAGCGTCGTTAGGCCAAAAGGTTCCTACAAAAAAAGTCACAGAAGCCCCATGTTCAGCAACGATTCTGACATTTCCTCCGCCCCCTCTTACCCTATAGCATCTTTCGCGATATACCCCAGGTCTGACAAGAATAGTATCACCATCATTCGCAGCGGCAATCGCATCTGACCATCTGGAGAAGGCAGTTTCAGGAGAACTCCCGGTCTGATTGTCGGACCCATACGCTGAAACATAGATTGTTTTCGCCGCAGCTGTGAGGACTAAGGCGGCTAGCAGAGCGAAGGAAAGAAATCGTGAGACCATTTTATTGCTCGGCCCCAACATCAACTAGCCAGCGCAACGCGCGCCGCCTAGCCCGTGCTTATCGGGGTCTTTCGTGCGGACAGGCGAGATGCTAGCACTTCCGATTATGCCTTTCAAGGCAAAAATCGGCATTTCCTTGGGTTTGTTGCTTGCAATCCGAAATGCCCCTACCCTGGGGGCATTTACTCTGACAGGGGGCGGAAGGGGGCGTGGGGGCATTGAGTCGGACAAGGGGCGGGACGGGCAGCAGCGGGAGATCGACCTGGTGGAGGACCGTTCCGGCGGCGCGAAACTCATCGAAATCAAAAGCGGGGAAACACCGTCCGGAGACTGGGGCGCGTCGCTCCGCCGCATCGCCTCCGTCTTTCCTGGGAGTCCCGATCTCCGGATCGTGTACGGGGGGGACTCCCGCCAAACCCGCGGCGGCGTCGAGTTTCTTCCGTGGCGCGATTTTTGCCGGGAGGCCGGCGGCGGCCTCTCCGAAATCTAGCCCCGCGCCGGCCCCCTCGACGAAAGGACGGCAGGGCCGCAGGACATCAGGTCGCGCCCCCATTTCCGTAGGCAACCGGGGCTCGACCTTTCGTCCTATCGTCGTTTCGTCCTTTCGCCGCGCCTCTCCGCCCGCGTTCCCGCCCATTGTGCATTCCGCATTGTGCATTGCACGCAGCGTTCCCCTTTCCCCGCGCAGTCCGGTAGGACGCGCTCGCCGAGCGCGCCGCAACGGGCGGCGCGGAGGAAGGAGGAAAGGATGCTGGCGGGGAAGATGGACATTTGATCGTTGTCCTCCGTTTCAAAAACTGGGCTTGGATTCATGGCAATTTTCCGGATTCAGCCAACTCCGACAGCCGAGCCAGAAAACATCTGGTCATTTGTTCGCAGCCTTCGCCAAACTTCAAAACCGCGACGTCGTTTTGGAACCATACAACCCCATAACCGCGCGGGGAAACCATCCCCGCAATGCGTTTCGACCAACCCGGGCTCTTGTCCGCCGATTCTCTCAAATCGACGCACATCCATCTGCACCTCCCACCGTGCCATGTCGTGTCCGGCGTTAACTGAAGCTGGCGACGCCGGTACAACATGGGGCAGATGTGGCTGTCGGCAGAAATGGAATCCCCCTCCGGAATCAACGATACCGCCACAGAAAGTTCCGGCAAGTTCGACCTCAACACGAACGGATGCCTTCGCATCGGCTTCGACACCTGATAGAATGACACGGTCCAGCACATGCAAAGCGCGGAAAGGGCTGCGAAAAGGCACTCTCGGCGCACCAAGGCGGCGCATTTGCGTATCCGCGCAACGGCAAGACATGACGCGGAAACCAAAAACGGAACAACAGGCGCGAAGTACCCGTAACGTATGTCGCTTGTCCAATCCCAGTTGCTGAATACAAGCATCAACCACAGCGGGATGGCGGGAAGCAGTTTCCACAACCCGAAAACAGGCAACATGCCGAATGCCAGAAACAGCCGCAGACTCGCCAGGTCTTTTCCGCCAACGCTGGACGCAAGGCTCGCAAACGGATGCCGGATGATGTTCGCAACTGCCTCGGCCGGCGTCTTTCCCAAATGGGAATACCTCACCCAGACGTGTGGATCTGGTATCCCCCGGAAGTGCGGCATCACGAAACAGGCGACAATCACGACGTATGACGTCGCCAGCAGAAACAACGTGACTCCCATGCAACGGCGGTGCCCGTCACGCGAAATCATCGCCAACAGTCCAGCCACCGGCCAGACAAGGCCATTCACTTCGTAGAACCCGAGCGAAAGCAAAAGTGGAAAAACGAAACTCCATTTGCCCTCCTGAAGCCAAAGCAGCGTCAAAAGGGAGAATGGCACGGAAAACAGCTCGAAATGGAAATCAAACAGAACCCCGGATGAAATCGTCGGACAACACAGATACGCGCAGGCCACGAGAAACGCCCAGCGCGGAGATCTCGTCTCGTTCTCGCACAACCGGTATGCGACCCATGCGCCGAATCCAACCAGAAAGGCCTGAAGCGCAAGCATCCCGGAAACGCCGAACGCGCGGAAGAACGGAACGACGGCGTAAAGCGCCGGCCAGAAATGATTCCCGGCGAACGAATACGGAAAAAAGCTCGTCTCGAAAAACCTTCCGTTGGAAAGATTCCAAAGCAATTGCGCGTGTATAGCAGTGTCGCAGCTTGCGCGGAATGCCGTTTGGAGCCAAATCGAATACGCGGAAAACACCACCCCGAAAGCGAGGGAGACGGCAATCGCCGCCCATCGCCATTTTGCATTCCGCATCCCGTTTTCCGCATTGCGCATCCCCGGTAGTGGCGCGTCCGCAATACGCCAGCCCGCCGCGCGCAGGGCGCGGAGGAAGGAGGAAAGAAGGCTGGTAGAAAGGAAGGACATGATCAAGCGGCTTTCGATTCAGAAGTTAATCGGGTATGTTTTTCAACTTTTGCAAAACTCACCCCGTTAACTTGACTTTTCACAACATTTTG
>CAMOSH010000028.1 GCA_946624575.1 uncultured Verrucomicrobiota bacterium
TTCACCTCGATCAACCTGCCGCGCCTCGCCATCGAGGCCCACGGCGACGAGGCGAAGTTTTTCAAGGGGCTCGACGCGATGCTCGAGCTCGTCGCGCAGCAGCTGCTGGACCGCTTCGAGATCCAGGCGCGCCGCAAGGTCAAGAACTTCCCGTTCCTGATGGGCCAGGGCGTCTGGCTCGACAGCGACAAGCTGCACTGGAACGACGAAGTTCGCGAGGTGATCAAGCACGGCACGCTCTCGATCGGGTTCATCGGCCTGGCTGAAGTCCTCGTCTCGCTTTACGGCCACCACCACGGCGAAAGCGACGAAATGCAGGAAAAGGGCCTCGCGATCGTCCGCCACATCCGCGAGTTCTGCGACGCGATGGCGAAGAAGACGAAGCTCAACTGGACATGCCTCGCCACCCCTGCGGAAGGTCTTTCCGGACGCTTCATCCGCATGGACAAGAAGCGCTACGGCATCATCCCCGGCGTCACCGACCACGACTACTACACCAACTCGTTCCACATCCCGGTGTACTACAAGATCGGCGCGATCGACAAGATCCGCAAGGAGGCGCCGTACCACGCGCTCACCAACGCCGGCCACATCACGTATGTCGAGCTCGACGGCGACATGGCCCGCAACGTCAAGGCGTTCGAGTCCGTCATCCGCGCCATGCACGACGCCGGAATCGGCTACGGATCGGTCAACCACCCCGTCGACCGCGATCCCGTGTGCGGCTACAACGGCGTGATCGGCGAGACCTGCCCCAAGTGCGGCCGCCGCGAAAGCGACGAGCTGATAAAGTTCGAACGCATCCGCCGCATCACCGGTTACCTCGTCGGGACGCTCGACCGCTTCAACGACGCCAAGCGCGCCGAAGAACACGATCGCGTCAAGCACGGGCTTTCCGGAAATGGAACGGCCGGCGCCTAGCGCCGCGGCCGAGCGCACGATACGACTGGCCGGATTCGACCGGGATGGCATCGCAGACGGCCCGGGCCTGCGATGCGTCGTGTTCGTGCAGGGCTGCCCGCATCACTGCCCGGGCTGTCAGAATCCCCAGACGTGGGACTTCGACGCCGACGTCGAGGTGACCACGCCGTCGGATCTGCGGCGGCGCATCGAGGAGACAGTGCTCGACACTGGAGTGACGTTTTCCGGAGGCGAGCCGTTCTCCCAGCCGGACGCGCTGGCGGACCTGGCCGAGATGCTCCGCCCGCGCTACGACGTGGCGTCGTACACGGGCTACACGTTCGAGGGGCTGCTGAAGCTGGCCGAGACGAAGCCCGGCGTGATGCGGCTTCTGCGTTCGATCGACATATTGGTTGACGGTCCGTTCGTGCAGGCGCGGGCCGACAGGCTACTGCTTTTCCGCGGCAGCAACAACCAGCGCATTCTCGACGCGCCGGCTTCCCTCGCGGAGGGCAGGGCGGTGTGGACGCGCGATCCGGCCTGGGTGGGGGACGACGGTCTGGCGCGCGTGGCGCCGCCGCAGGAAATGTGAATCCGCACGCGATGATGAGCGGTTCCATGCAGAAGGGCGACTCGGAAATTTCGGCGTGTGGACATGCGACATACGGCGTGCGACATGCGGAGGCGCTGCTTTCCGCGCTAGTCGCCATTGGTTTGGCGGCTTCCACGGCTGTTGCCTCGCAACCCGCGCCCGCGTCCTTCCTTTCATCGCCCGCCGCGCAACCCGCGCCCGCGTCCTCCCTTTCATCGCCCGCCGCGCAACCCGCGCCCGCGTCCTCCCTTTCATCGCCCGCCGCGCAACCCGCGCCCGCGTCCTTCCTTTCATCGCCCGCCGCGCCTCGTCAACTTGAGGGGGCGGCCCTTCAGGCCGCCCCCTTCGGGCGGATCGTGCTTGCCGCGGGGGCGGCCCCGAAAAGCCTCAACTACTATCTCGAGAATTCAACGTTCGCCGCCCAGATATGCTCCATGCTCTACGAGTCGCTTCTCTCGCGCGATCCTGAATCCGGGGAGTACTCGCGTGGGCTGGCCGGCTCGTGGACGATATCTGACGATGGTCTGGACTTCACGTTCGAGCTCGATCCTGCCGCGCGCTGGAGCGACGGCGTCCCGGTCACGGCCGACGACGTGCGCTGGACTTTCGATGCCGTCATGGCGCCTTCCAACATGACAGGCGCCGCCAAGGTAGCGCTTTCGTCGTTCGATCCGCCCGAGGTTCTGTCTCCTCGCGCCGTGCGCTTCCACGCCAGGGAGCCTCACTGGCGCAACCTTGGCGCGGCCGGCGGAATGCTCGTGCTGCCACGTCACGCCTTCGCCGACCGCGACTTCAATTCGCTCAACTTCGCGCTTGACGTGGTTTCCGGCCCGTACGCGCTTGGCGAACACCGCGAAAATGTCAGCCTTGAGCTGGAGCGCCGCCGCGACTGGTGGGCCGGCGATCGTCCGGAAAATGCCGGGCACTGGAATTTCGCGCGTGTCAAGTGGCGCTTTTTCGCTTCGCGGGAAAACGCCTGGGAGGCATTTCGCAAGGGGCTGGTGGACGTGTTTGCGGTCTACACGGCGTCCACCTGGGTGCTGGAGACTTCGGGCGAGCGCTTTGACAAGAACTGGATCGTGCGGCGCGAGATCCGCAACCGCAAGCCGATCGGATTCCAGGGCTTCGCGCTGAACATGCGTCGGCCCCCGCTGGACGATGTGCGCGTCCGCCGCGCCCTGGCGCATCTGCTCGATCGCGAGTCGTTCAACAAGGCGCTGATGTTCGGGCAGTACTTCCTACACCGTTCGTACTGGGAGGATCTGTACGACGGGGAACACCCCTGCACCAACGAGCTGCTTCGCTACGATCCGCCGCGCGCGCGGGAGCTGCTTGCCGAAGCCGGCTGGAGTCGCGACGCGGCCACCGGCAGGCTGCGCGACCGCGACGGGCGCGAGTTCACGCTCCGGTTTCTCTCCAACTCCCCTTCGACCGACAAGTTCCTGGCGCGCTGGCGCGTCGCTTTGCGCGACGAGGCCGGGATCGAGCTGAAGGTCGAGCGCAAGGACTGGGCGGCCTGGATGCGCGACATGGAGCGCTACGATTTCGACGCCACCTGGTGCGCTTGGTCCGCAGGGCTGGAAAAGGATCCCGAGGGCATGTGGAGCTCGGTGCATGCGTCGGAACCGGGCGGAAACAACGTGACCGGTTTTTCCGATCCGGAAGTCGACCGCCTCGTCGAGGCGCAGAAAACCGTTTTTTCGCTTGAGCGCCGCAATGCGATCGACCGCGAAATCGACGCGCGGCTCGCGGCGGCCGTCCCGTACGTGCTGCTCTGGAACGCCGATTCCACGCGTCTGGTCTGGTGGAACAAGTTTGGCATGCCGAGCGGGGTGCTGTCGCGCTTCGGCGGCGAGGACGACGTCCTCTGGCTGTGGTGGCCGGACCAGGCGGCCGAGGACGCGCTTGCGGACGCGATGGAAACCGGGGGCGCGCTGCCGCCGCCGCCCGGCGTCGACGACCAGCCCGTTCCGTGACGCGCCCGCGCAGGATCCATCGCCATGACCGTTTTTGCGACAAACGCCCTGTTCATGGTGCCGGGCCAGGTCGGCGGCACGGAGACGTATCTGCGCCGGACCCTGTCCGCGATGGCCGCGCAGCTGCGCCCGGACGAGTCGCTTGCGGTTTTCGCCAACGCCGAAAACGCGGATTTGCTTGAGGCCGATCTGGCGGCGGCGCGCCGGGAAGGCTCATCCGCCGGCGTCGCGGCTGTGCGTGTCGTGCGTACCGGTCTGCGCGCCGCGTCGCGGGCGCGGCGGCTGGTTTTCGAGAATGCCGCGCTGCCCGCCGCGATCGCGAAATGCGGCGCCGCCGCGCTTTGGAATCCAGGCAACGCTGCGCTTCTCCGTTCGCCGTGTCCGCAGGTCACCACCGTGCACGACATGCAGTACCGGCGCTTTCCGGAGGATTTTTCCTTTGCGGCGCTGACGGCCATGAGGCTTGTCGTGCCGGCGGCTGTGCGGCGCAGCGCGAAGGTGATCGCCGTGTCCGGATTTTCGCGCGACGAGATACTGCGGTTTGTTCCGGGCGTCCCGCCTGAAAATGTGGTGGCGGTGCCCGAGGCGGCGGACTCCGCGTTCTTTGCCGCTGGCGGCGCCGCGACCTGCGCCTCTCGCGGGCGTTTCCTTCTTTGCGTGTCCAACTCCTATCCGCACAAGGATCTGCCGACTGCGGTGCGCGCGTTCGGGTCGCTCGCGCGCCGCCGCCTGGATCTGCGGCTTGTCGTGCTGGGGCGGCCAAGGCGCGGCGAGCCCGCGCTCTCGGCCGAGGTCGCCGCGCTTTCTGCGGAGGCGCGCGCAAGGGTGGATCGCATCGTCGAGCCGCTTCCGTTCGCGCGGGTGCTGGAGCTTTACCGCACCGCCGCAGTCATGCTGTTCCCGTCGCGCTACGAGGGCTTCGGCCTTCCGGTCCTGGAGTCGATGGCCGCTGGTCTTCCCGTGGTGGCGGCGCGCGCGGGTTCGGTGCCGGAAGTCGCCGGCGGCGCGGCCTCGCTGGTGGAGCCTGGCGACGCCGACGCATTTGCCGCCGCCGCGGACCGCCTGCTGTCGGATCCCGCCGCGCATTCCTCCGCCGTCGCCGCAGGTCGTGCCCGCGCGGCGGAGTTTTCCTGGGAGGCCGCAGGCGCCGGAGTCCTCCGGACCCTGCGCGAAATTGCGTCTCGCGCGCCGGCGTCGCCGCGCGGTTGACGCGTTATGTCGCCAATGTCGGCGGATGCGCCGACTCCGCGACGGCGGACTGAAGGCGCGGGGAGCGCGGCGCGTTCGTCAGGACAGCTCGACCACGGCGTGGCACGAGAAAGGCGGCAGGTCGAGCGCGATTCCGCCGTCGGGCAGAGGCTTCAACTGCAGGGCCGCGCCGTTTGGCGCGAGGCGGGCGCGCCTCACGGGCGCGGGCGCGCCGTCGGGGCCGGTCGGGACGCCGCGCCGGATTTCGACGGTGACGCCATGAATGACCGGCAGGTCCTCGATGACTTCGACGTCCGCCGCGCCGATCCCTCCGCGCTTTGCCGTGGGGGCGTAAACCACGTGCAGGACGGAGCGTTTCATGCCGCGCTGGTCGCGCAACGTCACGCGCCCGGTGGACGGCAGCCCCACGACGGTCACCGACGGGTCGCCCAGCAGCGAGCGCACGACCTTCAGGACGTATTGACGCAGCGCCACCGCGCCGTCGCGGGCGTAGAGCGAGAACACGGGATGGGCAAGATGGCAGACCGCGCCCTTGCGCACAGCGCACGCGAAGCCGCTTTTCTCCGTGCGGTTCGGCGTGTGCTGATGGGAGCAGAAGTGATTCCACGCGCGTTCGAAATACGGGTCGAACACGTCGCCAAGGCTTTCGCCGTCCGTGAGGCGCAGCCGCGCCGACTGCGAAAGCATGTCGAACGGGGTATCCACGAAGTCCGGGCGGAACTGCGGTGCCGGCAGGACGTAGTCGGTCCTGAACGGCGACATTCCCATGGCCTCGGCGCCGATGTCGAAAAGATGGTTGCGGCACCCGTCGTCCAGGCACGAAACGCCGCTGCACAGGAGCTTTCCGCCGCCGGCGACGTAGGCGCGCAGCTTTTCGGACAGCGCTGGGCCGGGGCGAATCGCGTCGGGCAGGATCAGCAGCCGATACGGAGAGAAGTCGCTCTTCCCGTCGAGCATGTCGAAGAGGATGTGCCCTTCGAGAAGCATCCGGCCGGCGCCGACGTCCGACGCGGTGGGGCGGTCTTCGGCGACGCATTCGACTCCGCATTCCTGGAGGACTCCGACGTCGGCGACGTTGGCGGTTCCTTCGCACCAGGGTTCGAGGCTTTCGACTTCGGCATACGCTCCTCCCGCCAGGCGATATGTGCTTACGTCCATTTCGCCGGACGGATGGCACTGGTCGCCGATCGAGCATTTCGCGCCGAACGCCAGCATGGCGGCGCATTCCGCGCGCAGCGCGTTCGGATGCTTGAAGCCGCCGAATTCGCCCCAGCTGCGGTGGAACTTGCCGGTCATGCCAAGATATTCCAGACCCAGCGTGCCGACGTATTTCGCGGAAAGTGGAAAGTGATCGTATCCCCAGCCGCCCGTCGGGAGCGATTCAAGCTCGAGGTGGGAGAAGTGTTTCAGCCGTCCCGCGGCGCGGAGGCCTGGCCCTACGTTGCCGCCGTTGTGGAATACGGGCATGTCGGGACGCGCTTCGCGCGCCGCCGCGGTCGCGCGTTCGAGGTAGAGGTCGAGCGTGTCTTCGCCGGCGCGCGCGACATCCGCCTCCGAAGAGTAGTCCAGTCCGCTCTCTTCCATGTACCGGCGGCAGAATTCGCAATGGCAGAGGCGCCTTCCAACGATGTCCAGGAAAATCCCGGAAGCCTCCGGGAACAGTTCGCACACCTCGCGGATCTGATCGCACAGCACGTCGAGATACGGCGAGCGGAAGCACATCATGCGGTATCCGGGGGATGCGACTGGCATTTTCCCGAATCCGAACGGGGCGCCGGATTCGTCGCGGCACAGCCACTCCGGATGCAGGCGCGCGAGTCGCTCGTCGAATCCGGCCGAGATGTAAACCGGAGTCGCCACGCCGATTTCCCGCGCGGCGTCGATCTGGGCCCGGAGCAGGTCGAATTTCAGAGCCGGGTGCATCGCGCCGGCCTTTGTCGCGTGATACGACCAGCCGTGATGGCATTTGGAGAAGAGCGTGATGGAATCGACATGGCCGACGCGCAGCGCGTCCTGGAAACGCCTTGCGTCGAAACGCGAACCGACGTCCGGTATCTCCGGACCGGTGTGGAAGTCGAGGTGGATTTGGCGAAAGCGCATGGCCGGGATCTCTTTGTGTGATGGAACGTGGACTGTCGTGGCTTCGATTGCGCGCGGGCCGACGCGGATGGCGCACCGTCAGCGAAGGAAAAGCGGACCGAACGTTTCGGGATCCTTCGATTCGACGATGCCGCCGAACAGGCGGAGCGCGCGCCGCCGCGCGCTCCGCCCCGGATCAGCGTCGTTGACTGCGATCGCGATTCCAAGAGCGGCGCCGGGTCGCGGCGGCGCGGTCGCGGCGCCGAGTTCGCTCCACGGCACGAGCGCGTCGTAGCGCGTCCGCCGCGAAGCCTCGTCGCGGCTGACGACGACGTCGAGCGCCGGTCGGACGGTTCGGGCCGGGAGCGTGTCGTCGTAGCTGCGCTCCAGGAAGGCGGTGCCGCTGCTGGACGGTCCTCCAATGCTGAATTCGAATACGCGGTGGCCGCCCAGTGTCTGCGAAGACCCGGCCCCGGCGAACCCGGCCTCCCAGGGCTTGCCGAAATCCATGTCCAGCGCGATTTGCACGGAATCGCTTTCCCAGAGCCGCGCGGGATCGGATGCGGCGCAATGTTCGTCGTCCTCGACCGCGATTTCGATCCGGAGACCGGATTCGCCGTGGAAGAGCCGCGTGGCGGCCCTGCAGTCGCCTGGCTGCGGCGCGTCGCCGCCAGGCCAGCCCCACGGAGCCCAGTTGGAGAAATCGGCCCAGGGTTCGGCTCCGGCATCCGGCCCTTGATCCGGGGAGGCGGCCAGAATGGTGACGTCGAACGGCCGCGCGCCGCATTCCGATCCGTCGGCGGAGAGGCGCGCGACGCCGCGCAGGCGCCGCCCGCGCGGAATGGCGTCCGGCCGCCACGGCAGTGACACGGCGAAGGCCTCGCGGTCTGGCGCGGCGCCCTGCGTCGGGCCTTCCGGTCCGGCGGTCGGCGCGCCAGCCGCGACGGAGCCGTTCTCCCATTCAACGGCGAGCGCCGCCTTGGCCGCGCCGCCACCGGGGCGATCGACCAGGACTTCCAGATGCGGCGCCGCGTCCGACGCGGGCCAGCGCGGCGCGGTTCCGGCGATGCGGAGCGGGACGTCCGACTTTTGCGAGAACGCCGGCATCCGGGCGAGCGCGCCGTCGAGCGGCGGCGACTCGAAAAAAACGGGGTCCGGCGACGGCGTCCATTCGTCGGCCGGGAGAAGCGGCGACCCGCAGAGCGAGGTCGCGCGTTCCACCGGCCATGGAAGCGTCAACGGGGCGGGGGCGTCGGCGGATTCCTCCCGCCAGAGCGCGAACTGGATCCTCCCGTCGCGCCGCCCGGCAACGAGATGGACGCCTGGCGCCGGCATTCCCTCCCCCATCGGCTCTGAAGCCGCGAAGTGGCGCGACACGGTGGCGAATGCGGCGTATCCGGCTTCGGGACGCCCGTCGCGCCCGATCAGGGAAAACGCCGCCTCGCCCTCCTTTTTCGTGCGGAAGTCGAGCGCGAAGTAGATCAGGGCGTCCACGCCGCGGCTCCACGCCAGCGCGAGCGAGCGGGCGACGTAGCGCGCCTGAGTGGCGCGGTCCACGGGCGGTTGCCAGGTGCCGTCGGCCGCAGTCCAGCCGAACTCCGTGAGGGCGACTGGCATGTCGGGGCGGCCATGATCGGAAAGCCATTCGCGAAGCATGTCGATCTTGCGCACGAATTCGCCTTCCGGCGGGGTGCCTCCGACGTATGCGTGCAGGTCGAGGAAGTCGAGCGATTCAAGCAGTCCGCCCGCCTCGATCGCCGAAAGGTCGCGCAGGCGGATCGAGTAAAGCCCAGGGCCTCCGACGCGGAACGAGGGGTCGGCCGCCCTGAGGCCGGCGCGCACGGCGCGCGCGTAGTCGGCGAGCTGCGCCGGTTTCCCCTTGAAGTGCGCGAGGGGCTCGTTGTAGATCGAGAAGGCGCGCGGAAGCGCGTGGGTGCGGGCGTAGGCCGTCACCGCGCGCGCCACGTCGCTCCAGTCGGTCGCCGGAAAGAACGGATTGCCGAACGACGGGAGCTTCGTCTCCGGCGGCATGTCCATCGTCCAGAGCGGCATGCCGAACGAGAACACACCGATTTGCGCCAGGCCGTCGCGCTCGTCGTATGGGACGGCGTTCGTCGGGGAGGTCGCCCCGCCGAACGTGGCCGCCTGTTCGCGCGTGACGTCGCGAAACGACGTCATGCGCCGGTTCCAGCGTGCGCCGGCGAGCCGCACGAGCGAGGGGTCTCCGTGGACCGTCCAGATTCCGAAGACCGATTTCATGCGCCGCCGTTCGGGGATCGGTTCGCCGAGGACCGCCGCGGCCAGCGTCAGGGCCTGGCCGTCGTCGCCGCCGTCCGCGACGCGGATGTCATACCATCCGGTTTCGGGCAGTTCCAGCAGCCAGCGGCGCGCGGGCGAGGCTGGATCCGGCGCGAGCGCCGCGGGGGAGAAGGGCGCATCCGGGGCGCGCCGCATTTCAGCCCTGGGGGCGAGGCCGTCGCATTCGAAGGCGAGCGTAGCGCGGTCGGCCGCGAAGACCAGGCCCCGCTTGCCGCGCCAGTCCGGGGGCGTCGCCTCCGCGATGCAGACGGAAGGACTTGCTCCGGCGGCGGCGAGCGGCAGGGAGAGCGCGGAGAGGACAATGGACGCGGCTTTCATCGCGATCGTCGAAGAAAACTCCGGCGAGCGGAGAAGGTTCAGCGGAAGACCATGACGGTCGGATGCGCCTGCAGTTCGTAGCAGCCGATGTCGTATGCGCTGCCGAAAAGACGCTCGTTTCCGGCGAGGTCGAGCGCCGGAAGCGCGTCGGTGACGTTGTTCTTGCCGGCGTTGACGAGCGGACCGCCGGGAGAGGGGCGATACGAGCGGGCGGCGTATCCCGCGAACATCGTCGCCGCCGTGCCGCGGACCCAGCCCTTCGAGGTCGCCAAGGCTTCGTCGAAGGCGAAGTCGAATGCGCTGTTGGCGATGTTGGCGAAGCGCTCCGTCGTGCCGCCAGAGCCGTCGAGCGGCGTGAGCGTGGTTCCGTTGGCGTCAACGACGCCCGCGACGGCGCAGTTCTGGACGTAGGCCAACGAGCTTGCGATGCGGATCGAGGCCGATCCTCCGTTGAGGTCCGTCCCCGCGCCGAGGGTCGATCTGACGATCGTGCAGTTGATCATGTGCGCGTTTTCGGCCAGGTGGACCACGGCCGCCTCCAGCTCCGAGTCGTTGCCTTCGAAGAGGCAGTTCTGGATGACGGACGATCCCTTGGCGAGCACGCCGGTGGCCTGGTCCTTCACGGCGGTTCCGGTCACGGCGTTGCCGCGGACGATGCAGTTCACGAGCCGGCCGGCGCGCATGTACACGCCCGCTCCGCCGTGTTCGTTGTTCGCGTCGGCGGTCGTCCAGGAGAGCGTCGCGTTTTCGACGATGCAGTTCGTCACGGTTCCGTTCGATATCCAGAGATTGCCGCCGGTGAAGCCCACGATGTGTCCGTCCGCGACTGTGAGGTCGGCGAGGACGGCGCCGGAGTGGGTGAGGTTGAAGACGCGGCATGCCGGGCTGCTGCCGACGTTGCGGACGACGACGTCCGCAGGCTTCCCCGTCATGCCCTCGACGCGGACGTTGCGGTCGAGGACAACGCGCTCGGACGTCTCGTATGTGCCGGGGGCAATGCGCACGGTCGCGCCGTCGCCGGCGACTGCGACGGCGGCGGCGACGGTGTTCGCCGCCTTTTCCAGCGTGTCGTAGGGCGCCGTTCCGGAGCCGTCGTCGGAAACATAGACGGTGCCGGCGGTGCGGACGGCGATCGTCGAGTCGGCCGTCGTCGAGGAGTAATCGCGCGAGCCGTCGTTCGCCGTCGCGGAGAACGAATAGGTGCAGTTTTCGCCCCAGGAGACGTCGGTCGCGGCGTATGAGAGCGTGCCCGGCGCGGAGAGCCGGCCGAGGGAGACGGTGTTCGGGACTCCCGCGACGGTGTAGGTGACGAAGAGTTCCGTTTCCGGAGGATTCTCGGCGCCGTCGAGGGCCGGCGTCGCCAGTTCGGCGGAGAACAGGACGGAGGCGCCGTCCAGCGTGGCGGAGGTCGCGCCGAGAATTGGCGCGCCGAGCGTGCGGAACGCCTGGATCGAGGAGACCGCGTCGTCGTGTCCCGCGGCCGTCGCGCGGAGGCGCCAGAAGTATTCCATGTCCGGCTCAAGTCCGGTCGCGTTCGCAACGTTCCTTCCGGAGGAGGCGTCCGAGAGGACGGCGCAGGAGGAGGAGAGGTCGGACTCGGAGGTGCCGTATTCGACGACGACGTCGGCCGTCTCGCCTTCGGGAAGGTCGATCACGATCGGGACGGAGAACCCGTCCAGGGCAGGCGAGAGTTCGGCGGCTATTGGATAGACGGAGAACTCGGACACAGTCGTCGGCACCAGTTCGGAGAGTTCGGTCGCTACGGCGATTTCGTCGAAGGCGACGGTCGCGTTGTCGGTCATGTAAGGGGCCGTCATGCAGAGGTGGGTGAACGGCACGGCGGCGGAAATCGCGCCGGTCTGCAGCTTCTCGCCCCATAGGGCGTCGGGCTGGTTGTCGTAGTCGTCGATCGCCGTCGCGAACGCGCGCGCCGTGGCGCCGTTCTCTCCGACGGAGATTTCGGCGACGCAGAGATACGTGACTCCCTCGGCGAATGCTTCGGCGCCGACGAGCGTCTGCGTGGCGCCGCCGAATCGGAGCACGACCTCGGTGTCGGCGGAGGAATCGCTCGCGGACGTCTTGCGGAACGCGAACCACACGCCGTTGGTGAGCGCGTTGCCAGATTCCAGTCGGCCGTGTGACGGATTGCCTCCGGCCAGACCGTTGATTCCCTGCGTCCGCAGGCCGACGCCGCGCATCATGCCTTCGACGCGCGTCGCGGCTCCGGCGCCGCTCCCCTGGCGCATCAGGGCGCGCAGATAGTATGTTCCCGTGGCGGGAAGGGCGTCTGCGGCGAGCGCACGCTGCCCGGCGCGGTAGTCGCTGTTGCTGTTGCCGACGGTTCCGTTCCCGCTCGTTCCGGTGTTCCGGTAGCCGATGGCGCCGGCGCCGGCCGTGGCGAAGCCGTCCCACGCGGACGGAAACGCGAGTCCGTCGGAGAGGCACTTCACGACGCTGCTGTCGCCCGACGCCCATTTCGCGGAGGAGGCGAAGCCCGTCTCGGAGGAGCCCTTGCCGTGGAGCTTTCCGGTTCCGTCGGTGCCGACGGAGTAAACTGTCGTGTCGAAGCCGTCCCGGACGAGCGTCGTCGCGCGGACGGCGGCTGGGAAGGCGAGCGCGGGGAGCGCTAGGGCGGCGATGGCCGCGCGGGCTTGGAGAAACCGGAATTGCATGGTGTGCTCCTTGGGGTTGTTGGTTTGCGTGATCGTGTGTCAGTGTCGGGAAAACAGCGGAAGGCGCGCCGGATCAACGCCATAGACGAGGCGCCCCGCGCCGTCGAGCGCGACGGCGGCGGCGGGTCCGCCGGGCGCGGCGGCGGCCGGCGCGGGACGCGGGCGGCCGAGTGAGTCAACGACGCGGACGGCGGCGCCGGGCGCGGCAGAAAGCGCGACGCGGGTCTTCGTCGGCCACGGGTCGATCCACGGATCGGGAGCGCGGTATGGCTTGGCGCTGAGGTCGGAGAGCACGTATCCGTCCGTGCGGTCCCAGACTGCGGCGAACGGACCGTCCGGTCCGTCGAAGAGCATGCCGTGAGCGGTTTCCGGCGCGCCGAGGGCGGGCATGTCGAGCCAGCCGAGGAAGGCGGCGCCGTCGAGCGCCTCGGCCGCTGTGCAGTAGGCCATGAGCGTGGGCTTGAAGGACAGGTCGCGCGCCACGAGACCGAAGAAGTATTCGCGGTCCGTCGGCTTGGCGCCGAGCCGGTCGTGCCACACCGTGTCGAAGAGCTGATACCACATCGCGGCCTTCACGTCTTCGGCCTTCACGAGCAGCCAGGTCAGAAGCGCGTTGTCCGCGCTGTTGCGCAGCGTGTCCTCCCACGCGCCGTTGGGCGGTGTCGGCGCATAGACTTCGGTGAGCCAGAGCGGCTTGGGCGGGGTCTCCGGCGTGAATTCGGCGTCGAGATGCGCGACGCTCTCCTTCGTGAGCCGGACTGCGCCGAGGAAGTTCCAGAAGTTCGAGTGCGGCGAGACTTTGTCGGATGCCGGGGCGCGCGCGGCTGGATTCTCCGGGTGCAGATACGGATAGTCTGGCGTGAAGTTGCCGCGGCCGGGGTGTTCGCAGACGCCCGCGAACGCACCCCAGACGCCGTTCGTCGCCGTCGCGCGCAGGAACGCGCCGTCCGTGCCGGCGATGCCGAGCGTCAGCAGCCCGATGCGCTCCCATTCCGGCTTTTCGCGCTTGATCTCGGCGACGCGCCGGACCCAGTCCGAATAGGCGGGCGCCTGCAGCGCCTTGCCGATGCCGCCGCCCTCCATCGCAATGCCGAGCGTTGACATGTTCAGCTCGTTGCAGAACTCCCAATACGGGTTCCCGTTCTCGACGCAGGCCGCCAGGTTAGAGCGGATCCACGCGTCGCGCTCGGCGTCGGTGCGACCCTGTTTCGCCCATTTGTGCGGATGCGCCGACGAGTGCCGGTTCGCGACGCGCGGAGGATGCTGGAGCCGCGTGTCGCCCTGCCGCACCCAGCGCACTCCCATGCGGTCCATCAGGCGCTGGACGCTTTCCTCGTCCGGGATCGGCCAGTAGGCGGCGATGCCGAAGATCGAATTTTCCGGTGTGGAGGAGAACGGGCGCGCGGGCGGAGGCAGGAGCGCGAGCGTCGTGCGCGAGAACGCAAGCTCCTCGCCGCTCGCCGCGTCTCGCGCTGAGAACTCGGCGAAGAATAGCCCGCGCCCGCCCGAGGATTCCGGCGCGCGGAATGCGATGCGTTGCTTCCACGGGGCGCCGGGTCCGACGACTGCCGCGACGGATCCGGTCGAGACGAGCGCGCCGTCCCAGTCGCGCACCCGGTGCGAGAGGACGACGCGGCGCGCCACCTCACCGCCCGCGTGCGCCGCGAGCGTCGCCTCCAGCGGCGCGCCGGGATCGTCGAACCAGTTGTAGATGCGGTCCGTGCTGATCGACGCGGCCATCGGCAGGCCCGCCCGGCGGGAGGCGAGCGCGTCCGCGTCCGTCGCGCCGTCCGCGCCGCGAGGCACTATGTCGAACTCCGCCGCGAGGGCGCCGTCCGCTTCGCGCCGGAACCGGATGTTGGCGCCGGCGGCGTCGCGCCAGGCGGGATTCTGCCCGCAGCCGGGCGCGTGGACGACCCGGAATACTGGTTCGCCGCCTGCGTCGCTCCCGGCCATGCGGAACTCCGCCACGGGCCCTAGCGGCTCCTCGTGCGGCTGGCCGCCGTCCGGGTCGCGCACCCAGTGCGCGGTTTTCCGGAAGACCGGGCGAATCGCCACACCGGAGGCGAGGCGGCGCAGAAGCGTCGTTTCGCCCGGCTTGAGCGGCGAGTCCGCCGGCGAGCCCTCGATCCTGATGCTCACCGCGACGCGATCTTCCAGCTCCTCGAACCGGGCCGAGACGCGCGGCGGCGCAACTCCCTCCGGGACGCCCGTCGTCGCCGCGGACTCCGTTTCCAACGCCAGGCGGCCGGGCGCGTCCGCGGCCTCGCGCGCTTCCCCGAACGTCGCCGTAGCCTTCGCGCCCGGATACGAGAGCCTGAGGCCCGTGAACGACGCGAGCGGCTCCGCGTCGTTTTCATTCGCGAAGACGGCCACTCCCCCGCCGGGCATGGGTCGCGGTTGCGGCCGCGCGTCGGCGCGAGGTGGAATCGCGAAGAGAACGGCCGCGGCGAAGACCGGAGACGCGCGGCGCGAAATGGCGCGGAGCGGAGTCGTGACGGGGTGGGTCATTTGTCTGCGGAGTTGGAAGACTGGCGCTTGATTCTGGACGGAAGAACTCCGGCCGTGCTGCCGCGCCACGCAACGGATGCGGCGGCTGTCTTCTGGACGGCGTCGGCGGACGCGCCGTTTTCGATTTGCGCGCGCAGGAGCGAGAACGCGGTCTCCACCATTTCGCGCTGGTGCATGTCAACGCTCGTGAGCGGCGGGTCCGTGTCGCGGCCGAAGCCCGTGTTTTCGTGGCCGACGACGCTCACGTCGCCCGGCACCGAAAATCCAAGCCTCCCAAGCTCGATCAGCCCGCCTACGGCCAGCCGGTCCGAGGAATAGACGATGGCCGTGGGGAAGGGGCGGCGGGCCATGAGCTGGCGTGTCGCCACCTGGCCCTGCTGGATCGTCGTTCCGCCGCCGACGACTACCGTGGCGCGGACGCCGGCCGCCTTCGCCGCCTCGCGGAACGCCCTGGCGCGCGCGGCGACCGTCGGGAAGACGAGCGGGGTTGACGCCAGCGCGATGTGCCTGTGCCCCATCGCCGCGAGTCCCGCCACCACTTCGCGAGTCCCGTCCGCCCCGTCCGCGATGACGCTTGGCAGTCCGGTCCGGCTTGCCAGGTCGTTCAGGGCCACCGCCGGCATCCCGAGTTCGCGCAGCGCGCGGCAGGTGGCGGGGGATGGCAGACCCGTGATGAGCATCCCGTCCACGCGGTTTTCGCGCACCAGCTTGGGGATGTCCGCCGACTCGCGCGCCGTGAATTCCTGGAGCACGTGCCAGCCGTGCGCCCCGACGGTGCTCACGACGGCCGAGATGAGCAGCGACTGCCAAGCTTCGTCCGACGTCCGCGCATCCGGCGTCGCAATCGCGAGGCCGATCGTCCGGTTCACGGAGCGGCGCATGGGCCGCGGCCTGTAACCGAGCTTGTCGGCCAGAGCGCGGATTTCCGCGGCGCGGCTCTCGCCGACGCCCGCGTCGTCCGCCAGCGCGCGCGAGACCGTGCTCGGCGCCACGTTCAGCCGTTTTGCGATTTCCCGAAGAGTTGGTGGCATTTCGTCTCCTTTGCCGCCATGTCGCGGCGACGACGTGAAGTCGTGACGCAACAGTTGCGCAATGTCAAGCAAAAGTTTCGCGATATTGCGCATCCGGTCGTTTTTCGCGGCGATTCGGGGCGTTTTGACTTTCCGTGAAATCGGCGGTATGCTCTCCGCCCATGAAACCACGGATCGAAAAACTTCTCGATTTCACGTTTTCCCGCAGGCAGGACGCGCTTCGGCGCGATGCCGACTGGTCGCCTCTCCTGGCGCGATTCGTCGCCGAGGGCGTTGACGACGAGACGCGAGCCCGGATCGGGCTCGTCGAAATGCTCCGTGCCGAGGGCGAGACGCCAGCGTTTCTCGACGGCGAGCGCCTGGCCTTCACCCGCACGGTGCGCCAGATCCCGGAGCTGCACACGGCCGCCGAAATGGACGCGCGCCGCGCCGGCGGCACGGCTTTCGGCGAAAAGGGCGTGGTGTTCAACATAACGGCCGATTTCGCGCCGACGATCCGCGACGGGCTCGACGCGCGGCTCGGCGAGCTGCGCGACCGTCTCGCGCGCTGCCGCGCGGAAGGCGACTCCGAGGGCGCGGCTTTCTGCGAGAACGCCGCGCTTTCCGTGGAGGCTGTGCTGGAACTTGCCGAAAAATACCGCGCCGCCGCCGCCAGTCGCGGGCTGCACGACGTCGCCGACGTCCTGGCGCGCGTCCCGCGCTTCGGGGCGCGCACGTTCCGCGAGGCGCTCCAGTCCCTCCGCATCCTCCACTTCGCGCTCTGGTGCGAGGGCGAATACCACTGCGGTCTCGGCCGCATCGACCAGTATCTCCTGCCCTACTACGAGGCGGACATCGCGGCGGGCCGGCTCGACGACGACGGCGCACTCGAACTCCTGGAGGAGTTTTTCGTGGCCTGCAACCGCGACAGCGACCTCTACATCGGCGTCCAGCAGGGCGACAACGGGCAGAGCGTGATGCTCGGCGGCCTCACGCGCGACGGCGCCCCGGCGTTCAACGCGCTCTCCCGCCTCTGTCTCAAGGCGTGCGGCGAGCTCAAGCTCGTGGATCCGAAGATCAACCTGCGCGTTGACAAGAACACGCCGGTCGAAATCTACAGGCTCGGGACGGAGCTGACGGCCAAGGGTCTTGGCTTCCCGCAATACGCCAACGACGACGTGGTGATCCCGGCGCTTGAGCGCTGGGGCTACGAGCCGGAGGACGCGCGCGACTACACGGTGGCGGCGTGCTGGGAATTCATAGTGCCCGGCTGCGGGCTGGACATCGACAACATTGACGCGGTCTCCTTCCCCGGCGCGCTCGACGCCGCGCTGCGCCTCTGCGCGGACGGCGCCGCCGAGCCCGGCGGATACGACGCGGTCGAAGCCGCGTTCCTGGCCGAAGTGCAGCGCCGCGCCGACGCGCTCGTGGAAAAATACCGCCACGTAGAAGTCCTGCCGGGACCGTTCGTCTCGGTGCTTTCCGCCGGTTGCATCCAGCGGGCGCGCGACATCTGCAAAGGCGCGAAATACAACAATTTCGGAATCCACGGCACCGGAATCTCCGTGGCCGTGGATTCGCTCGCCTCGGTGCGCGAGCTGGTTTTCGAAAAAGCGCTCGTTTCGCTGCCGGAACTGGTGCGCCTGCTCGACACGGACTTCGCCGGCAGGCCGGACGTCCTCGCCGCCGCGAAGGCCGCGCCCAAGATGGGCAACGCCGACGGGCGCGTCGATTCGATCGCCAAGCGCGTGATCAAGTTCTGGGGACACGCGTTCGACGGAAAGCGCAACGACCGCGGCGGGCGGTTTCGCCCAGGCACCGGCTCTGCGATGTACTACGTCTGGCACGCGCGCGAGATTCCGGCCTCCGCCGACGGGCGACTTTCCGGCCATCCGTTTCCCGCAAACTGGGCGCCTTCGCTCGACGTGCCGGTCAAGGGCCCGGTGTCCGTGGTGCGCAGCTTCACCGAGCCAGACCTGGGCGCGGTCTGCAACGGCGGTCCGCTTACGATCGAAATCCACGACAGCGCCTTCGCTATGCCGGACGGCGTGGACAAGGTAGCCGAACTCGTGCGCTTCTTCGTGCTGCGCGGCGGCCATCAGCTCCAGATCAACGCCATCGACCGCGACACGCTGCTGGACGCCCAGGCCCACCCAGAGCGCCACCGCCACCTGATCGTGCGCGTCTGGGGATGGAGCGGCTACTTCGTCGAGCTCGACCGCGAATTCCAGGACCAGATCATCAAGCGCGTGGAGCTTGCCGCGTCGTGACGGCCGGCCGCGTCTTCGAAATCCGCGAATTTACGCTGCACGACGGCCCAGGGGTTCGGACAACCGTGTTCCTCAAGGGCTGCCCGCTGCGCTGCGCATGGTGCCACAATCCTGAAGGGCAGTCCCGCGACAAGGAGACAATGCGCCGCAAGGACGGTTCCGCCACCGTCTGCGGCGAGGACTGGACCGACGAGGCGCTCGCGGCCGAACTCCTGCGCAATGCCGACATCATGAGGCAAAGCGGCGGCGGCGTCTCGTTTTCCGGCGGCGAGCCGCTGGCGCAGGCGGAATTCGTCTGCGCCGTGGCTGACAGGCTCCGGGCGGAGGGAATCGGATGCGCGCTCGAAACTAGCGGGGCGGCGCCCGAGTCCGACTACCGCGCCGTCGTCGGGCGCATGGATTTCGTCTACCAGGATCTCAAACACCACGACGCCGCGGCGTTCCGCCGCTGGTGCGGCGGCGATCTCGAAGCCATCCTGCGCAACTACCGCTGGCTGCGGACGTCTGGCGTGCCGCACTGCGTCCGCGTGCCGTGCATTCCCGGCGTGAACGATTCGCCAGCCGACCGCGCCGCCCTGCTTGCGCTTGCGGGGCCTGGCGCGACCGTCGAATTTCTCCCGTACAACCCAGCAGCCCCAGCCAAATACCCGATGCTCGGCCGCGAGTTCCCGCTCGCGGCGGCAACATGATCAACGACATGAAAGAAAACTCAACGGGTTCGTCGCCAAGCCAGTCCCCGGTTCTGATTGAGGGGGGCATCGCAAAGTTTCCGGCGGGAAGACTGCCGGACGAAGCTGAAGCCGTCGCCGATGAAGCCTGGCGCCTGCACCCGACCGACGCCGTGATCGTCGTCCGGCCCGAAATGGGCCTTGACGAGGTCAATTCGCTTGCTCTGGCGCCGGGCGCGACCGTGCTTTTCGAACGCGGCGGCGTGTGGCGCGGGCAGCTCCTGGCCAGATCGGGGACGCCGGACCACCCGATTCGCTACGGCGCGTGCGGCACCGGGCCGGCGCCTGTCATCCAGCCGTCTCTCGATGCCTCCGACGCCGCAGCGTGGAGGCGCGAAGACGACGCCGCAGGCGACCTGTGGTCTTTCTTCACGGGTTCTCCCGTCGATTCCGGTAACGTCATATTGGACCACGGCGAATCCGGATGCCTTTTCAAGCGCGGCTCCCTCGCCGAAATGACGCGCGACCGCGATTTCTTTTTCGATCCCGCGTCTTGCCGGGTTTTCGTCCGTTCCAGTGGCGGCAATCCCGCCGGGCGGTGGAGTTCGATCGAAATCGCGCAGAAGCTCAACGCCGTAGACGAGCCACGCGCGCACGACGTCGTGTACGAGAACCTGCGAGTCCGGTACGGAGCGGCGCACGGGGTCGGCGGCGGCGGCACGGCGCGCATCACGATTCGCGACTGCGACGTCGAGTGGATCGGCGGCGGATATCTCTACCGCGACGATGCCGGCAACGGCGTCAGATACGGCAACGGGATCGAGTTCTGGGGTGGCGCGGAAGACATCCTGGTCGAACGCTGCCGCGTCTGCCAGTGCTGGGATGCCGGCATCACCAACCAGACCAACGAGCCCGGTTCCGTCCAGCGCAACATCGCATGGCGCGACTGCGAGGTCTCCCGGTGCGAATATTCGTACGAGTTCTGGCATCAGGGAGCGGGCGGCCGAACCGAGAACGTCGTTTTGGCCGGAAACCGCTTCCGCGACGCCGGCGGCGGCTGGGGGCACGAGCAGCGCTGGAATCCGAACGCCGCGCATCTCATGCTCTACGACACTGTCATGCCGACGCCTGGATTCGTTGTCCGGGACAACGTCTTCGCCCGGTCGGAAGACGTCCTGGCGCGCATTTTCAACGAAGGCTGGGGAAGGGAGGCGACGTTCAGCGCGAACACATGGATTTCTGGCGGCGAGCCGTACTTGCGCTGCCACCGCCGTCCGCGCGCCGGGCTCGTATATCTCTACCCGGACCGCCTCGACCGGATTCACGACGACAACGCCGCGGAAATCGAGTCCCAGGGCGCCGGCGGCGTGGTTTGCGGCGTCGACGACGCCAGTCTGCTCGAACGCCTCGCGGAGGAATTCGGGCTCCGCGAGGACGAATTCTCGCGCCGGCCTAGAACTTGACTTGCGGCGCCTGGCGCATCTCCGGCGCCTCGACTTCCAGCAGCTTCGCCTCCGGGAATCCGAACGCTCCGGCGAGAAGCACCGCCGGGAACACGCTGCGCGTATCGTTGAACGACGTGACGGCGTCGTTGTACGCCTGTCGCGCGAACGAGACTTTGTTTTCGGTGCTGGTGAGTTCCTCCTGGAGCGAGAGGAAGTTCTGGTTCGCCTTGAGGTCCGGATAGCGCTCGACCGTCACGAGCAGGCGCGAAAGCGCTCCGCCAAGCGACGCTTCCGCCGATGCCAGCCGCGACATCGCGTCGGGATCGCCTGCGGCCTTCGCGGCGGCGTCCGCGGCGGCGGCCGCCACGTTGCGGGCCTTGACCACGGCCTCCAGGGTTTCGCGTTCGTGCGCGGCATAGCCCTTGACGGTCTCGACGAGATTGGGCACCAGGTCGTAGCGGCGCTTGAGCTGCACGTCGATTTGCGCGAATGCGTTTTTGTACGCGTTGCGCTTGCGGGTGAGGCCGTTGAACACCCCGATCGCCCACAGGACGATGACTGCCACGATCGCGACCGGCACGATCCATACCGGGAATGACGCGGCGGAGGACTCCGTGCCGTCGGCAAGTTGAGCCATGATGTTCAGTTGGGACATGATGTTCATCGCTGATTCGGATGTTGTGGGTGGTTGTGGATTGCTGGTTTTCTGGAAAGTTCCGTCGCCATGATGTCAAAGCTGTTGATCTGGCATCGGCGTGAACGTGATCGCCCGGAGCTTCGCCGGGGCGGAGCCGTTCCAATGGACTCGCACCGAAATCGGTGCGCCCGGGCCTTCGGCTTCGACTATGCAGGCTGCGGCCTGGTTCGTCTCGCCTTGGATTGCCGTCTCGTCAAGTTGGCGTGGTTCGGCGGTGGAAATCCGCGAGAATCCGTAAAGCGGCTCCACGAGAAATGCGGACGGCGCGTCGCTGTCCAGGCTGATTGCGACCCGGCCGCGTGGGAGCGCGGAGGGAAGGTCGGGGCCTTCGGCCGCAATGCACGGCGCGTCGCGGCCGGGGGCGAAGTCCAGGCTCCAGTCCTCTACCGAGGTCTGCCCGGCGTCATGCCTCAAATCGGCTGCGGCAAGTCTCAATGGTGCGGAAACGGGGCTTACTTCGGCGTCCAGAATTGGCGCGTCTGCGAAGGCGTCTGGACTCTCGGCGCATGCGAGAAACGCGATCTCGCGTCCTTCCGGAGGTTCGAAATGGATCCAGGGATCGGATTTCGTCCCGTTGTCCGGAAGCCAGGAAAGCCTGCGCACGCCGTTGGAGTCCGGTGCGAACGCGACCAGCCATCCAAAGCCGGAATCGTGGATCGACGCGAAGGTACGCGCTTTGGCGGGAGCGTGCGCTGATGGAGGGTCGAGCCTCCAGAAGCGCGTTGGCGGCGCGGAGCGCCCCGCAAGCGGAAGCGCGGCGGGGCGCGTGGTGTCCTGGACTGGCGCGCCTTCGTCTGGCCGACGGGGGGCGGCCAATGCGTCGGCGTGCGTCGGTTTGCCGGCTTCCGGAGAGTGCGCTTCCGGCGCGGCGGGTTTCAGTGCGAACGCCCAGGCTCCGGCGTCGCGACCGAGGAATTCGAGCCGTGGATTCGCGAAAAATCTGCGCAACGTGCTGCCAAACGGGCAAAGCGACACCTTGGCCGGAAACGCGTTTTCGTGAAGTATCAGCGCTGTCACGCCAAGATCATGCAGCCCAAGGAGCTGGTCGTCGGTGAAATCGCCTTCGGTCAGGGTCTCGAACCTCCGGAACACGTTCTCCACGTATTCCGGGCGGGTGACGGCCGCGTAGCCGTTGAGCATGCGGATGCCGGACTGCATTGCGCAGTGTTCGTAGATGGAACTCCAGGAGGAATCCCCGGGCCAAACCGGGAGGGCCAGCACGCGCGGCGTCATGCCGCGCCCGATGGCGTGGTCGCGCGCTGCGGCGTACGCGGCATTTTCGGTCGAAGGCAAAATGCAGATCCCGGTGCGGGTGCCTCGGGCGCAGTCGAGCGCGACCGCCGCCGCAAGCGCCGTGGCGAGGACGGTCTTGACGAGGCGTTCGCGGCTCCGCAGTCCGGCGCGCGCGCCGGCGCCGCCTTCAAACGGGAAACGCGCGGAGCCAAGCCGGTTGCGCCAAACCGGAACGAACGGCTTTGCGGCTGAGCGCAGTCCGCGCGCCGTGCGGAGCGCCAATGCGCCGCATGCGCGCGAAAGGGGAAGAAACGCGGCGTAGATCGTCGGCAGCAGGCAGAACGCCTTGAGCGGCTGCCTAACGAGGCGGAACGGCGGCACCAGCTTGCGCAGGACGCGAATCGGAAGGGCGTCGCAGGGGCCGTGGGTTCCGAGCGCCAGGAAAATCACCGCCACGACGGCGGCGCCCGAAAGCAGCGCCGCCACGACCAGGCGGGCGTCGGCGCAGTCGCGCCAGGCGGAACGCCGCCTGACGTCCCTCTTTCCGGAAAAGGCCGGATGGAAGACGATCGGGAGCGGCGCCGCGGCCGCGTTCACCGCGCCCGCGTGGCGCCGACGCGCGATCGCGGCGACTGCAAGAACCGCCGCGGCGGCGAGAACCGCCAGGCCGGATGCCGCAAGAAGCGCGGGAAAGATCCTTCCGGAATGGAACATCTCCGGGAAATGGCTGTAGTAATCCGGATTGAAGAACGCATGCCAGTCCGGGGAATGGCGCTCCAAATCCGCGAGCGAACGCCCGTCGGCCGCGCTCGTGGCGGCGTAGGCGCGCTTGGCGGCGACGCCTACGGCCGCGGCGAACGCCCCAAATGCGGCCGCGGGGGCGAGCGCCTTCGCCAGTCGCGCCGTGCCGCGCCGCGAGGCGAGCGGGGCTTCTTCGCAAAGCGTCAACGACAGTGCGACCCAAAATGGAAGCGCCACGCCTGCGAACAGAAAACAGTGCAAGTCGGCGGCGTATGCGCAAAGCAGCGCCACGCCGGCCAAAAAGCCGCCGCGCGCCTTTCCGTCGCGCACGGCGACGTCGATCCCCAGCGCCACCGCCGGGACCGCGGCCATGCCGAAGCCAGTCGGGGAGCCGCCGGCGAGCACGACCCAGCGGTACGGGACGCAGGTGGCCAGGGCTGCGAAAAACGTGGCGGCGCCGGATGATCCGGCTCCATAGCGCCGCGCGAGTGCCCTGCAAAGGAAAAATCCTAGCAGCGCCGCTAGAAGCTGGCATGCGTTCCAGGCCGCCGCCCTCCCGAAGCCCAGTTCCCTCAGCGCCGCGTACGGAAGAGCGAACGGAAAATAGCAGAAGTCCGGGCGCGCCGGAACAGACGAGTCGTCGCCGACGTTGAATTCGTACAGGTTGCGGAAAGGCGGCAGCGTCCCGCGCAGATAGCAGTGGAGCAGGTCGAAGTGGTACAGCAGCTGAAGGTGGTCTCCCTGGACTAGCGCGGCCGGCGGGGCGCCGGAGCGCGTCGAATACGGGATTCCATCGCGGAAATGCGCTGGCAGGGGCCGCAGGAACACCGCCCAGAGCGCAAGCGCGGTGGCGATGGCGGCTGCTGTGGCTGCGGCGCGGCGGAGGAACATGGCGGCGTTAGGCCTTTTCGTCCATGCCCGGCATCCAGTCGCGTATCGCCGCGATGGTCTTGTTCCAGGCGTCGGAGTCGGCGCGTTCCTTCAGGAAGCTTCCGTAGAGGGAATAGAATGTGTCGGAGAACGTCTGAAGGCCTGCCATGCGGTCGAGGAACGTGGCGTTCTCGTCGCGGTTGGCGTCGGTGGCGGGCGGCTTGACGGAGCGGAACGCGAAGCCTGGCGCGGAAACCGCGCCGACGTACTTGTCGCCGCCGATGTCGAACGCGATCCTGAAGCCCGAAATTTTCTTGCCTCCGAGCAGCGCGGTCTTGGCCTCGGCGGAAAAGAGCGGCGTGCCGTCGGAAAGCGATGTCCGGAAGGCGCCCTGCGCCTGGAGCATCATCGAGAGCGGGCCGTCGAGCTCCACGACGATCTCCGGTGACGACGGCGAGAACTTGAACTTGTTTTCCCCCGTGCGGAAGCGCCAGTAGAGCCAGGTGAAGAAATCCAGACCAATGTCGTTGACTACGAAGTTGCCGTTGTCTTCCGGCGTGAACGACGCGGGATCCAGGTTTTCCGGCTGCACTGAGAACAGGCGCTGCGCGGCGCCGGCGGCGTCCAGGGGCACGAGCGCGGTGTGGGCGGCGCGGGCGAAGGCCACGGCGAGCGCGTCCATCTGCTTTTCTCCCGTGCCGTCGGTGTAGAGAAGCCGGCGGTCAAGATCGACCGCGACCTCGATTCCCTGCAGCGTGGGCGGCATCTTGGGCAGGAGCCGCTTGGCGAGCGCCTCCTTGATTTCGGCGCGCTGGCGCCGATTCACGGACTTGAGCCCGTTTTCGCGCATGAAGGAAAGCTCCTCCATGCGGCAGTACGTCCGCAACAGCGCGGATGGCACCCGGCGCGACGCCTTCGAAAGGAAAACGTGCAGGAATTTGCCGACGTGGCATGTTTCCTCGCTGATTTCGCGATCGATGAGAAAACGCGGCGTGGCCCAGCCGGAAAGCGGGTCGGCGTTCAGGGTTTCGATCGGGGCGATCGCGTCCTGGGCGAAAGATTCGAGAATGGCGTCTGCCTCGATTTTGGCATCGAACTGGAAGACGCGGAATGCGGCGGAAGGGGCGACTAGCGACATGGCGTGGACTGAAGATGGGTTCTGGTGGGGTGGGGTGGGGGAGACTGGCGCGGAAGGGACTGGCGCGTCAGCGGTGGGGTGGCGGCTCCAGTGAGACCGGGAGCCAGGTGGGTTCGAAGGTGGGTTCAGGGGCGGCGTCGGAAGCGCGGCGGCGCCATTCGGCGGCCCTGGCAAGGTCCGGGGCGCCGCTTTCAGTGCCGATTCCCTTTTCGAGGAGCGCGGCAAGCGCGAGCATGGCGCTGCGGTTGCCCTTGTCCGCCGCGCGTCCGAACCAGGTCATTGCCGAAGATTCGCTCTTCGGGGTGCCGCTGCCCTTGGCGAACATCGTCGCCATGCGGGTCCAGGCCCAGGCGCGCACCTCTTCTCCGGCCTGCGGGTGGACGCCTATCTGGCGCAGCAGGTTGAGTGCCTCGACCGGATTCGACGCGGAAAAGGGTCCCGGAATCGCGCGCAGGGCCATGGACGGGATGTGCCGCGCGGCCGCCGCCTGCTTGAGCCAGCCTTCCCAGTCGTCGGCGTACGCCGACGTCGATTTCGTGCGGCGCAGCAGCCAGCAGATTCGGTCCGCCGCCGCGTTCCAGTACGGCGTGGGAGACGAAATCTCGCCGGCCGCCGCGCGGTAGAGCGCGATCGCCCGCCGGTCGCGGCCCAGGCGCTTGGACGGATAGCTCGCGGGCATCGGGTAGTTGCTCGTGTACAGGTCCCCGAGGATCATCCTGGCCTCCTGGCAGCCGGACGCGACCGCTTCTTCTAGCGTCCGAATCGCATCAGGCACGTCGGCCTGGCAGCCCAGTCCGAGCAGCCGCACGTGGCCCCAGAGGCACGCGGCGTCGGCCCGCGTCGGGGCGGATTGCTCCAACTGGGCGAGTATGGGCATGATTTCGTCGCGGGCCATCCGGATCGCCGACGGGTTGCGCCAGGGGTCCGGCGGCAGCGACATGATTGCCTTGCGCGCGATGGCGAGATGGTTGCCGGTCGTGGCGAGGGACTGGAGCTGGTTGGCATCAAGCGCGTAGACGTCCGGGATGCCGCCGCCGTCCCACGACTTCTCCTCTTCCGAAAGGGGAATCACGGACACTGCGGAAAACGCGACCGTGGTGCCGACCGGCGAGCGGCGCCGGCTTTCTTCGTCGCTCCAGCGCAGCCAGATGAACACGCCAATCGCGAAGACGAGCACTACGGCGATGACCGAAATCGCGCGCAGGAAATCCAGCGCCTGCTGCGCGGCCTCGCTTCCCGAGGCGAGCGCGGAGAGGAAGCCCGGCGCGCGGCGCGACTGCGCGTCTTCCGCGTCGCGCGCTGAGTGGTGGTGGTGGTGGCGATGCCTGCGGCGGCGCCCGCTGCCCTCGTCGGCGACTTCCGGAACCGGGGCCTTGGCTGTCGCTTCGTCCGGATCGGTGCGGGATTCGGGGGACACTCCGTTGCGCGCCATGATGCCCGCAAAGCCGTCGAAGAGGGCCTGCGCCGACATCCCGCCGCGCTTCGCGGCAGCGGCGAGTTCGAGCGTTTCGCGGTCGAGTCTGGAAAGCGACCTGGAAGAGGCTCCGCGCGCGGATGCGCCGCCGAAAAGCGTTTCCAGCAGTTCGCCCGCCGCCGCGACGTCCGTCGCGAAGCCATCCGGACTGGAGGCCGGATCGACTGCGTAGAAGCGCAATTTCGCGATTGGGCGGGATCCATGCGGCACTCGGTCCAGGAGTATGTCGCCGGGATCCAGCGAATCGGCGCGCAGCCCCGCCGCGTGGAGGGACGCCACGGCGTCCAGGACGTCGTATGCGATGACGCACTTGTCCCGTTGGGAAAGCTGCGGGCCGGCCGCGGCGATCAGGTCTTCGAGCGTCGGGACGAGAATGTACTTCTCCTGCGTGCTTGTGGGGTCGCGCTCCGCCGCGTCGGCCGGATCAGCCAGCGGCACGAGCGCCGGATCCAGCGGCGAGCGCAGGACCCATTCCGGGGCGCCTTCGATGAATTCGGAGCGCAGCCACGGCACTCCCTCCTGCGACACCCCCGAATCGAACTGGCGGGCGAGGCACGGATGGGTGGCCACGGGCGCCACGCGCCGCAGCCACGCCGCGTAGCCTGGATCGGGAAGCCCGGGCGGCGGAACGGTCAGGCAGGCCACGTGGCCCGTCGTGCCGAAAAGCACGGTGTAGACTTCGCCAAGGGGGCCTTCCCCGAGACATGCGCGGACCGTGTGCGGGCCAACGCGTGCGCCGACGCGCAGGCGCGGTGGCCTGCCATGTCCTACTGCGGCGGAGGACGACATGCTGTCGGCGTGGATATTGTCTGTTTGCGATGACATTGCTTTGTAGGAAAAGAGAAAATGTACGGAGGGGCGTGCGCCCGGAGTCATACGTCGATGGTCGTGATCCTGCGGATTGAAATGGCTCCGAGCAGCAGCAGCAGCGCGGCGCCGCAAAGTACCGCCAGACCGGACGCCGAATGGACGAACGGGGAAAACATCCCGGGCTGCATCGCAGCGAGAGCGAATCCCAGCGCCACAGGCATCACGGTCAGAATCACGCCCTGCATGCGCCCCTGCGCCGTGAGCGTCTTTACGCGGGCGCGGATGCGCAGTCTGGCGCGTATGGTGGACGAAATCGTGTTGAAGACTTCCGCCAGGTTGCCGCCGGAGCGGCGCGCCGTTTCAATCGCGGTCACGGCGAGCGAGAGGTCTTCGGATCCTACTCTCCCGGACATGTTGCGCAGCGCCTCCTCGAAGGGCACCCCGACGCGTATCTGGTGAAGCGTGGCGTCGAATTCCTCGGAAAGTGGCGCTTCGGCGGATCCGGCCACGTGCTCCATCGCCTGCAGGATGGAAAAACCGGAGCGCAGGGCGCCGGCCATGTCGGTCAGGGCGCCTTCGAATTGGGCCTCGAAGCGGGCGCGCCGCCTGGCTTTCAGGACTTTCACGAGCCGCGAGGGCGCCGCCAGAACCAGTCCTGCCGCCAGGAGCGCGATCGCGGCGCGGACCGCCACCGCGCCTCCTCCTCCTCCCACGCCGCCAATCGCAAGGAAGACGAGCGCGGCCACGACGGCCGCGGCCGCCGCCGCGCGCTCGGCGAGCTTGCGCGGCGAAACGAACAGGAACAGGTCCTCCATGGCGCGCGCGGTGCGCGCCGAGTAGCCGGCGCCGTACGCCGCCGAGCCGCGCGAAAGCGCAAGCGCGGCGAGCGCCGAAAGCCCCGCCGCGCAAACGCCGGCGAGAACTGTGGATGCTATGGAAAGGAACTTTTCTGCCATGGCCGGAAAATCACCCGGAAAACGCCGCGTGACGGCGCTCTCCAAGTATACCGGAAACCCCTCTTCGCCGCAAGTGCGCGCGCTTTTCAGGCGGTTGGCGGCTGGCGCTACCAGGCGTTCCTCTTGCGCCAGGCGCGCATCGAGACGCCGAGGCGGGTGCG
>CAMOSH010000029.1 GCA_946624575.1 uncultured Verrucomicrobiota bacterium
CGCGCAGGGCGAACGCATGATTGAAATCCACCATGGCACATGGTATTCTTCGCGCCAACTCCCCGCCCATTGGCGGGGTATCACCCTAGCCAATTGGGAAAGTTCTAATGAATTTTGAAAAACCTCTATGGACAGGTGCGCCGGGGAACGACGCCCCGCTCGCGACGGGGCGGTCGCTCGTCGCGGATGCCGCCGCGCACTGCCCGCTGCCCTCGCTCGCGCGCAACGACCCGGACTTCCGCCCGGACGGCGCCTACTGGCGCGGCTCCATGTGGCTGCCCACCGCCTACATGGCCGTCAAGGCCGCCGACGGCGTCGGCGACTACAGCCTCGCCAGCCGCCTTGCCCGCGAACTCGTCGGCCACATGGCCGCGACCTACCGCGACTTCGAGCCGCACACCATCTGGGAGTGCTACTCGCCGGCGGAGATCCGGCCGGGGACCTACGGCAAGAAGCCCGGCTACAGCCGCCCCGACTTCTGCGGGTGGTCCGCGCTGGGTCCGATCTCCCTCCTCATCGAAGACGTGATTGGCGTCCGGCAGGCCGACGCCTTCCTGAACCGCCTCGTCTGCTGCTTCCCGATCATGCCGGAGGGCCGCGTCGGGGTGCTGAACTACCGCTTCGGCGGCGTCGTCTGCGACATCGTGGCGACGAAGGACGCCCTCGCCGTCGAATCCAACGCCCCCTTCACGCTCGTCGTGGATCGGAAGGCGCTCGACGTCAAGGCGGGCCGGAACTTCTGGGAGCGGCCCTCCCTGGCCTCCCTCCCCGGCCCCGGCGGCCGGGACGCGCCCGACATCCTCGCAGCGGCCCGCGAGGGCGCGGCCGGGAGGTTTCCTGCCGGCGACTGGCGCGCCTCCCTACCGCGCCCCGTCTGCGACGGGCGGCCGGAGTGGATCGACCTTTACTGGAAGGCGTGGGAGCTGGCCCGCGCGCACGTCGTCACGGTGCCGGGGCTTCCCCAGCCGCGCTACATGGACTGCGGCCACCGTTCGGACCGCATCTGGATCTGGGACACGTGCTTCATGGCGCTCTTCTGCAAATACGCGCCGCAGGAGTTCCCGGGCGTGGAGTCGCTCGAGAACTTCTACTCGCTCGTACTCGACGGCGACGACAAGCCGCTCCCGAAGGTGACCGGAAACCGGTGGTGCGGCAAGGACGAGGGCCGGACGCTCGACTTCATGGTCCACCATGCGGACAACCCGCCGCTGTTCGCGTGGGTCGAACTCCTGTACGCCCTCCAGACCGGCGACCGGGCGCGGCTGGAGAAGGTGTACGCGGAAAAGCGCTGGCTTCCGCGCTGGTTCGACCTCTTCGACGCCTTCGACCCCGAAGCCCCGAAGCCCCGCGGCGTCTCCGCGCCCGTCGCGCTCAAGCGCGTCGCGGACGGCTACCGCTGGGCGGGCTGCCCGAGCGGCATGGACAACACCCCGCGCGGCCGGACGGCGGACCACCCATCCGACGACCCCGGGCGCTGCCCGGACAACCCCGGCCTGCTGTGGATCGACGCCCTCGCGCAGCAGGGCCTTTCCGCCCTCTGCCTTTCCCGCATTGCCTCCCTTCTCGGGCGCGCTTCCGAAGCGAATGCGTGGCGGGCGCGATGGGCGGAGCTGCGCGACAAGGCGAACGCGCTCTACTGGGACGCGACGGACGGCTTCTACTACGACATCCTCGAAGGCGACCGCAGCAAGGTCAAAGTCGCGACGCTCGCCTCCTACTGGCCGATGCTCGCCTGCATGACGACGCCATCCATGGGCGACCTGCTCCTCGCAAAGCTCAGAGACCCCCTCACGTTCGGGTGACGCCCGCGCCGGAGTGAAGACGATCCTTGTCTACACGCAGCGCCTCAACGCGAGCTACAACGAGCTGTTCCTCTCGCTCATGCGCGAGGGGCGGCGCCGGGGGTGGTGCTTCGCCATTGTGGAGCCGACGTCTGCGCCGGACGAGGCGGAGCGCGTCGCTCGACGGCGCGTCGCTTGCCGAATCGGGGCGGCCCACGCCGATCGACGTCTATGACGTGGCGGCATGGATGGCGACGACCGCGCTCTCGGAGCAGTCGATCGCGCTCGGTTCGGCGCCGGTCTATTTCCCGGACTTCACCAACGGCCGCTGGATGACCCGGGGCCGCGACACCGCCTCCGGACAATTCGCACTGTAAAATCCATCTAACAGCCTGCATTTCGCTAGGGTTTGAAGTTGAGTTTGAGTTTTGCGAACGCATAAAATCTTAGCGCGACAGCCACCGCATGGGTGTCGCGCAAAAAATTTCATGCGTTCGCCGTGTGGTTTTGCCACGGCGCTTGCGGCGACTCCCCGGGAAGTGTAGAATCCGCCCTGCATTCCCGGAAACACCACGAGACATCCACTCGCCACCATGACACTTACACAAACCCCCTCCACCGGATCAGCGCTGCTGCGCCACAGCGGCGACGTCGCGCTTTTCGAGCTGCGCGTCGAAAACGGCGGCAACGGCGGGCGCGCGGTGTTGCGAACACAGCTGGGTGGGGCACGGAGACGACGCCGCGAAATCATCGAGGCCATGGACGAGGGCCGCGCCCCGTTGCCGCTCGACTGGAACGACGTGGAAATGCGCGAACGGGAACCCACGGAACGGGAGCGCAAGGAAGGCGTCAGGGTCTTCACCGCCGCGATTCCGCTGGTTGACATCGGTACGTTCCGAGCCAAGGCGTGCTTCTTCCCGGAAGGCGGCGACCGTCCGTTCTGGCCCGAAGGCGGAGACGTGCTGCTAAAAGTCGCCCCGGCCTGGACGGTGTGCTGGAGTTCAATCTACTGCGCGTTCACACGACAGTTCGGACCGAACGCGTCCGCCGAAACGTCCCCGCCAGTGCCGCCGTCGGTACCTGATCTGGACGCGGCCGGATGGAGTGTCGTGCCCCCGGAGGGGACGTTCCGCGCTCTGGCGAGGCACCTCGACGCGATTCTGCTGCGCCAGCGCTTCCGCATCCTGCAGCTGCTGCCAGTGCATCCGGTTCCCACTACGTTCGCGCGCATGGGGCGCTTCGGATCGCCATTCGCGTCGACCGACTTTCTTTCCGTGGACCCGGCGCTTGCCGAGTTCGACCCGCACGCGACACCGCTCGACCAGTTCCGCGAACTCGTGGACGCAGTCCACGCGCGCGGAGGCAGGATTTTCCTAGATCTTCCCGCAAACCACACAGGCTGGGCCTCCACGCTGCAACTGCACCATCCCGAATGGTTCCGCCACGAAGCCGACGGGGCGTTCCACAGCCCCGGCGCCTGGGGAGTGACCTGGGAGGATCTGGTGGAACTCGACCATACCCGCCCCGGACTGCGCGATTTTCTTGCCTCGGTGTTCGAATTCTGGTGCGAGCAGGGCGTCGACGGCTTCCGATGCGACGCCGGGTACATGGTGCCGGCCGAAACCTGGCGATACGTGACAGCGCGCGTTCGCGAAGCGCATCCCGACACGGTGTTCCTTCTCGAAGGACTCGGCGGCAAGATTTCGGTCACCGAGCGCCTGATCTCCGAAGAAGGTTTGGACTGGGCGTATTCGGAGCTGTTCCAGACCGAAGACAGGTCGGCATTCGAGCGTTATCTGCCCGACGCGACGCGGCTCGGCGAAAGCAAGGGACCTCTGGCTCACTACGCGGAAACGCACGACAACAACCGCCTTGCCGCACGCTCGCGGCAGTGGGCCCGCATGCGCACGGCACTGGCGGCGCTCGCGTCGCAGCAGGGCTGCTTCGGCATCACCGCCGGAGTGGAGTGGTTCGCGACGGAAAAAGTTGACGTGCACGGCGCCTCGGCGCTGCGCTGGGGCGCTCCTGACAACCAGGTCGAATCGACGCGCCGCCTCAATTCGATTCTCGCGGCGCTGCCTGCTTTCGCGGCTGGCGCCACGGTCCGCATGGTGCAGCGCGGCCCCGGGAACAGCCTGGCTCTGCTGCGGCATGCGCCAGAAGACGCCGGGAAAAACGACGTTCTTGTGCTGGCCAACCTCGATCCCGACCATCCGCAGCCCGTCGCATGGTCAGATTTCGCCGGCAGTACCGGGACGAATCCCGGCGGCATCGCACCAGTGCCCATGTTCGATTCGGCCTCCCCCGACGGCCGCCCGCAGGAGGACTGTCCGCGCATCGGCGCCGGCGACGGCTCGATGGAACTCTCGCCCGGTCGCGTCGTCTGCTACGCGGCAGATTCAGACGCGGCGGCCCGCGTCGATGCGCTTGTGGACGCGCCCGACGACGGACCGTTCATGCCGGAGGCCGTACGCCGCCAGGAACTGCGCATGGCGGCCTTGCGTCTGCGGCGCGGACTGGTGGGCGCGAAGCCGTTGGCCCCCGGGGAAGACGCGGACGAACTAGCCGCGCTTCTAGCCCGCGATCCAATGGCCGCGGTGGCGCGTTTTCTTCCTCCCGGCGCGATGCCGCCGGTTTCGACCTGCTCGCTTCCCGAAGACGAAAACCGGACAATTCCCCTGCCCCATGGCTCATTCCTGCTCCTGCGGGCCAAGCATCCGTTTCGGGCAAAAATCGAATTCGAGGCCGGAGGAAAGACGGTACGCAAAAGCGCGGTTTCGTTCCGGCTTGACGACGGGACTCACGCCGCGTTCATCGACCATCCCGCAGTGCGCGCAACGCGGCCATTTCCTGCGACGGTGCGCGCGGAGCTGGCCGCGCCCGGAAAACCGGTGCGCGCCGCCGCACCGCTGCTCGTGCTGCCAGCGCCCGACGCGGTTCACTCGCCACGCCAGCTCTTCTCCGGAGAGGAAGTCCGTCGCGGCGACTACGCGGCGCTCCTCGTCAACGGCTGCGGCGCGATGGCGCGCGTCCGCGCAAAATGGGGCGAGATCCGAAGCCAGTACGACGCGCTTTTCGCCGCCAATCCGGATCCCGACGTGCCGTGCGACAGGCAGGTGCTGTTCACCCGCTGCCGCGCCTGGGTCGTGACGCAGGGGTTCTCCGCCGAACTTTCCGATTCGTGCATTTCCTCGTTCAGGGCGAGACCGGACGCGGTTACATGGACGTTCGACGCGCCGGCCGGCACCGGGCGCACGGTTCCGATCCGCGCCATCCTGCGGCTGACGCCAGGCGAAAACCGCGCCACGCTGGAATTTTCGCGCATGACGTCCGCTGATAGCGGTACCCAGGCGCCAGACGACTCCGAACCGGTGGACCTGATCCTGCGCCCGGATGTGGAGTCCCGCTCGTTCCACGAGAAGACCAAGGCGTTCGCAGGTCCGGAGCGCGACTTCCCCCCGGCGGTGCGCGCCACGGAACGCGGATTCACGTTTTCGCCGCCGCATCGCACCGCGCTGCGACTTGAATGCGTCGGCGGGCGCTTCGTGCATGAGCCGGAATGGCATTACATGGTTCCCAACCCCGAAGAGGCGGAACGCGGTCAGGACGGCGCCTGCGATCTGTTTTCCCCGGGTTGGTTCGACATCCGGCTGCGCGGAGGCCAGGACGCTTCGCTTGTGGCGACGGTTCCCGGATCCCCGAGTTGCAGGGAGCTCGCCGGCATTCTGCGGCTTCCGCCGCACAAAGGCACATCAGGCGACGCCCAGGAGACGCCGCCGCTGCGCGCGGCGTTCTCGGACGCGTTCCGCGCGTTTCTGGCCAGGCGCGAAGACGCGCCCACGGTTATTGCCGGCTTCCCGTGGTTCCTCGACTGGGGTCGGGACACGTTCATCGCGCTGCGCGGCGCGATTGCAGACGGGCTGGGAGACACCGCCCTGGCCGTGTTGCGCAAGTTCGCGGCGTTCGAAGACCGCGGAACACTTCCCAACATGATCCACGGCGCCGACGCCTCCAACCGCGACACGTCCGACGCGCCGCTCTGGTTCTGCGTCGCCCTTGGCGATCTGTTGAATTCCACCTCGCATCCGGCTCGCAAGTCATCGGCGTCAGACCGCGCCGCGGAGCGTGAATGCCGCGACGCGGCGCTGCGAATTTGCCGCGGATATCTGAAGGGCACTCCCAACGGCATCGCCGTGGATCCCGATTCCGGCCTCGTGTACTCCCCAGCCCATTTCACCTGGATGGACACGAACTGGCCCGCGGGGACTCCGCGTGCCGGATTCCCGGTGGAAATCCAGGCACTCTGGATGCGGGCGCTCGCGCTCGCGGACTCCTTCGACCCCGACGGCCCCTGGAAGAACGTCCGCGCCAAGGCGGCCGATTCCTTCCAGCGCCTCTTCTGGGACCCCGATCGTGGATTCCTCTCCGACTGCCTCCACGTGCACGCCTCGGCCGGATCGCACTGGCCGCCGCGTGCCGCCGACGCCATGCCGGACGATCACCTGCGCTGCAACCAGCTCTTCGCCGTCACGCTCGGCGCACTCGATCCAGCCGGTCCAGTCGCGCGCGCCGTAGTCGAATCGTCGGCACGACTGCTCGTGCCCGGCGCGATCCGCACTCTCGCGCCAGGCCGCGTCCGCTACGAACTTCCAATCGACGGACCGCACGGCAGGCTGAACGACCCGGCTCGCCCGTACTGGGGCCGCTACGAAGGAGACGAGGACACCCGCCGCAAGCCGGCATACCACAACGGTACAGCCTGGCCATGGCCGTTCCCCTCCTACGTTGAAGCGCTCGTGACCGTCTATGGCGAGAGCGCGCGCGGCGCCGCGGCCTCCCTGCTGGCCTCTGCGCTCCCGCTGCTGGAAAGCGGAATCGTCGGGCAGCTTCCCGAAATCATGGACGGCGACGCCCCGCACCGTGGGCGCGGTTGCGACGCCCAGGCATGGAGCGCGTCCGAATTCCTGCGCCTCGCGACGATGCTCGGCGCATGACCTAGAACCACACCACGCGAACGATGAACGACACGGGAACGAAGGGAAAGATCACACGGATAGTCGTGGGCGCCTACGGCGAAAACGCCTGGATTGCGCCTTGCGGCAGTGGACTCGCCGCAGTCGTGGATCCCGGCGACGAGGCGCAGCGCATTCTGGATGCCACCGAAAAAATGGGGCTTCGTCTGGCCGCCGCCCTCTTCACGCACGGTCATTTGGACCACATTGCCGCGATTCCGGGACTGCTGGCGGCCAATCCCGCGATGCCACTGCACATGGCGGCCGCAGACGCCGAATGGTGCTTCTCGATGCAAAACGCCCTGCCGCCCTACACGCCGGTGCTGGATGTGCCTAAGACGCTCCTGCCTGTCGCGGACGGCGACGAAATCCGCGTAGGCGACGCGGTCTTTCACGCGATTGCGCTGCCGGGGCACTCGCCCGGCGGCATGGGATACCTTGTCGGCGAAGTCCTGTTTTCGGGCGACACGCTCTTTGCGGCGTCAATCGGCCGGACGGACTTCCATGGTGGCGATCCGGCGGCGATGGAGCGCTCGCTGCTGCGTCTCGCTCGACTGCCTCCCGAGACGCTCGTGCTTCCCGGACATGGCGGCCCCACCACAATAGGCCGCGAATGCCGCTCCAATCCCTGGCTCGCGCCTCTGTTGCGCGCAGGCGAAAGCGCAAAAGAATCCGAATCGCCGAATTGTCAAACGTCCGTTGGACAGTTGGAGCTTTGACCGATGATAGAAGAACTGCACGTGCGCGACCTGGCCGTCGTAGAAAAGGCCGACATACGCTTCGGTCCAGGACTGGTGGCCGTCACCGGCGAAACCGGAGCCGGCAAATCGGTATTGCTTGGTGCGATCGGGCTGCTGGCGGGGGCCCGTGGAGACCGCGAAGCTGTGCGCGCCGGCGCTTCGCAGGCAGATGTGCGCGCGAGGTTCATTCTGCCGCCTCCGGCGCTGAAGGCAATCGCGCCAATACTGGATGAAGCCGGCCTCGACCCCTGCGAAGACGGGGCGCTTCTCGTCCGCCGGACACTTCTCGCCTCCGGAGGCGGGCGCTGCTGGATCAACGGCGGCCCCGCGTCCGTGCAGGTGGCGCGTCGCATCGGCGAACGTCTCGTCGATTTCCACGGACCGCACGACAACCAGTCGCTCCTGTCGCCGTCGTTCCAGCTCGAAGCGCTGGATTCATTCGCCGGCAATGCCGCGCAGCGCTCGGCGTACGCCGCGGCCTGGGAGGCCCTTCGCGCGCTGGAGGAAAAACGCGATGCGCTACAGGAGGGCTCCGACGGGTCCGTGGCGCGCGAAATCGATCTCCTTCGCTACCAGACAGACGAGATTGAGGCGGCACAGCTTGACCCGGCGACCGACGGCGACGCGCTGCGCGCCGCATTCGCCGCGGCAGAAAACGGAGCTCGAATTCTCGAACTCGGGTCTGCCGCGTGCGCGGCGCTTTCCGACGGCGACGGCAACGCCGTGGACACCACCGGCGAAGCGGTCCGCGCCCTCGGCGAAATGAAACGACTCGGTGCGCCGGGAGCGGCGGACTGGCTGGAGCGACTCGAAGGCATCAGCTCCTCCCTTTCCGACCTCTCCCGTGACATGTCGTCCGCGCTTTCCGACATGGATTTCTCCCCGGAACGGCTGGCCGAACTGGAAAAGCGAATCGACGTGGTGGAGACTCTCAAGCACAAATACGGACGCACGGTCGAGGATGTGCTAGCCTTTCTCGACAAGTCGCGCGAACGCCTCTCCGCGCTTGAAAACCGCGGAGAAACGCTGGCGGCTCTGGAACGCGAACTGGCCGAGGCCGAAAAACGGCTGCGCACGGCCGGAGCGGCGCTTTCCCAAACCCGTGCGAAGGCAGCCGGCGCTCTCGGCGGTGCCGTCGTCAGGGAACTGGCCGACCTCGGCCTCGCCGGCGCTGGCTTCTCGGTGGCCGTGGAATCAGCCGCAAAACCCTCCGCGTCCGGCATCGACGACGTGGACTTCCGCTTCGCGCCCAATCCAGGAGAACCGCCGAGACCGTTGCGCGCCATCGCCTCAAGCGGCGAAATCTCGCGCGTCATGCTCGCGCTCAAGACGGTCCTGGCGGCGCACGACGGCATTCCCGTGCTCGTTTTCGACGAAATCGACGCCAACGTCGGCGGAGAGATTGCCCGCGTCGTCGGGCTCAAGCTCGCCGCGCTCGGCGCGTCACGGCAGGTTCTCTGCATCACGCACCTGCCGCAGGTCGCAAGCTGCGCCGATTCGCATTTTCTCGTGCACAAGCAGACTTCCAACGGGCGCACTTTCACGTCGATTGACGCGCTCGACGGCGACGCTCGCGTGGATGAAATCTCGCGCATGCTCGGAGGCGAGCGCCTCACGTCCGTCACCCGCACACACGCAATGGAACTGCTCAAGCGCCGCGGCCGTGCGCTGCGGACCGCGCAGGACAATCACGATTCCAAGAACCAACGATGAAACGAAAGACAGGAAAAGCGCTCGTGGCCGCAGCCGCAGTCGCGATCGCCGGCGCTGCGGCATTTGGAGTCCTGCGACGCGAAACTGACGAATCGGCCGCGGAAGAGGCGCTCTGGACCGAAGCCCGCAGGGGGGAACTCGTGATCGACATCTCCGAAAACGGCGAGATCAAGCCAAGCGAACAGATCACGCTCAAATCCGAAGTCCCGGGCCGCAATTCCATTCTCTACATCGTCCCGGAGGGGACCGTCGTCGAACAGGGACAGCTTCTGGTCGAACTGGACGTTGCGTCGAAGCGCGAAGATCTGGTCAACCAGCAGATTGCCGTGCAGAACGCCGAATCGGCGCTTGAAATGAAGCGCGAGGACCTTGAAATCGCCAAAAACCAGGCCGCTTCGGACATCGAACTCGCGGAACAGGGACTCGCATTCGCGAAGGAGGACCTCGTACGGTACGAGGAGGGCGAATACCCGAACAAGCTTTCGGAGGCGCGAGGCACGGTCGCGCTGGCCGAACAGACCCTCGAACAGGCTCGCCAGAAGCACGAATGGTCGAAGCGACTCCACGCGGAGTCCTTCCTTTCCGAAAGCGAGCTGAAGGCAGACGAACTCTCCTTCCGCCACGCCGAGCTTTCGCTTCAGAACGCGCGCGGCAGTCTGGAACTGCTCGAAAAGTACACGCACAAACGCGATCTGGAAACGCTCCTCAGCGACGTGCGGCAGAAGACTTCCGCGCTTGACCGCACCAGGCGCAAGGCCGCTTCCTCGATCCTCCAGGAAGAAAGCGCCCTGCGCGCCAAGCAGAGCGAATACAACCGACAGAAGCAGAAGCTCGACACTCTCGAGCGAGACATCTCCAAGGCCCGCATCATCGCGCCAATGGCCGGACAGGTCATTTACGCCACCAGCAACGCGCGCCCGTGGGACAACAACGAGCCCCTGAAGGAGGGTGTCGAGGTCTGGGAGCGCCGCGACCTGATCATACTGCCGACGGCGGAAACATTCATCGCATCCACCATCATCCACGAAAGCAGCCTTTCCGCAATTGCCACGGGAATGCCGGTGTCTGTCACGTGCGACGCGCTTCCAGGCCGCGAATTCGCGGGAACGCTCTCCAAAATCGCGCCGATGCCCGACACGGGGCGCCGCTGGATGAACCCCGATCTCAAGGAATACCCAGCCGAAGTATCGATCGACGGCGGCATGGGGGAACTCAAAAGCGGCATGGGCTGCAAGGTGCGCATCCTTGTGGAGCGCCATGAAGACGCGGTCTCGGTGCCGGTGCAGTGCGTGGTGCGAGTGGACGGCGAACCGTGCGTCTGGACGCGCGGTCAGGACGGCGCTCCCGTCCGACGCAAAGTCCAGATCGGGCTCGACAACGGCCGCTTCATGCACATCACCGGCGGTCTGAACGGCGGCGAGCGCGTGATGCTCGCCCCACCGCTGGAGAAATCCGACAAGGACGTGCAAAAGGCCGCCGGCAAGTGATGCCGCGGCGGCGCCACGGGAAGGTGTCCTCCGGTACGCCGCCATCGCCATGAAACGACGCGGCGGCACCTCGCGCGATTGCGAGGCGCCGCCGACATGCAAGCAGGCGGGTCTCCTACGACTTGCTGGCGACCTTTGCCTTGAACAGCGCGACGAAGTCGTCGAAGGACATGGCGCCCTTGTCGCCTTCGTCACGGGTGCGTACTGCAACCTGGCCGCTCTCGGCCTCCTTGCGCCCGAGCACGAGCATGAACGGGATCTTGTCAGCCTGACCGCGGCGGATCTTGGCACCGAGCTTGTCCGCCTTCTCGTCGATGTCAACACGGACTCCCATGTCCACGAGACGGGAAACGAGGTCCCTGGCGGGTTCGAGCTGCGCATCCGCAATCGGTATGACGCGGACCTGCTCCGGTGCGAGCCAGACAGGGAACGCTCCGGCATACTGCTCAATCAGGATTCCCAGGAAACGCTCCAGGGACCCCAGCACCGCCCGGTGCAGCATGACGGGATGGTGCGGCTTGTTGTCGGCGCCAATGTACTGCGCATTGAGACGTTCGGCGCTCGGCAGCTGGTAGTCCAGCTGAATCGTGCCGCACTGCCACGGGCGGCCAAGCGCATCCACGAGCGTGAATTCGAGCTTCGGGCCGTAGAAGGCGCCCTCACCCGGCTGGATCTCGTAATCGAGACCGGCGGACTTGCAGGCGGCGGCAAGCGCGGACTCGGCGTGCTGCCAAGTGGCCTCGTCGCCCACATGGTCGTCAGGCATCGTCGAAAGCTTGACCGACAGATTACGGTCGAACCCGAAGTCCTTGTAGACGTCCTTGAGCAGGTGGCAGAACTTCGCGACTTCGCCCTCGATCTGCTCCTCGGTGCAGAGGATGTGGGCGTCGTCCTGCACGAAGCCGCGGACTCGCATGATGCCATGCAGGGTTCCGCTCGGCTCGTTGCGGGCGCAGTGGCCGAATTCGGCCAGGCGCAGCGGCAGGTCCTTGTACGAACGCAGACGGCTGTTGAAGATTTCGAGCGCGCCCGGGCAGTTCATGGGCTTCACGGCGAAGACCCGCTTTTCGCTCTCAGTGACGAACATGTTCTTCTGGTAGTGCCCCCAGTGTCCGCTGCGCTCCCAGAGGCTGCGCGGCATGATCGCGGGCGTATTCACCTCCTGGTATCCGTCCTTGCGAATCTTGTCGCGCATGTACTCCTGAAGCGCGGTGTACACGGCCCAACCCTTCGGATGCCAGAAGATCTGTCCTGGATCTTCGGGATCGAGGTGGAAGAGATCCAGCTCCACGCCGAGACGGCGGTGGTCGCGGCGCTTCGCCTCCTCGATCCGCGCGAGCGCGGCGTCAATCTCCTCGCGAGTTTCGGCCACGATGCCGTAGAGACGCTGGAGCATCGGATTCGTCTCCACTCCACGATAGTACGAACCCGCGACCGACATGATCTTGAATGCCTTGACGCAACCGGTTGACGGAACGTGCGGTCCGCGGCAAAGATCCCAATAGTCGCCGCACTTGTAGAAGGAAATCGGCTCCCCTTCCGGGATGTCGGCAAGACGTTCGACCTTGTACTTCTGGCCGCGCCCTTCGAGAAACGCCTTCGCCTCCGCGCGCTCCATCTCGATGCGCTCGAACGGATAATTCGCAGCGGCGATTTCCGCCATCTTGGCCTCTATCGCCGCAAAGTCCTCTTCGCCAAGGCGATGCGGCAGGTCAAAGTCGTAGTAAAAGCCCTCGTCGGTCGCAGGACCGATGTCCAGCTTCACGTCAGGGAACAGTTCGCTCACCGCGTAGGCCATGACGTGGGCCGCGCTGTGTCGCAGGGTTTTGATGTCCATTTTGTTTTCAGTGAATGTCGCCGCCGCGTTCTTCCCGACAATCGGAAGGATCCCGTCGCACGGCGCCCGCAAGACAATCAGAAACTCGCCTCCAAGTCAAGCCCCTAAGTTCGCGCGTTTGTTGGGGCGGGAGCATTCGTCCCCCATAGCGTTAGTTTTCCAATACAGGTTAAAGTGTGCAATCGCGGGCATTCCGAAGACCGCCGCCAATGTCGACGGGGAGGAGAACGCAGTTCACCGTTGCGCGGCGCGCCAGAGACCGCCGCCCCTTTTGCGGGCGATGCCCAATACTATTGTTTTGCGTTGGGCGCACGTGAATAAAATCGGAACGCGAAGCCCAATGGAGCCGAAATGCAAAAAAGGCGTCCGGGCCATGCCTCGAACGCCTTTGAATCGGTGGCAGGTCACGCCCTGCCATGCGATTTCGATTGTCTTAGAACTCGTTGTCTTCGCCGGTGGCGGAATCCGTCTTGGCCTCGACGACCTCGATGGCGGAGTTCGTCGTGCCCATGAGGAAGGTCTCGGTGTCAAGATACTTGGCGCGAATCGTCTCCATCGCACCGCCACGGCGGACAACCACGACCTGCTTCGCGCCGAACGGCTTGGTCGAGGCGTCGAGATACGTGCTCAAGTCCGTAGCGCTCGTGTCCTGACCCTTGGCGAACGTGTCTTCGGGGAGGCCCTTGAGGTTGCGGGTCATCATGAACGGCGTGGCGTCATCCGGAGAATCGTCGCACGCGGTCATGTTCCAGACGTTGCCCTTGTCCTTGAGGTCGTCCGCATCAGCGGCGGCGGGGACGCCGGCGCCGGCGAACACCGACGGCGAAATGCCGTCGAGAATGACGGCGCCGCCGCTGCCCAGCAGACGGGCGAAGTAGGCGTTGGAATCGGACCACTTGCCCTTGGAAGGCCAGATGGCGCCCTTGCTCATGGCTTCACGCTCGATGTTGGCCGAAAGAATGCCCTGCACGACGTTCTTGCCGTTGTTGCCGAGCTTCACGCCGTTGGCTCGATCCATCACGTTGGCGATGGCCGGGAACATCAACGTCGCGAGAATGCCGATGATGGCAATCACGATCAGCAGCTCGATGAGCGTAAACGCGGAAAGTTTCTTGTGTGTCTTTTTCATGGTTGTTTTGTCTTGCTAAGGCGATTCGGTCTGCTGTTGACGGCAAATTAACGCCGTTTGCGTCGCGAACGGGGCCAAGTGTCGCACATTCGTCCGCCCGCGTCAATCAAATTCTTCAAACGCTGGAGCGCGTTCCGCAAAAGTTGCCATCGGGCTCGAGTTTTGGTAGAGTTCGCCGCATGAAACACCTGCTCACCGGCAACGAGGCGATAGCGCGCGGCGCGTTCGAAGGCGGCGTGACGGCCGCGTTCGGCTATCCCGGAACCCCTTCCACAGAAATCCTCGAAAACCTCGCCCTCCACAAGGACGACGGCGTATACGCGGAATGGTCGCCGAACGAGAAAGTCGCGCTCGAAGCCGCAGCCGGCGCCTCGATTGCCGGCGCCCGCACTCTCGTCACGATGAAACTCGTCGGCCTCAACGTCGCGGCCGACCCGCTCATGACGCTGTCCTACGTCGGCGTCCGCGGCGGCATGGTGATCGTGGTCGCCGACGACCCGGGCCAGGACTCGTCCCAGACCGAGCAGGACACGCGCCATTACGCGCGGCTAGCGAAAGTCCCATGCCTGGAACCGGCCGACGCCGCAGAGGCGCGCGACTTCGTCGTCTGGGGACTCGAACTTTCCGAAAAGTGGCGCTGCCCGGTGATACTGCGCACGACCACCTGCGTCGCCCACTCGCGCGCTCTCGTGGACGAGCGCAAGCCACGTCCTCGCAACGAGACGCGCTTCGAGCGCAACGTGCCGCAATTCGTGCCACTACCCGTCTACGGGCGCGTCCTGCGCCGCAAGGTTGAAGAACGCCTCGACGCGCAGTCGGCCGCGGCGTCCGCCTCCGGCATGAACACGGTGATCCGCCGCCCTGGCCGCGCCTTCGGGATTGTCTCGCACGGCGTCGCGGCGCTTCACGCGGCGGAGATCTTCCCCGACGCATCGGTTCTCAAGCTCGGATGGAGCTGGCCATTCCCGGACGCAATGTTGCGGGACTTCGCCGCATCCGTCGACCGGCTGCTCGTGATCGACGAGGGCGACCCGATCCTCGAGGAACACGTCCGCTCGCTCGGCATCGCCTGCGACGGAAAAAACGTCGTTCCTCGCTGCGGCGAACTCACCCCGGCGCGCCTGCACGAGGTGCGTCGCGCCCTTTTCCCGGAGCTCGCCCTGCCTCCCCTGCCCTCGCCCATCCCGGAAGCATCCGACCTGCCCGCGCGCCCTCCGATGCTCTGTCCGGGGTGCCCGCACCGCGGGCTGTTTCTGGCACTCACCCACTTTGACGTGATCGTGACGGGCGACATCGGGTGCTACTCGCTCGGCGCTTTTCCGCCGCTATCGAGAACGGACACGATCCTGTGCATGGGCGCTGGCTTCACGATGGCGCACGGCATGCAAAAGGCGGGCGAGAAAAAGCCCGTCGTCGGAATCGTCGGCGACTCGACGTTCTTCCACAGCGGGATCACCGGACTTCTCGACGCGGTCTACAACAAGAGCGCCGCGACGTTCGTCGTAGTCGACAACCGAATCACCGCAATGACCGGCCACCAGGACCACCCCGGCACCGGCGTCACGCTGCTCGGCGAAGAGACGAAAGCCGCCTCGATCGAAGGCATCGCGCGCGCCTGCGGCGTGGAGCGCATCAAGGTGGTGAACCCATACGACCAGGAACAGACAGTCGCGGCGCTCCGCGAGGAGATCGCCGCGCCGGAGCCTTCGCTTGTAATCTCCCGCGCCCCCTGCCCGCTCCACGTGAAAAAGCGCCTCGGCCCCGCACGCGTGGCCGATCCCGAAAAATGCGTCGGCTGCAAGGCGTGTCTGAAATGCGGCTGCCCCGCACTCGAACTCCGGACCGAAGCCGACGGCAGGCAGCGACCGCACGTGAATCCTGCCACCTGCATCGGCTGCGGCCTCTGCGACAGCCTCTGCCGCTTCGGCGCGCTGACCGCGCCGCGCGAAAACTGACCCGCGCCCGAGTCTCGCGCCGCGCGAGAATTGCCACCGTGGACTCTTTGCGCTAGAATCGCCCGCGTTTCCGCAACCGCGCCCCGCCGCCATGCTGCGGCGCCGCGGCCTTTTCGGCACCCGCAACCCGCGCGCCACCGGCGCGCACAGACCTTGCACATCGCCAAACCATGCGCGTACTCACAGGCATACAACCATCGGGCAGACTCCACCTCGGCAACTACCTCGGCGCAATCCGCCAGAGCGTGAAACTCCAGGAAAAGGCGGACGACTGCTTCTACTTCATCGCGGACTACCACGCGCTCACCACGGTTTCCGATCCGGCCCTCCTGCGCGAGGCAATCCACGGAGTGGCGCTCGACTTCCTCGCGGCCGGACTCGATCCGGAAAAGGTCGTGTTCTTCCGTCAAAGCGACGTGCCCCTCGTACAGGAACTCGCCTGGCTGCTTTCAATCGTCATGCCGATGTCGCGCCTGGAGCTCGCGCACTCCTACAAGGACAAGCTCGCGCATGGCAAGGAGGCGACGCACGGCCTATTCGCCTACCCGGTCCTCATGGCCGCGGACATCCTTCTCTACCGCAGCGATCTGGTGCCCGTCGGAAAGGACCAGAAGCAGCACCTAGAAATCACGCGCGACCTTGCCGTCAAGTTCAACCTCAAGTTCGGCGAAGTGTTCAAGCTGCCAGAAGGGTTCATTCCGGAAGACGTAGCGACGGTGCCCGGAACAGACGGGCAGAAGATGTCGAAAAGCTACGGCAACACTATTCCGCTTTCAGGAACCGACAAGGAAATCAAGAAGGCGATCATGGGCATCGTGACGGACAGCGCCCCGGTCGAAGCGCCCAAGGATCCGGAGACGAACACGATCTACAAGATCTACAGGCTTCTGGCCTCCCCTGAGGAAGCCGAACTCATGGCGGACCGCTTCCGCGCCGGCGGCTACGGCTACGGGGACGCGAAAAAGGAGCTGCTCCGCGCCTACCACGCGCTTCTGGATCCATTCCGCGAGCGACGGGCCGCGCTTGAGGCGCATCCCGACGACGTCCGCGACATCCTCGCGTCCGGCGCCGCCAAGGCCCGCGTCGAAGCGGAAAAGACGCTCCACGCCGCGCGTAGGGCCGTGGGCCTGGAATAACGGCGCGCCCGCACGTCCGTGAAAAAACTCGCCCGCACGTTTCTCAAGGCCGCGTTCGCGCTGTTGCTGCTGGCACTGCTATACCGCAAGGCCGACGGCCACGCCTTCGGCGCGGCCCTGCGCGGCCTTGAATGGCGCTGGTGCGTCCCGTTCTTCGCAATCCTAGTCTGCAACACCTGGATATCGGCCGTGCGTTGGGGGCTGCTGCTGCGCGCGGACGGGGTGCGCGTGCACACGGGAAAGCTCTTCGCCAGCTATCTGATCTCATCGTTCTTCAACTTCTTCCTGCCCTCGAACGTGGGCGGCGACGTGTACCGAATCGCGGACATCGCCAACAAGTCGGGACGCGGCGCGGGGAGCCTGGCGTCGGTATTCGCTGACAGGCTTTGCGGCTTCCTGGCGCTTTCGCTGATGGGATTTGCCTTTCCCCTGCTCGGACTGCGGATGATGCCCCCAGAAAAGCGGACGCTGCTGCTGGTGCCACTCGTTGTCTTTCTGGGATTTCTCCTGCTGGCGGCACTCGCCATGCAGCCCTGGCTCGCCGGGTTGGCGATTCGGGCGCTTCCGGTCCGCTTCAGGGACGGTGCTGGACGCAAGGTCGATGCGTTCTTCGAATCAATGCGCGCGTACGCAAAGGATCGCAGGGCGCTTGCCGGAGCGCTTGCGCTTTCGCTGTGGATACAGCTCTTCGTCCTGCTGGCTATCTGGTGCGTCGCCCGCGCCCTTGCGTTGCCCGTAACCCTTGCCGAATGCGGGGTGTTCGTGCCTTTCGTCTGCCTTCTGGAGGCGGTTCCGGTTTCCATAAACGGGATCGGCCTGCGCGACGCCGGGTACATGCTGTTCTTCACCGCAGTCGGCCTTGGAGAGCGAGGAGCGGACCCGGCGGCGAGTTCGGCCGCGCTTTCGCTTTGCTACATGGCGTTCACCCTGGCCTATTCGTGCGCCGGTGGACTACTCTTCCTGAACAGACTGTTCAGGGGCGAAAATGGCCGCGGCCACGGACCATCCGCACCTGGGGGCGGAAAATCGAAGCCGCACCCGGATGAAGCTCGGGCTGCAGGTTCGGAGACGGCACCCGCGACCATTCTGTCCGCAACCATCCTGTCAGCAGGCATCCTCGCAAGCCTCCTGTCGGCGGCGCCCGCCTCGGGCGCGATCGCAGACAGTCAGCTCCCAGGATTCGGACGCGACGCGACTTACGAAATCTCGCAACTGCCCACCCCGGACGACCTCAAGCGTGCCACCGCACGCGCCCAGGCAGTAGCCGAATCCGAATCTGCGAAGGCATCCGAAACGGACGCCAACGACGACCCGTTCGAGAACTTCATCCAACTCGCGAGAACTATGGTCCTAGCTCGCGACCGCAGTCTCGTTCCACCCTCATTTCGCGAAATGTCGATCGGAGCGATGGACGGACTGCTGACCTCGTTCGACGACTACGGCGCCGTCGAGGCGTCCGACGACAAATGCGACAGCCCTCCGGCGGAATCAGACGACAACGTCATCGAGGGCTTCGGCATCATGGTTGAGCCCACGGACTCGGCGCTTGAAGTCCGAATCGTACATCCTGCCTCCCCGTCTTTCCGCGCCGGGATCCGCGCTGGTGACAGGATTGTCGCCGCAAACGGCTCCGCCATCGCCGACATGCCGGACTTCGACACGGCTCTTGCCGCGCTGGCCGCTGAATCCGGAGAGTCGCTCGTCCTACAATGCGAAAAACCAAGCGACGGATCATGGGAGCCTTTCGAGACGCGGCTGATACCCGAAAAAATCCACTATTCGTCGGTTCCGGCCGCACGACTCATGGAATCGGGCATCGGGTACGCCATGATCGACGAATTCCGCAAGGAAACGCCCGAAGAACTTGGAACGGCACTGATCTGGAAATTCGGACCTGAGGCTTTTCAGGGCATGGTGCTCGATCTGCGCGGCAACCCTGGCGGTCTCCTCGACACCGCCGCGGAAATCGCCGCGAATTTTCTTCCCGCCGGCTCAAAGGTCGTCTCTACTCGCGGTCGTGTGCCGGAAGAAGACGACTCGTGCCTGACGACCGAATCGGACGGCCCATTCTCGAATATCCCCGTAGCGGTTCTCGTGGATTCCACGACGGGAAGCGCGGCGGAAATCGTGGCGCTTGCGCTAAAGCAGTCCGGGCGCGCAACCGTCATCGGGGAAAAGACATTCGGAAAGGGAGTCGTGCAGGACTCGTTCAGCTTCATCGGAAACGAAGGTATCTCGATCAAGCTAACGATTGCGGAATGGTTTCCTCCCGACGGTGAATCAATCAACGGCAAGGGAATCGCTCCCGATGTCCGGATAAACCAGAACGATGACACGGCCTGGCGGGTGCACCGGCTGAACATGCTCGAATGCAACCCTGAAACGGCGCGTCCCGAAGAACTTGCCGCACTCCGAGCCCAGGGGTCGGACGCCATGCTCGACGCCGCCGTCGCCGACATCCTAGGTCGCATTGCCGCCGCCGCGGCGGAAAACGCTCGGGAGTCCGTGGCGGTAAACGCGACCGAAACGAAAGGAGCCGACGGACAATGACCGTCCTCGGAATCGAAACGTCGTGCGACGAAACCTCCGCCGCAGTCGTGCGGGACGGACGCGAAGTCCTCTCCTGCGTGGTTCACACCCAAATGCAGCACGTGCCATTCGGCGGCGTGGTTCCCGAACTGGCCTCCAGGTGCCACATACGGCTGCTACCCGGAATCGTTGCGCAGGCGGTCGATGAAAGCGGCGTAGGCTGGAAGGGAATCGACTGCATCGCCGCGACGCGCGGTCCGGGGCTGGCAAGTTCACTGCTCGTGGGCTGGTCGTTCGCAAAAGGCGCCGCCCTGGCAACGGGGCTTCCGCTTGTCGCGGTGAACCACGTCGAGGCGCATCTGCATTCCGTGTTCCTGGATCCCGCGGCGCCGGATCCCGCCGAATGCTTTCCGCGCGTCGGACTCGCGGTTTCCGGAGGCCACACTAATCTCTTCTCGCTGCCGGAACCGGGAAAAATCGAACTGCTCGGCCGCACCGTGGACGACGCAGCCGGAGAAGCGCTCGACAAGGCGGCTAAACTGCTCGGGCTGGGATACCCCGGCGGTCCGGTCGTGGACAAACGCGCCCGCGGCCGGACGCCACGTCTGGGGATTTTCCCCGAAGGCAACGTTCGCGACGGAGCGCTTGTGCCTGGTCTCGATCCCGAGCTCTGCACGAGTTTCAGCGGACTCAAGACCGCCCTCCTCGTGCACGTGCGCAACAATCCGCCGCAAGATGACGACCAAATCTCGCAGCTCTGCTGCGACTACCAGGAAGCCGTCGTCGGGGCGCTCGTGCGCAGATGCGAGCGCGCCATCGCCAAGACGGGCGCCAGGACGCTCGCCGTCGGCGGCGGCGTGTCGCTCAACTCGCGGCTGCGGGCCGCGCTTTCCAATTCGTGCGGACGCCTGTCGGTGCGGCTTCTTCTCGCGTTGCCGCGCCATTGCGGCGACAACGCCGCGATGATCGCGGGGCTTGCCGGAACCGGGCGCGGGATTCCCCCGCCCGATTCCTTCGGCCTCGAAATCGCGCCATCCTGGCCGGTCTCCGACCGCTGACGCGCACAGCGCCGTTTCGCCCGCAGATGACCAGCAGGCGAAACGGCGCGCGCAACACTACAGTCCGAGAGCTGCGGAACAGAAGGAATCGAGCTGCCCGGTCACGGCCAGCAGATCCAACGCCATGTAGCGGTCCCGCATGAAAATCGTCTTGTGCGCATCTGCAAGCGAAGCCTCGCGCGTGGAGCCGATTTCCTCCGGTGTCGCCGGAGCGCCGACGACGCGCAGCCTGCGCTCGATTTCCGCCGAAGGCAGCAGCTGGCCGGAAAGCCGGGCGCGGATTTGCGGCCAGCGGGCCTTGAGGTCCTCCAGCCGCCTCCGCATCGCGGCGGCGTCCACATACTTCGCGCGAACCGCCTTGACGCCGAGATCGGGGAACTTCGTTCCGGCGAACACCTGCGCCCCGACTTTCTCCTGCTCTTCAAGCGGCAGCCAGCGCGACATGCAGGCCTCGACGTCGAGCGCCGTGTAGTCAAACGCGAGAATCGACTCGTAGACCCTGCTCATGAAAAGCGTAAACACCCCGACCTGAATGCCGTGCGGGACGATTTCGCCCTTGTACGTGTGGTCGCGCATTTCCAGCAAGTGACTGAACAGATGCTCCGCGCCGGAAGCCGGACGCGAACTCTGCATGTCCTGCATCGCGAAGCCTCCGAGCATCAGCCCCTCGACAAAGCGCGTGAGCGCGCCAGTTTCCTTGGCCGCGACGCCTTCTGGATCGCCGATGGCGTCCTTCAGCCCCTCCTGAACCGTGCGCCATCCCTCTGCGTGCCATTCCGCCGCGCCAAGCTCGGAAGCAAGTATCCAGTCGGCGCCGGCTGGGACTTTGGCCATGAGATCGGCGAAACCGCTGGCCGCCATCCAGTCAGGCGCGGTGCGCATGACGTCGAGGTCGGCGACGATCGCGCGCGGGGCCGGACAGGCATATGTCTGCTTTGCACCCTCGGGGCTGCGCAGCGCGGCCCCGAAACTTGAATAGCCGTCGACGCTCGCCGCAGTGGCCACGGTCATGTACGGCAGCGACTCTTCGCCGGCGGCGCGCTTGGTCAGGTCGTTCACGACGCCGCTTCCCACGGCAACCGGCACCACGTTAGAAGCCGAAGCGCCGGCGGCCGCCTTCGCAATGGATTCGCGGATGGGGGCGATGTACGAGTAGTCGGCGTGGAACGTCTTGCCGGAAGGTTCCAGAAGATGTTCGGTGACTTCGATCCCCGCCGCCCGCAGCAGGGTCTCAACCCTTTCGCCTGCGGCAGCCTTCGTGCGCGGATCGCACACGACCACCGCGCGCCGGGCACCGGGGAAATTGTCCTTAAGCACCGAGGCGGCGTTTTCGACGATGCCCTCGCCGATAAGGCAGGCCCGGGTGTCTGTGGCGCGCGACAGCGCGCGATCGATCATTGCTTGTGACATTTCGGTATTTCTCCCTTTGTTTGCAAATCAGTTTTCATCGGCGGCAGGCGCGGCTGGCGTCTCCTGCACGGAGGATTCGGGAGCGCGCTTCACCCACACGGAAATGCGGCGGGCGGAGTATCCGCGGGAGTTCCGGCTGTGCGTCCAGTCCGGGTGCTGGTCGCCCGGCGCCTTGCCGATGCCCACGTCGCAAGGGACATTGGACGAGTTGAAATGGTTGAAGCAAAGCACCGGACGCTTCGTGCGGGAGTCGTGTACCTGGAGGCATCCGAAACCCGGCACCTTCGCGGCAACCTCCGAGGGCGCGTCGTTGCTGTCGTATTTGTCCGCAAGGCCGTCCTCGGAGGCCACCGCCTTCCTCGGCGAATAGTTGCTTCCGTAGAATTCGACCACGCCGTTGCGGCGCTCGCCGTCGGTGTCGATCCCGTCAACGTTGGAAACGACAACGAGGTTCGACACCAAGACGCGCACGTTCGGCATGAGCTCGCCGCCGCGCAGCCGGAGCTCGTCGCCAAGCGGAGAAAATGCATCCATCTCCGCAAATGCGTACTTGGTGTCGCCGTCGGGCTGCTCCAATTCCAGCAGGTATCCGACGCGGGCGACGTCTGTGAGCGGGGCGCCAATGGCCGCGGGCGGGTCTTTCGCCAGATTGCAGCACTCCGGTATGTCGTATCGCTGGATGCAGGTGAAGCCCGCAGATTCGGGGATCACGGCCGCCAGGCCAAACGGATAGGGCTTGCCGAAATGGAACGGCCCGGCTGGAAGCCCGGATCCATTGACGAGATTCGGGGTGGAGCCGTTGTGTCCGGCAAAGCGCATGGCTATCGGGTTGGTCACGCCAGCAGCAGTCAGGACGACGTCGCTTTCCTCGATCTTCGCATCGGCGACGCGCCATTTGCCAAGCACGTCGCGAAGCTCGAACTCGTTCGGCGGCAGTCCGTCGCGCGTTTTAAGACCGTCCGCGTCGGAGAACGAAATCCTGACGGAATCCGTCCCGAACACGGCGTCTTTGGCAACAGGAGTCTTCCACGGACGGACGAACTTGCCGTACACGCGGTCGAGGACCTGGTCGGCCAGGCGCGTCCCGACGGTGCGCTTGTCGGTTGGATGGATGTCGTTCACGTCCCCCACGTCGTTGATGACCGTGTAGCCGCTGTTGGGAACAGCGTCCGGCACACGCGCCTGGGTTTCCTGGAAGAGCGCCAGGGACGTATCACGGACGTTGCCGTAGCCGTACGGTGCCAGTTGCACGAGATAGTACGGGAAGTTCCCCTGCCCCCATTCGCGGCGCCATCCGCGCACGAGAGCGATCGTCTTTTGCAGATAGGCCTCGCCGTCAATCCGGTTGGCACAGCCCTGATACCATATCGCGCCACGGATCGCGAACGGGACGAGACCGGCGACCATTCCGTTCCAAAGAGTCGTCGGCACGTCGTGCGGACGGTCCCAGTGCTTCAGGTTCTGGAGGAGCCAGAGGTCGTCCGGATGCCCGGCCGGAGTCCATGGCTCGATGCGGGTTCCGCCCCAGGAGGCGTTTATGAGGCCGACGGGCACATCCAGCTCCTTGTGGAGTGTCTCGCCGAAGAAAAACGCGACCGCGCTCTGCGGAGGAATCGTCTGCGGAGTCGTTTCCTCCCACTTGGCGGACACGTCGTCAAGGGGCTCTGTCGCGGTCTTGTGAGCGACTCGGAAGTGACGTATGAGAGGCCACTGCGCGGCGGCGACTTCGCGCTCCCAGTCCTTGACCTTGCGGCGGGCGCTCATGGTGTACTCCATGTTGCTCTGGCCAGAACAGAACCACACCTCGCCGACAACGACGTTGGTGAACGCCACCGCCTCGTCGCCGCCATCGCCGACGACTGTGAAGACCGCGCCTTCGGAGGACGCGGCCAGTGGCGGCAGCGCGGCGCGCCAGGTGCCGTCGGCCGCGACGGTGGCGCCGGCCGTCGCGCCGGCGAACTTGACCGTCACGCGCTCGCCGGGCCGCCCCTTGCCCCAGACCGGAACCGTCTGCCCGCGCTGAAGCACCATGTTGTCGCCAAATACGGAAGGCAGCTGCACCCCGTCAGCGGAAAACGAGGTGAACAGCGCCGCCGCCAAGACTATTGCCGGCGCCATGGAGCCGGAAGCCCGACCGTATTTCATTCGGCCATCCCCTTGATTTTGCGAATAGCCGAGAACATCACGCTCGGATAGTCGCTGGAAAATCCGTCGAAGCCGAGTTTCCAGAGTTCAAGGTAGGCGTCCTCGGAGTCTCCGCCAGCGAACGGAATCGAGCAAACCGGTATGCCGTGCGCGTGGAATTCGTCGACCAGCCCCTTGAGATATTCCATACCCGGCACAAACGGATCCGCCGCCTCCGGGTTGTAGTACGAATGGAGAGAAACAACCGACACCGACTTGAAGCCGCCGGCGCGGATTTCCTCCATCTTGCTCTCGTAGTGGGCGCGGAAACGCTCCTGATCGGCCTCGCCATGCTCGAGACCGGGCACGGGCCAAGTACCAATCCAGATCATGGTCTTGCCGCCAGGGTTTTCAGTCGTCCAATTGATGGCGTTCTGGTAAACGCATCCCGAATAGTACACCTGGTCGAACACCCCGGCCTGGTGCGCCTTTTCCGCGATGCACTTCGTTCCGGCGCCCTTTTCGTCGACGAAGCAGAGCCACTTCGGATCGCGACGCATTTCGGCGAACACGGCGTCAATCGTGGGAATGCGGTGGTGCGAGAACTCCGGGGAGAGATACGACCCCACGTCCACGTCCTTGATTTCGTCGTATGTCAGCTGGGTCGAAACGTCGGCCGCGGCCAGCGCATCAGATATCCCTCGCGCAGTGCGCCGCAGCGTCTTGTCGTGAAGCATGATGCCGACGCCGTCGCGTGTGCGGCGGCAGTCGCATTCAAGCGCTGAGCCGTTTTCCCAGCACCAGCGAAACGTCTCCAACGTGTTGTCTGGGCGCTCGAACTTGCCGCCGCCGCGATGCACATGCGAGAGATGGAGCAGATTAGTTCCGTCGAGTTGTCCGCCGGCTTTGGCGGCGGTGATTTCTTTTTCTTTCATCTTTTGGTTCCCGGATGACGCAGGACGGGCCGGATGATACCACCCGGCCCGAATCCGCGCAATTGCAAAGAACGGCGGCTTGATTGCAAAATCAAGCCGCCGCCGCATGCGAGCAAGAGCCGGTTCTACTCCTCGCTCCAGAGAATCGACACGTCTGGGTGGAGCTGAAGAATCGAGGCGGGAAGGCGCGGCGTGACGGGACCTCCCAGCGCGGCGGCAAGCACCGCCTTCTTCGCCGCGCCCGACGCAACGAGCACGATCTTGCGCGCGGTCATGATGCCGCGCATTCCCATCGTGAGCGCCTGGCGCGGCACTTCGTCGCGCGACGCGAAAAAGCGCGCGTTCGCGTCGATTGTAGACGCCTCCAGCCGCACCACGTGCGTCCCGGCCGTAAAAGCGTCATCCGGTTCGTTGAAGCCGACATGGCCGTCAGGCCCGACGCCGAGCAGCTGCACGTCGATGCCGCCAAGCGCCGCAATGCGTTCGTCGTACGCGCGGCATTCGGCTTCGGGGTCGGCGGCTGTGCCCAGCGGCACGAACGTCGCCTCACGCCGGATGTCCACGCGCGAGAAAAGCCTCTCCTCCATGAACCGGCGGTAGCTCTGCGGATGCGTTCCCGGCAGCCCCAGATATTCGTCGAGGTTCACGGAAGTGCACTTCGAAAAGGAAAGTCCCTCATCGGCGTGCATTCTGGCAAGTTCGTCGTAGGTTCCAATCGGGGAGGAGCCGGTGGCGAGGCCAAGTACGCAGTCCGGCTTGTCGCGGAGAACGCCGGCGATGGCGGCGGCCGCCGCTGCGGACATTTCACGGTAAGTGCGGAACGATTCGATGCAGATTTTGCTTTTCATTTGTTCTTGATTTCGGGTATTTGAGCCGCGGCTGCGGACTGGCCAAGACGACGTGCGTTTTCGTCCGGCATGAAGATGTCGATTTTCTCGGCGAGCGCGGGATCGAGTTCGGCGAGTCCAAGCCGTGCGGTCTGGAGCAGGACGTCGCCACCGAAGCCGCTGGTGACCCGTCCGAGTATCATCAGGTTTGAGAAGTCGTAGAACTCGCGGTACCATGCGGCCGAATGAGCCAAATACCGCCCGATCGCCAGATAGACGCGCAACGCTGCGTCCTCGCGCCTTTCCATGGCGTCCTGCACCTTCCTTAGGCGCTCCGGAAGCGGCATGGCGTCGGGAAACGACATGCCGCATTTCCGCGCCAGGAAGTTGACGGCCTGCTGCGAGAAGTACATCGCGCCGACGCCGACGTCCCCACTCCATTCGTCTGCTGGCGCGGCCGGATCCAGGTCAACCGGCGCAAACGCCAGTTCGCTGATGCGACCGGTGAGAGCTCCGTCCTGGTCGATGTATCCGGCCGCCTCGCTGGACCCCATCGCGACGCCGAGTATCCCGGTGCGCTTCATGGAAATAGCCCCGGCGAGCGCAGTCACGTCGCCGTCGTTGAACACCTCGAACGGAACGCCCCAGTCCCTTTCGATGCGTTCGAAGATGCCACGAGCAGCATCCTTCCCGGCAGGATTGCGTTCGAGGACCGCGCGTATGAGCGAGGCCGGACCGAGTCGCTTGCCGACAAGCGTCCCGGCCGTGGAGCCGCCGATCGCGTCAACTTTGCCGTCAAGCGCGTCCGCTGCCTCCCGCAACCCGGCCGTCAGCTTGGAGTAGTGGTATTCCGGATCTGGCTCGACGCGAGGATTCCACGGAAACTCCTTCGAGAAAACTGTGCGACCGCGCTTCAGGGCCGTGATCTTGAAGTCGCTTGCTCCCAGATCGAACCCGATGCGGTTGCCGTCTGCGTTGTTGCGCACCTTTACGCGCCTCTCGCTCGTGCGCGGGACTTTTCTCATGGGGACGACTTCGGCCACCATGTCACGCGAGTACAGATCGGAGAAAAATGCGAAGTCGAAACGGCGCCTGCCTCGGCGCGAATAGTCGCGCACGATTGGGCGCACGATCTCGTCCGGCCCTGCAATCCGCAATCGCCAGCCACCCGCGCTCCACAGCGCGAATTTCACGATTCGCTCGACAAGGCGCCGCGTTTCGGGCATCGCCTTGGGCGCGATCCGCTCCGGAAGCGGCACATCGAACCGGAAGTATGCGCCGTTTTCGCGCTCCCACGCGAAACTCACGCGCACATGACCGCCGCGCGCGGCGGCGCGGAGTTCCTTAAGCGCGGCAAGCGGCGGACGGAATCCCGCAAGCGGGAACGAAACGGCGGGTATCGTCGTCTTCATGTTTTTCGTTTGATTTCAGGGGAAGAATCGAAAGAGCGGCCGATGATACCACTTCGCCCGCGAAATTCAAGACGCAAGGACGAAAAAGCGCCACCCGCGAACGGGTGGCGCTGATGTACGCGCTGGCGTCGCGTCCGATCTTTTCGGCTGCCGGCCAGGCCTTTTCCGCGATGGAGCGACGGCTACGCAAATCAAGGAACCAGTGCGCAGGGCGTCGCTAACGACGCATCATGGAAAGCGGCTTGCCGACATGGGAACCGAAAGGACGAGCGTGTCGCCAACGGTCGCTACCAGCGTGATCCGCCGGAGGGCGGATTGCGGCGCGGCGGCCGGTCCGTGCGGGGTTGCGACTCGTTCACGCGAAGAGTGCGCCCCCCGACTTCCGTGCCGTTGATTGCGGCGATTGCCGCGTTGGCCTGCTCGCGATCGGGCATTTCGACGAAGCCGAAGCCCTTGGAGCGGTCGGTCACGCGGTCCTTGACCACGCGTGCCGAAGTCACGGAACCATGTCGCGCGAAAAGTTCGCGGAGCTCTTCGTCCGTCGTCGCGTAGGCAAGATTGCCGACGTATATGTCCATGTGTTGTTTGTTCCTGGTGTTTGATCTCCGTTCCGGAGATAGGATGCCTTCGAACTGAAAGACGCCCCAATGATAAACACTTCCCCCATTGCATGCAAGAACAATTTTTCATCGTTCGCCGATTATCAAACGAACGCAAGGGTGTGACCAAAAACTGTCCATGCAACGGAACGCAAAGAGCGCCAGGAAAATGG
>CAMOSH010000030.1 GCA_946624575.1 uncultured Verrucomicrobiota bacterium
CGCGGCTTGCGCCGATGATTGGCGCAAACGCGGCGCGGGTGCCGCCGCTGACGGCGCGCGTTAGAACCAGCGTGCGAGCAGTCCGGCGAATCCCTTGCCGTGACGCGCTTCGTCCTTGGCCATTTCGTGGACCGTGTCATGCACGGCGTCATAGCCGAGTTGCTTGGCAAGCGTCGCAAGCGCGAGCTTTCCGGCGCAGGCGCCGGTTTCAGCCGCAGTGCGCAGTTCGAGGTTCTTTTGGGTGCTGTCGGTGACCACTTCTCCGAGAAGCTCGGCGAATTTGGCCGCATGCTCCGCCTCTTCGAACGCGTAGCGCTTGAACGCATCTGCGATTTCGGGATATCCGTCGCGTTCGGCTTGACGGCTCATCGCCAGATACATGCCGACTTCGCAGCATTCTCCGTTGAAGTTGTTGCGCAGTTCGTCGACGACGCGCTGGTCGAGTCCTTTGGCGGAGCCGACGACATGTTCGCATGCCATTGCCGGGAGGGCGAGCTTGCCCTTGGCGGGCGAGCCAGCGTTGGCGGTCGCCGTGGCGGCGGGTTCTTCGGCTTTGCGGAATTTGTCGGCCGGAGCCTTGCATTGCGGGCAGCTGGCGGGCGGCGTGTCGCCTTCATGGACATAGCCGCAGACGGTGCAGATGAATTTCATGTGTTGGTCCTCGTTGGGTTGTTTCCCCGTTCCAGAGCCCCACGTAGGGGTGGTTCGGGGCTGTGCGAGGAACACTATACGATTCAATGTTCGTTTTTCAAGCCTAACTTTATCAGTCGCGAAATTCAGTCATTTGACCGCATCTGGAGCCTGTGATACGATTTCGCGCACAACTGACAATGCAAGTGTTTTTTTCGGCATGAGTTTTTGGGTTGCAATCTTCCCATGACGATTCTTGTGGCTCACAACCGCTATCGCAATCGCGGTGGCGAGGACAGCGTCTTCGAGTCCGAATGCCGGATGCTCGAAGAGGCTGGGCACAAGGTCGTCCGCTACGAAAAGGCAAATGCCGACATACATGACGGCGGAGGACTGGCGGCGAAAATTTCACTGGCGGTCCGAACTGTATGGAACCAACGGACGTTTCGCGAGGTGCGGGAGCTCATTCGCCGTGAAAAGCCGGACGTCGTTCACTGCCACAATACCTTTCCTCTGATTTCGCCTTCGATCTACTATGCCGCCGCCAGAGAAGGCGTTCCTGTTGTGCAGACCCTGCACAACTACCGTCTGACATGCCTGAACGGCTATCTTTACCGCGGCGGCCGGATCTGCGAGAGCTGTCTTGGCCGTTCGCCTTTGCGCGGAGTATGCCGTCGGTGCTATCGCGGTTCGTTTCTTCAATCGGCCACGACGTCCGCGATGCTGCTTGTCCATCGCGCACTGGGAACTTGGCGTCGAAAGGTGACGCGCTACATTGCCCTGACTGAATTTGCCCGCGAAAAATTCATCCAGGCCGGCCTTCCAGCCGACAAAATCGTTGTCAAGCCGAATGCGTTTCTGCCGGTACGGCCGGCAGAAACGGGTCTCAAGTCGCAAGTTGCCTGTCTCATGTCCCCGTACGCAGGACTTGCGCCTCAAATTTTGGACAGATCTTTCGACAAGCGACGCGCGACAAGCGAAGGCGCCCCCGCCGTCAGCGTTGTCTATCTCGGCCGTCTTTCTCCTGAAAAGGGCGTTGACGTCCTCCTCCGCGCCTGGGCGCTGCTGAGCAACGGCGCAAGCCTCGATAGTTGTACTCTTTCAGTCATCGGATCAGGACCTGAAGAAGACGCGCTTCGCACACTCGCCTCATCCCTCGGCATCGCCTCCTCTGTCCGCTTCCTAGGCAGCCTTTCGCGCGAAAAGGCGCTTTTCGAACTTGCTTCCTCGGATTTGCTCGTGTTCCCGTCGCTTTGGTACGAAACTTTCGGGCTCACGATTCTTGAAGCGGCAAGCCAAGGTGTTCCGGCACTCGTCACGAACATTGGCAGTCAGTCTTTATTGGTGAATGACAACGTCACCGGTCGTTTCTTTCCTGCCGGCGATCCCGCCGCCCTTGCCGCTGCCATTCGCTCCCTCCTCGCCGATTCCGCCGCACTCCGCCGCATGGGCGAGGCCGCGCGCGCAGCCTTCGAGACTTCGGACTGCCGCCCCGACCGCAACCTGGCGCGGCTTCTGTCAATCTACGCTTCGTGTGGCGCCCCGCATTAAGCATAGACATCTGGCAGTCGCGCGGCGATTGGACGCGGAACAATGGTGCAATTTCTCTTGTTTTTCGACTGGAGTTGTCTATAATTGACCCCAATTACAAACAACTGTTGTTTGAAAATGCCATGAAAAGACATGCGGAAGCAGAGCTGCGCCGTTGGTTCAACGGACGGAAGCGCAAGCCGTTGGTGTTGCGTGGCGCCCGTCAGGTCGGAAAGTCGACGCTTGTCCGGAACTACGCGACTGCGGAGGGTCTCGTTCTTCATGAGATCAACCTTGAGCGCCATCCCGAACTGGGGAAGACGTTCGCGTCGCTTCGGACGGAGACGATCCTGGCCGAACTGGAATCCATCGCCCGGGCGCCGATCAGGGACGGCGAACTGTTGTTCCTCGACGAGATCCAGGCCGTTCCGGAGGCGATCCCGGCCTTGCGATATCTGGCCGAGGACCGACCCGCGCTGGCAATCGTCGCGGCCGGGTCGCTGCTCGAGTTCGCCCTCGCGAAGCATTCCTTCTCGATGCCGGTTGGTCGCATCTCCTACCTGCATCTTGGACCGATGGACTTTTCGGAGTACGCCCGGGAGCGATCGCCGGACCTGCTGCGCTATCTCGCCGCAGATGCCATCGCGAAGGGAATTCCGGATGGTGCCCATGCCCGGCTGCTGTCCCTGCTCCGCGAATACTGTGCGGTCGGCGGAATGCCGGAAGCTGTTCTCGCGATGTCTGAAACCGGATCTTCCCGTGAGGCGTCGGAGGTCCAGACCCAGATTCTGCAGACCTATCAGGACGATTTCGCGAAATACGCCAGCGACCGGCAGCTCGCCCTTCTTCAGACGGTTTTCCGCGGCCTTCCGATGTGGATCGGGAAGAAGGCAAAATACGTCAACTTCTCCCGCGAGGATCTGCCGCGGGACGTCAAGGCGTGCCTGGAGCTGCTCCGCAAGGCGAAGATCTTCTCCGCCGTGCATCACGCGGACGGCAACGGCGTTCCGTTCGCCGCGGAGGAATCGGAGGCGGTCTGGAAACCGCTCTTCCTCGACGTCGGGCTCATGAGCAAGGCCGCCGGGCTGGACGCCGCCGCCATCGGTCGCATGGATTCGGTCCGGCTCGTGAACGAAGGCGCCGTCGCCGAGCAGTTCGTCGGACAGCATCTGCTATCCTTCCGAGGGTATTCGGAACCGCCGCTTCTCCACTACTGGCTTCGCGAGGGAAGGGCGAGCAACGCGGAGGTCGACTACCTCGTCGACCGGAGCGGCGAAGTCGTTCCGGTCGAAGTGAAGGCCGGCGCGAGCGGCTCGCTCCGGTCCCTGGCCCAGTTCATGAAGGAGAAGGGGCCGCGGAGGTCCTACCGCTTCGACCTCAACCCTGCCTCGCGCCAGACCGTCGCCGCCGTTCCCTCGCGCGAGCTTCCCGCCTACGAACTGGTGTCGCTCCCGCTCTACGCCGCCGCCGTGTTCCGCGACATTCTAAATGCGTAGACATTCCGCAGTCGTGCGGTGATTGAATACGGAGTAGGCCGTGCTTTCCGCGGTTCCCAACGCCTTGTTATTCGCCAAATTGCCGAGCGAAACACCGCCAAATTACCGAACGACCATCCTTGTTTCCCCATGAAAAGACAAAAAGAAAACATCCGCGCCAGAACTCCGAAGTCAGAGAGCTGGGCGACGACCGACGCCGAGGAGCGCCAGAAGCGCAGGGAGCGGGCGGTCTCCGAGCCGATGAAGGTGAAGGCCGTCGACGTTGACGATGTCTTCGGCATCTACGAGGTTTCCCACCCGGCATCCGATCGTCGGACGGTCGCGTATCGCGTCGAACTGCGCTCCCTCGCCGATCCGATCAACACCTGCGACTGTCCGGATTTCGCCAAGAGCGGGCTGGGCACGTGCAAGCACATCGAACTCGTTGTCAAAAGGGCTGCTCGCAAACGCGGCGCGGCCCGTCGGTCCCGCTGCGCCGAGGTGTTCATGCGTCGCGATCCGTATGCCCCCGTGTTTCTCCCACCGGAGGTGCCGGACGAACGGATCGTCCGGTTGTTCTCCGGATACTGCCGCGAGGACGGAACGCTCAAGGACGGCTCCGCTGCGGGCATAGACGCCTTTCTCCGCGCCTGCGAACGGCTGAACCAGATCGCGCCCGGTTCCCTGCGCGTTTCGGCGGAGGTCCGTCGCCATCTTGCAGACCGGATCCGCCGCGAGGCGCTGGAGCGCGCCGTCGGCGAGTTCCGCGACCTGCAGGGCGGAGACGGTTGCTGGCCATTCCTGAAGAAGTCCCTCTACCCCTACCAGCGCGAAGGAGCCCTCCACCTCGCCGGAAAAGGCCGCGCCATTCTTGCCGACGAAATGGGGCTCGGCAAGACGGTCCAGGCCATCGCGGCGGCGCTGCTTCTTCGCGAGGTCGCCGATGTCCGCCGTGTTCTCGTAATCGTGCCGGCCTCTCTCAAGGGCGAATGGGAGGATCAGATCCGGACCTTCTCCGACGCCCGCGCGGAACTGCTTTTCGGAGCTCGCGCCGCCCGTCTCGAACGTTACGCGAAAACGGAGGCGTTCTTCCTCGTCGCGAACTACGAGCAGGTCGTCCTGGACTGGAAGGAAATCAACGAGCGCCTCCGGCCCGATCTCGTTGTCCTCGACGAGGCGCAGCGCATCAAGAACTGGAAGACGAAGACGGCGCGCAACCTGAAGGCGCTGTCCGCTCCGTTCGCGTTCGTCCTAACGGGGACGCCGCTTGAGAATCGGATCGACGAGCTGTATTCCCTCGCCGAATTCATCGATCCCTCTCTCTTCGGCAGTCTCTTCCGCTTCAACCGCAGATTCTATTCCTTCGACGCCGACGGGCGCAACGAGGGAGTCAAGAACCTCGGCGAACTGCACGACGCGGCTTCGACTATCCTGCTGCGGCGCCGGAAGTCGGCCGTGGAGGACGAATTGCCCGGACGGACGTCGAAGACCTACAAGACCGGCATGACGCCGGAGCAGGGGCGCCGCTACAACGAGCATTACCGCGAAGTCGCCTCCCTCGTGGCGATTCTGCGGAAGCGCCCGCTCACGCCCAAGGAGCAGGAACGACTCCAGATTGAACTGGGCATGATGCGGATGCTCTGCGACACGTGCTACATCCTCGATCCGAAAATCAAGGACTCGCCCAAGCTGGACGAGTTCGAGAGGGTTCTTGACGACCTCTTCGCCGACGACCCCTCGCGCAAGGTCCTAGTGTTCTCTGAATGGACCCGTATGCTCGATTTGGTCATGGAGCGCCTGGAAAGGAAGGGCATCGGCTACGCGCTCCACACCGGTGCCGTTCCGCAGAAGCGCCGCCGCGACGAGATCCGCCGATTCAAGGAGAACCCCGACTGCCGCGTGTTTCTCGCGTCCGAGTCGGGCGGCGTCGGACTGAATCTTCAGACGGCGAGCGTGGTCGTGAACCTCGACATGCCGTGGAATCCCGCCAAGCTTGAGCAGCGCATCGCCCGCGCCTGGCGCAAGCACCAGACTCGCGACGTTCTCGTGGTGAACATGGTCGCGGCCGGCACGATCGAGGAGCGGATGCTCCAGACGCTGAGCTTCAAGCAGGGGCTGGCGGACTACGTGCTGGACGAAATCGGCGATGCGGCTGACTTCGAGCGTCTGAACGCGGAGGCGAACGGCGAAAAGAGGCAAAAGAAGAGTGCCTTCCTCCAGCGGCTTTCGTCCATCATGGGCGACACGGCAGTCGGCGAGAAGCAGCCCGCCGTGCCGCCTCCGGAACGAATCAGGCCGGAGATTCCACCAGAGGAGCGCCTCCGCGCCGAACTCGTTGCGGAATGTCCCGGGGTCGAGCGCGTCATGATGGTTTCCGCCGGAGCCGGTGACCGCGATGGGGCCAGCGCCGCAGTCGTTGTCGGAAGCGGCCTCGACCGGGCCGAGGCGGCGCGCCGCATCTCCGGCGCGGGCGGCGTTCCGCTTCCGGAATCGTCCGTCGAGGTGATTTCATCGGAAGCCTGGGCGCTCCTTGAGCGGCTCCGCGACATGGGCGTCATTGAGTTCCGCGCCGGAAACGCTAAGGAACTTTTCGTTCGCGGGGCGCCGGACGCGGCCAAGGCGGCGGAGGCACGGCGTCTGGCGGCCGCGCGCAAGGCCTACGCCGAAGCCGAGCGATTGCTGAACATGGGAACCCTGCTCCTGAATGGCGGCTTCGCGGCCGAAGGCCGGGACGCCCTCGCCAAGGCCGTTGCCCTTGCCGCTGCCACCGTCCGCTACGCCCTTGGCTCCGTTCCGGAAACGGACGTTATCGCCCCCGTCTCCGCGGAAGAGCTTCCAACCGTTGTCGCCGAACTCGATCTCCGTCCCGAACTTGCGCTTGTCCTGCAGCTGGCCATCCAGGGGCGTGAGTTTCCCCGTCCCGTCGAATCCGTACGCGCCTTTCTGGAGAACGTGCGCCTTGAATTGCGCTGACCACTATCTTTTTTCATGATCAGCCATTGCCCAAATTACGCGTGCCAAAACGACAATAGGTGGTTGAAGAGGTTGGCGCTCATTGTCGCAATAGGAAAATCTGTTCTTCGGAAAGACGGCGGTTTGCCCCGAGGAGTGAGCCTAGGACTGCAAGAAGAAGGCATAGGAATCCGGCGAAAGCGGAGATTGAAAGAAGAAACAGGGAAGGCACATGTGTGCGTGAAGGATCAGGAAAAGCATACACAAGAACGAGAAATCGCAATCCCAGGGCCGCGGCGAGGAGAAAGAACGGCGCGGAGAGGAGGGAGAAGAACGCGCCAGGGCGGTAGAGGACGAACATCGAGAGCATTGTGCCGCCCGTCTTGCGCAGATACTGCGGGATGGACTTGAAGAGTCGCGAGTCGCGCGTCTTTGGATTCACCCGGATGTCAACCGATGTGACGCGCATGCCGGTCGTGCCGGCCTGGATGAGCGTCTCCATGCAGTAGGAGAAGCGCGAGTGAAGGAAGATTCGGGAAAGGGCGTTGCGGGAGAAGGCTCGGAATCCGGAGGGGGCGTCGCGGACTGTCGTCTTGGAAATGCGGCGCAGCGCCCAGCTTCCGCAGAGCTGCAGGAGCTTCTTGACTCGGGAGAACTCCGGGTTGTCGACAATGGGGCGGCAGCCGACGACGATGTCCGCTTTGTTCTCAAGGACCGGAACCACAAGCTTGGCAATGTCCGCGCCGCAATACTGGTTGTCGGCGTCGGTGTTGACGAGGATATCCGCGCCGTGGGCGAGGGCGTAGTCTCGCCCGGAGGAGAAGGCGGCGGCGAGGCCGCGGTTGCTGCCATGGGATACGATATGCTTTACGCCGCATTCGCGTGCGACCTCGACAGTGCGATCAGTTGAACCGTCGTCAACGACCATGACCTCGATTTCGTCGATGCCGTCGATTTGTTTTGGCAGGTCGGCGAGCGTTTGAGGAAGCGTGGCCTCTTCGTTGAGGCATGGAATTTGGATGAAGAGTTTCATGTCTGGCTGGATCCTTCTATGGCGCGGCGGCAGAAGACGAACTTGGCGATGGAGAAGATGACGACGTTGGCAAGCTGGTATGCGAGATAGTAGCAGTCGCGTCCGGCGATGACAAGCGGGAAGCGGAGGGCTTCGACGCAGAACGTGTAGAATAGCCAGTCGAGTCCGCGGAAGAATGCGACGGCGCCCATGAACTCGGCGTATTGTTTCCAGACTGTTTTTCCTGGAGCCGGGTCGAATACCAACCACCGGCAGAGGGGAAAGTTGACGTTGACCTGAACGGCGAGGACGATGGCGTAGGCGAGTGCCTTCGGGAGTCCGCATCGGTCCACGAGAAGGAAGTTGAGTGGAAATGCGACGAGGAACGCTGGGAGCCCCACGGCGAGGAAGAGGAAGAGCTTGCGGAGGATGACGGGGATGCGCATGCTGTCAGTGTCCGGCGGAAAAGACGGTGGATGCCACGAAAGCGTCTCCTTTTATCCTCATTGTTCGCTGGATGTCCAGACCGAAGATGTAAAGAGAGACGTCTTCGGGGTGGAAACTGTCGGCGGAGGCGACATGGCGCTTTGAGGCGCGTGGGGCGGGGACGACGGTTTCGGCGTCTGTCAATCCGTCAATGCGGTCATCAATCCGAATGGTGCCATTCGCGATGGAAATGGTCCGCCGGAATGTGTATGGACTTTTCTTCTTTTTGAATATGAGGACATTTTTAAGAATTCCGATGACTGATCTGCCGAACAGGAATGAAACGACGCGAAGGCCGAAGTGCTTTAACGGCGTCGAATCGAGTTCCCTGTGCGGAGCGAGCAGTCCGCGGATTGTCCAGGTGCCGTCTGCGGACGAGACGGACCAGTCACGGCTCCACCAGTGGGAGACGAACTGCTTCTTGCAGGTCTTAACGATCCAGCCGAAGTCGAGCGCGGTGGCGTCGCCGGCACAGACGCGAAGGCATCCGCCTTTCTTGAGCGCGAGGAAGAGGTCTGGCGCGCCATTGGAACCTGGACGGAACGCATAGCCCGCAAGGGGAAGGTCGAAGGCTTCGCGGGCGGGCGCTTCGGGCGCGGCCGAACCAGGGGCGGAGCGTTCGGCTTTTTCCAGCTCCGGGATGGCTCTGGCGATGGAGTGGCCGATGTAGTGGCAGAGATAGCGGTCGTCGACGGCGCGGAAGAAATGGGCTGGCGACGGGAGATTGGCGTAGAGCGCTGCGAGGAGTTGATAGGCGAGGCGGCGCTGGATGTCGGTTCCGTCATTTAGGTAGCGGGCAATGCCGTAGGGAACGACATAGTCGGTGTTGCGCGCGTTGAGCATTCCGGGGGCGCGGCCCGGGACGGCGATCACGCGATGGAGGAAGGCAAGGGCTCGGTCGGCGGACGCGCGGAAGTCGGCGTCGCCAGTGGCGTCGAAAAGGTCCCAGAGGCAGTCGATCGTGACGGAAAGGTAGCCGACATCTGGACCATCGTATTCCCAGAACCATCCTTCGTTCGTTTGAAGGGAGAGGGTGCGCTTTTTCTGACGGGCAAAGTTGCGGTTGGAAACGAGATCGGGGCTAATCTTGCGTATCCACGCAAGAGCGGCGAGACCTGCGACCTGCTGGTTTGCGGCCTTTGGCTCGAAACGGGCGGCAAGTTGGCGGGCGGCCTTGCGGAGGCCGCAGTCGACGTCCCCGGCGGCGCAGACGCCGGAGGCGATCATCTTGGCGATGGCGAGGGAAGAGAATGCGAGGGGAGGATAGCCCTGTTCCCAGGGGTAGTATTCCTCAAACGCGCCATGGCGCGAGGCTCGGCGGTTCCAGAAGCGGCACGCGCCGGCGGCGATTTCGCGGGCGAATGGTTCCGTTAGCGGTCCGTCAGGGAGCGCCTTCTGGATTTGCATGACCGTGTAGCCGCCCTGTTGGAGGATGATCGATGAGAAGTCTCGCATCCGGTAGTGCCAGAAATTGCGGTCGAAGCATCCGAAGGCGGGGCTGTTCGGATCCCGGCAGCACTGAGAGAGGATGCGCGGAAGAATGTCTGCGAGAAACTGGCGGAAGTCGTCGGTCATTTCAATGCTGAAGGTTCAATTCGAGAATTGTCTACGGCGGCGGATGTGATGATCACGTCGTACTTGGCGAGCCCTTTGCGCTTGGTTGGGCGTGATACGGCCTTCCACCGGAGCCTTATCCAGTTGAATAAGGGGCCGAGGATGCGTTCGGGAATCCGGCAGACAACCCACCGGGCCGGAGCGGTGCGGCAAAGGAAGAATACGGAGGAAATTACCCCTTCGACGAGTCTGCGGGACAAGGCGATTTTCGCCGGCCGGTAGCCGTAATCGGGCGCGGGCCGACCGAAGAAACGGCGCATCCGCCCGCGCAGATAGCCGCCGCGCTTCTTGAAATCAAGCATGTGTCCGTGCATGTCACCGGCTTTCGCGGGATCGGCCTCCTCGAGCGTGAGCAGCCCCTTGTCGGACATTTCCGAGACTATGGCTTCCATTTCAGGCGTCCGCGTGACAACTACAGAGACGCCTCCCTCGCCAGCGTTCTCGAACTTCGGAGACCATGCATCTCCAACGGCGAGGTCGGCGAACTCGTTGCAGAAGTCGCGCGAGAGGAGCGACGTCTCGGTGACGAAGAAGGGAATCAGGAAATTGTAGTAAACCTTCGGGGACTGGAGCACGATTCCGGACGCCGTGCGGATTTCCAGATGTCCGGGCCATTTGCCTGCGCGCCATCTGACGGATGTGACGACGTCGTTTTTCCCGACATGGTTGGATCGCAGGTAGTATTCAAGGGCGCGTGGCGAGAGCGCCGTTCCCGTGTATGGCCCGAGGACGAACTCGACTTGGCGGGCTCGTGCGTCTCCACGGCGCTGGAGTTCCCGGAGTGCGGCCGTCTGCTCTGGAGTGCCGACAAAGGCATAGCGCTTGCCTGGTTCAAACCGGGCAAGGGCCGGGATCATAGGGACTTGGATGTAAACCGAACCGGCGCAGTCGAGGACTTCCTGCGGTGTCGTCGCGATGAAGGCTGAGGCCTTCATGGCTGACGGGACGCCCTGCTTGGCGACGACGGCGCCGTCGATGCGCCCGGTCTCAAGCAGATACTGGAGCACACGCGTGATCACGCCGCCAGACGCGCCGGCGAGGCGGATGGCTGAATCGGAAGCATACCCTGTGCGGACTTTCATGATTATGCCTGTCAGCCAGCTTTCGGGATGCCGTCCATAATGCGCTGAATAAAGGCGTGGGTAGTCTATGCCGATGCCGGGGCAAGCCGACCTGTCGAGAATGCCTTGCTCCGTGTTGGGAACAAACGGGCGCGGGCCGTCGCGCGAAGGCTCCATGTGGGCTGACGGATTGCCGGAAAGGTAGGCGCAGGCTCCGCACGCGGCGCAAAACGCCGATTTCATGTGGGAATCTTTCTCATTATCAAGTCGCCTGGTTGTGATTGTTGCCATGTCGATAACCGTCGATGATTGTTTGTGAGAAGGGGAATGAAAAAAGTCGGATTCGTCACTTGTCGGTGCCAGTTATTCGCAAAAGATGCCACGGCTCCGGCCCTTTGGAAATGAACGAGGTGTAGTTCGTTGTCTTTTCAAGATGCAGTCCAAGTTCCGTTAGCTCCGAGTCGGACGGGCGGCGCGTCGGGCCGTAGTCTTCGGATTTCACAATCATCCAGTCTATTTCATCAGCCGACAAATCCGCCGAAGAAGGAACTCTGGCATACGGGACAACGCGAATGCCCGGACGGCACAGCCAAATGTCTCCGAATGGAGAGTTCGGACTTAGCACGATGCCGACGGCCTTTGTCGTTTCTGGCATTGACTCGATTAGGGTTCGAACAGCATGCTGCCGTTTTTCGTAATGCTCAAAGGCCTGGAGTTGAGACACGGCTGCTGGATGGCCTGACAAAAGCCTGTTCATCGTGCGAAGCGGAAGCATCGATCGGGCAGGATTTGTCACGATGACAATCACGCCGACAACCACCGACAATGCGGCGCTGCCATTCAGCGCGATTTTTGGCAAGGTGGAAAGGCCAAGGAAAGCAACGGGGAACAGAGGAAGGAAAAAACCGGTGAACGACCGTCCTAATGTCCCACCATGAGTGTACGCGGCCGCCATGATTGTCAATGCCAAAACAAAGGCGACGGCTGGAGCGACATTTGGTTTCCGAACGACCGCAATCGCAATTCCTACGCAGTACGCAAGCGCTACCAGCAATTCCAACGAAGCGACTTCAGGAATCACAAGCGGCGCGAACGAGCATCGAAATCGTCGCAAAAGTCGAGCGGCTGGATCGGAACCATGGACAATCCATGAGTTCATTTGCCTGAAAAAAGGGTTGAACGGCGGTGAAAACAACTGGAATCCAAGCACGAACAAAGAGCGTTCGCCGCGAAAATTTTCGTGAATCCGCCGTCCAGTTCCGCAGTTGGACGAGGAACCCGATGAATCGTCCATTGAAGGCTCCGATGGTGTCAAGTCGGTGGCACTGGCGGCAATATTTGGAATCAAGGCTCCGTCAGCGCGTCCATCAGTTGCCGATTCTTCAACCTGCACTACGGGATGCATGAAACTTCCCCACAAGATGCGGTTTACAAGAAGTGTCGGTACTGGAGAGCATATGATGAGTATCGTAATGGCAAGGGCGACCATGGGCGTTTTTGCGGTGCGCCATGGGTGTTGGGGCGAAAAAAAGAACCATGTCCCCCAAACGGGTGCCAGTGCCAGACATTGCGGTTTTATTCCGCAGCATAGCGCGAAAGAAACCGCCGATAGCAGAACAGTCCGACGTGTAGCGGCAGGCTTGCTTGCAAAATGCATTGAAATCGCAAGAAACGAGCAACAGCAGACAACATTGTCGTTTGTCGCCGCTCCTACGAGAAAAACGGGAGCGGAAAGAAACAAAGTGGCGATGGCGTCGGCTACCGAAGGGCATCCAGCAACTCGATTCGCCCAATTCCGAAATGTGGCCGCAAGAAACAGAAATCCTATGAAATTCGGAATGGCCACTGCGCGTTCGCCAAATGGCAGGTAAAAAGCCGCCGAAAGCATAGGCCAAACATGTGGCATTTGATTGATCCTTCCGTCGACAAATGGCACGGACCACGGGTGCCCCTCCTGAAGCCAGAAGAACATCTGTGGAAAACGATAACTGTATGAGTCAAGAAAGCAATGCGGACCTGAAATGAGCGAAACGAGACAGAGAACGGCTAGGAGAGGCACACCACGTCCGACTCCAGCAAATCGCGGAAATCGAAAAACCATGCTTCCTGCGCGATGAATGCGAAATAATGCCCAGAAGACAGAACATGCGGCGCCTACCATGATTCCCGCGCCCAGTCTTGAGAAGAGGCTGAACACGGAAGCCGAAACTAGAACCGACAGGACAAAGCCAATCCAGTTTTCAGCCCAGAATTCCAATGTCCTGCAATCGAACCTTTCGACCGAAACTGAAAAGCAGTCTGCCTGAGTTTTGTCGGCGTCGACGTTCATTGCGGGATTTGCTGACTGGATATGCGACTGATCTTCTTTAAAAGCCATCGATGACGAAGATGTCTTTTTTTTCATCGATATTTGAAGATGCACCAGATTGCGCGGAAGCCGTCGCGCCAGCCGATGTGCTTGCCTTCGGCGTAGGTGCGGCCGTCGTAGGAGATGCCGACCTCGTAGACGCGGAGGCCGGCGCGGGCGACGCGGGAGGTGATTTCCGGCTCGAAGCCGAAGCGGTCCTGCTGGAGGGCGGGGAGGATGTCCTTGATGACGGGCGTGCGGAAGACCTTGTAGCAGGTCTCCATGTCCGTGAGGTTCAGGTTTGTGAACCAGTTGGAAAGAGTTGTCAGAAATTTGTTGCCGACGCTGTGCCAGTAGTAGAGAACGCGGTGCGGCGCTCCTCCCATGAAGCGGGAGCCGTATACGACATCCGCCTTGCCATCCAGGATCGGGGACAGAAGCTGTGGGTATTCGGCCGGGTCGTATTCAAGGTCCGCGTCCTGGATGATCACGGCGTCGCCAGTCGCCGCGGCGAATCCCGTGCGCAGCGCCGCACCTTTGCCGCGGTTGACATCGTGGTGCAGTTTGACGAACGAGTTGTGGTCGTCGTCCGCGAATGTCTCCATCACGGCGCGGGAGCCGTCCTTGGAACAGTCGTCGACTAGAATGATCTGCTTTCTGATTCGCACCGCGCGGACGGCATCGACCAGTTTCGCCAGCGTCGCCTCCTCGTTGTAGACGGGAATGACGACCGACAGAAGAAAATCAGTACTTGTGTTCATTTCCTTGTGGTGTTGAAGGGGAAATTCGCGATTGCATCGGCGTCGAGGCCGGTCATGGCGGCGATGTCTTCGTCGGAAAAGCCATGCGCCTGAAGATTCCGTGCAGTCTGGAGCAATTGGTTTCTGGTGGCGTCGAGTTGTGCTGCTGCGGCGTCCGCTTTCGCCACGGCGGCGTCGCGTTCGGCCACGGCGGCGTCGCGCTCGGCGAAGGCGGCGTTGCGCTCGGCGAAGGCCCGGTCCATGTTCGCCTTTTTCGTGGCTTCGCGGCTGACGCGGTCCCAGAACCCGTTGTATGCGGCCAGGTCTTCGTCGTTGAACGCGGACTCTTCGATGATTTCCAGCGCTTCGCTGACCTGCGGGTTGTCGCGGAGTTCCTTTGCGACTTTTCTGGTGTTTTCGTCGATTTCCGTTAGAAACCGCAGCCACAGAACCTGCATCTTCTTCTCCGCGAGGCTTTTGGCCTTGAACTTCGGCAGCTCCACGAACACGAGATGGAGTCCGTCGAGTACCTTGTCGGAATGAAGATAGTGGACGAGGTGGTAGTAGTGGTAGTAGTCTGGCAGGTCGGGGGCGAAAATGTCGTTTATGAAGTTGAGGGAATAGACCGGCTGAAGCAAATGGTACTTTGAACCCTTGCGCATCTGCCGGACGTATGCCTTCGAGGCGTTGAAGAGGACGCGCTGCTGGAATTCCGGCGTCCACTCCATCTGCATTTCGACTATGAACTTGCGCCCGCCGGTTTCCTCGCAACGGACGTCCACGATGGAATTGCGTCCGGTCGGGGTTCTTGGAACCAATTCCGGAGGAAGATATTCGATGGACTCGACCTGCTTGCCTTCATCGAGGGGGAGCATGGCGTTGAGAAGGCTGATGACGAGATTTTTGTGCTCGCCAAACACCTTCTTGAACGTGACGTCCGCCTTTGGGTCGAGAAACCGCGCCATGGATGCTTTCCTGTAGTTGAAAGTGAGACCGCAACCGCAGATGGACTGACGGGAATTCGCCGGAACGAGTTTCCTACATCTCTCCAACGGCGGGAATTCTAGCATTGCGCGATTTATTGTTCAAGCAGTATTTTGTGGTTGGGCGTGACAAAACTTTGACAGAACGCAAAGACCGCAATCACGCGGGCCGATGTGTCATCGAACGCCGCTGCGCGGCTATGACACAATCGGCCCGCGTTTTATTTGTTGGACCCAAAACCGTGGACTGAAAATGGCGGCTCTTGGCATAGCCGCCAACGGCGGCGTACGATGCCACAGCCGCTATTTCCTTTGCGATCTTTGCGTTCCGCAGCACTGACAGTCTTTGGTCACACCCTTTGTGGTTGGGCGCAATCAAACCTTATCCGTAGTTCGCAGAAGTAAACGCATCGGATCTGGTGCGTTTACTTCTGCGAACCGCGAATCGTCTGGCGGATTGCGGGGGCGTGTGATAGAGTCCGCCGCGATGAAAAAACTGGCAGACAATGCAGTCGATTTAGGTGCGATCCGTGAAAAGCTTTGCGCCGCGCTTCCCGAACGGCGATACTTGCACAGTCTTGGCGTGGCCGACGAGGCCGTCGCGCTTGCGGAACTTTACGGGGCCGACATCGCCAAGGCACGGTTGGCGGGGCTGTTGCACGACTGCGCCAAGGGTTATCCGGTTGACGAGCAGATCCCGCGCTGCGACGCGGCGGGAATCGAACTCGACGAGGAGACTCGGTTGTGCCCGCCAGTCGTCCATGGCTGTCTTGGCGCATGGATTGCGGAACGCGAATACGGAGTTTCGGACCAGGCGGTGCTGCGCGCAATCCGCCTTCATACTGTCGGGGCGGCCGACATGACGCTGCTTGACAAAATCGTCTGGCTCGCCGACAAGACCGAACGGGGGCGGACATTCGACGGTGTGGAGCGACTGCGCGACGAATCGCGCCGCGACCTGGATTCGGCGATACGCATGGGGCTGGAGTGGCAGATCCGCAAGGGGAAGGAATCGGGAAAGCGCATCCATTCCGGCGCGTTGACATTCCTAAAGGCGCTCGACGGAGCGAGCACCTTGCCGAAGAATGCCTGACTGGCGATGTCGCGCGGCTTGGCAGGCTAATTGAAAGAGAGCGCGATGCGCTTGACTGCGGCCAAATCAACTTTGCCGGTGCCAAGAAGCGGGATCGCGTCGACGCGATGCCAGTCGCGTTTCGCGGGCTTCCAGAGATTCGGCAGGCCTTCGGTGCGGTCTAGGGCCTCCTGAAGCCAGCCTGGATCGCCGCAATCTGGCGTGTAGAGAACGACGAGCTTTTCGCCCTTGCGGTCGTCGGGAACGCCGGTCACCGCCAACTTGCCCTCTTCGAGACCGGCGGCGGACACGATCGCCGCCTCGACGCCCTGGTGCGGCACCATCTCGCCGCCGATTTTGCTGAAACGCGATAGGCGGTCGGTCAGGGCGACGAAACCGTCCTCGTCGACGAACGCGATGTCGCCCGTGCAGTACCAGCCGTCCTTGTCGATCACCTCGTCGGTCAGGTCCTGGCGCCCGAGATAGCCGAGCATCACGTTCGGCCCGCGCAGGTAGAGCAGGCCCGGGGCGTTAGGCCCAAGTTCCGCGCCGGAGTCGGGATCGACGATCTTCATGGCGATGCCGGGGCATGGCAGACCGGTGCGCCCTGCCTTGTATCCGTCCTGAACGACGCCTCCACCGACGCCCTTGGGCACCGAAACTGCTATTCCCGGGGCCATTTCCGTGGCGCCGTATGCTTCCAGCGGTCGGATCCCGAATTTGTCCAGATACCCTTCGATGAGGGTTTCCTTGAGCTTCTCGCCTCCGGCGAGAACGACCTTGAGCGAAGCGAAATCCTCCTTCGTGGCGCGGCGCAGGTAGAGCTGCAGAAATGTGGGCGTGCCCCAAATCAGCGTCGAGCGGTTCTTTCTGACGATGTCGATCACGGTCTGCGCGTCAAGCGGGTTAGGGTGGCACGTGACGCGGACGTGGGTGAGGAGCGGGTACCATAGGCATCCCATCAGTCCGAACGAGTGGAAGAACGGCAGGACCGCGCACATGTGGTCTTCGGGAGTCGTCGCAAGCAGCATGCGCAGCGCCTCGACCTCGGACAGGATGTTGTGCTGGCTGAGCATGACGCCCTTGGGTTCGCCTGTGGAACCTGACGAGAACAGGACCATCGCGAGCGAGTCCGGCTCCGTGGAGTCGGAGCGAACCATCCAGCGCATTGGGAGGAATTTCGCGCGGAGCAGCGCGCCGAGCTTCGACATGGTCGAGACCTCTTTCATGAGGTCCTCGAGAAATACGTACGTGCCGTCGGGGACCGGCAGGTCGGGAAAGCGTTCGACGAACTTCCGGCTCGTCAGAATAGTGCCAAGCGAACATTGCCGGATCGCCGACGCAAAAGCCGCGGTGCCCACGGTGAAATTGAGGTTGACGGCGCTTTTGCCGAGCAGGGCCACAGCCACGTTGCAGAGCATGGCGGGGCAGCAGCTAGGCAGCAGGATTCCGACATGGCGCGATTCGCGCGTCCGCGCGGCGATCGCGCGCGCGATGACGAGCGCTCCAACGAGCGTCCGGCCGAACGAGATCTTGACGCCGTTCGTGTCGTTCGCGAACGGGTCTTTCCAGTAGCGGCGGCAGATGCGGACTGCGGCCTGGCCGACCGAAGAGTGTTCGGCCTTGCGGGAATCGAACCAGTCGCACGAGAGCTCCATAACCGCTCGACGGACGCGAAACGCGTCGGTGTCGGCGGGCATGGGCTTGCCGAAAACCACGGTGACGGGGTAGCGGTGCAGGCGGAGCCGCCCGAAGCCGCCGAGAAGCCGGCCGCTGTAATAGGACCACATGGTGCCCCAGGATCCTCCCATGTAGACCGGGACCAGCGGATACGAGCTGCCGCGCACGATGCGCTCGTAGCCGCGGTGGAACGCGCGAATAGTCCCGGTGCGGGTGATTCCTCCTTCGGGAAACACGCATACCACGTAGCCGTCGTCAAGCGCGCGGCGCGCTTCCTTGAGCGCTCGCACCACCTGGATCGGCGAGCTTTTCGACGAAACCGGAATCACCTTGTAGAGGCGCAGAAAAGGCTTGAGGGCGCGGAACTTCACGATCATGGCCGGATCCATGAGGAAGCGTATGCGCCTGCGCGTGGTGGCGCACAGCAGCAGTGCGTCGAAATAGCTGCTGTGATTGGCCAGCACGAGCGCTGGGCCGTCGACCGGAAGGTTCTCGATGCCGATCGTCCTGACCCTGTAGAGGCTCTTCACGGCGATCGTGGCCAGCATCCGGACGAAGAAATCGCGCAACGTCCACAGCGCGCCGGCGGCGAGCAGCAGCGCGGTGGCGGATATCGCCCAGATGCCCTGTCGCGCGGTCGCGTGGAGGGCGGCGCCGCCGACCATCGCCAGCCCCGCCGCCAGGACGCCCATCCAGGATATGAACGAATTGAGGGCGAGTCCTTCGCCGCGGCGATCCTGCGGCAGGCGCAACTGCAGGAACGTGTCAAGCGGAACGATGAAGAGCCCGGCGCCGACGCCGGCGCAGAAAACGAGCACGTCCAGCGCTGGCAGCGGCAGACGCGGACCGCGCGCCGCGATGCCGAATGCGCAGAAGCACAGCAACCCCGCGCCAACGGGCATGAGCCCCATCTCGACGTTTCTGCGCGAAAGCCTGCCGGCTAGCCAGGCGCCGATGGCGATGCCGATCGCGGCGAAGAAGAACCTGAACTGCGCCGCTTCGGAAGACAGCCCGAAGGCGTCGACGCCGTATGCCACCAGGTCGATCTGAAGGAACGACGCGATGAGCGAGAAAAGCCCCGTGCCGATCATGGCGAGCGTGAGTTCCGGGTCGCTGCGCACCCAGGCCGTGGTGCGCCATAGGCGGCGGACGAAAAACAGGTCGGGCCGCAGTCGTGGGTTGGCGGGGGGGACTTTCCAGACGCGCGTTGAAGTCAAGACTCCGGCCGCCGCGACCACGACGCAGAGCAGTTGCGCCGCGGCATATCCTTTTTCGAGGCCGAATCCGGCGAAGTTGCGGAGCCCGGACGCCGCGATCGGCGCGGCGGCCGCGCCGGCGATTATCGCAAGGTAGCTCCATGTCACGAGTGTGGCGTTTGCTTCCGTCAGGCGCTCCTTGCGGACGAGCTCCGGCACTATGCCGTATTTGGTCGGGGAGAACAGCGCGCTTTGCAGTGACATCGCGAAAAGCAGCGCGAAGAGCGGCCATTCGGCGCCGAGGAGGAAAAGCGGCACTCCAATGGCCATCACTGCGAGTTCCGCGTATTTCAGCGCCACGGTGACGCGGTTTTTCGAGAACCTGTCGGCAATGAAACCGGCGTACGCGGCGAAGCAGAGAAACGGAATCGCGAAAAGTGCGGTCGCGCCGCCAAGCAGAAAGCCCTTCATGCCGGGCAGCTTGGCGATCATGAACATCGTCACGAACCCCTTGAAGAGATTGTCGTCGAGGGCGCCGAGAAACTGCGTGGCGTTGAGCCAGGCGAAAGCCGCGTTCTTGCGGCGGCGGAGCTTTTCGATACGATCGGAAATCTGCATTTCTGCGAAACGTGGAGATGGGATGCCTCTTTGGGCCGGCATGGTGACCGGGCCTGCGGAATACTAGCCCAAAGCCGTTTTCCGCGCAACGCCGCCGCCTTGCCGCCGCCGATGCGTGATCCGAGCGGGCGCTACGTTGCGCGGGGCGGGGGAGTCTGGTAGTATCGCGCGCATGAAAGCCCGTCTGATCGTCGAAATGACGCCCGCCGCGTTGCGCGGGCCCGTTTCGAGCCCTCCATCGAAAAGTCTGCTTCACCGGGCGCTGATCTGCTCGGCGCTTGCCGGACGCCCTTGTCTGGACAAGGTCCCGGCGACGCCGGGGGACGACATTTCCGCCACGGCGCGCGCCGTCGCCGCGCTGTCAGGGGCCGTTGCCGGCGGAACTTGCGGCGTCGTTGCCGCTCACCGCGACGGGGCGGGGACGGTTGTCGATTGCGGCGAATCCGGAACCACGCTGCGGCTTCTGGCGCCGGTTTTCGCCGCGCTAGGAATCGACGTCGTTCTGACGGGGCGCGGCCGGCTTCCCCAGCGCCCGATGCAGCCTGTTCTGGACGCCCTGAGATCCGGTGGCGTTTCCGCATCCTGCCCTGGCGGCGGCGAATTTCTGCCGCTGTCGCTTTCCGGGCGTCTCTCGGCCGGGCGTTTTGCGCTTCCGGGCGACGTCTCGTCCCAGTTCGTTTCCGGATTCCTGCTGGCATTGCCGCTGCTGGATGGAGATTCACGGATTTCACTTTCCGGCGCGCTCCAGTCCAGATCCTACGTGGACATGACGCTGGCCGTGATGCGCGCGTACGGCATGGTGGTGGAATCCGATTCCCGCGGCATGGAATACGAGGTTCCCGGGCGTCAGCGCTATCGCGTCCCTTCCGGAGGATTCGAAGTCGAGGGCGATGCTTCCCAAGAGGCTTTCTGGCATCTGGCGAACCATCTCGGTTCGGAGGTGCGGATTTCCAATCCGGCGCTCGGCGGACTCCAGGGGGACGCGGCGTATCCGGCGCTTCTCGCGGAAATGCGCGGCGCCGCGCCCGACGGGCCTCCTCCTGAAATCGACGTTTCGCAGATTCCGGATCTTGTGCCCGCGCTTGCCGCCGCAGCGGTGTTTTCGCCTTCCGGGGCGCGCATCGTCAATGGCGCGAGGTTGCGCCTGAAGGAGAGCGACAGAATCGCCACGAGCGTCGCGATGCTGACTGCGATTGGGGCTCGGGCGCGGGAAACCGCCGACGGGCTGGTCGTCGCGTCCGGACTGCCGGCCGCTACCACCAGCGGCGGTGGCGCCGTTCCTGAAATTGACGGGGCGGGCGATCATCGCATCGTGATGGCCGCGGCGATGCTCGGCACCCGCGTCCCGCTTCGCATACGCGGCGCGGAGGCGGTGTCCAAGTCGTGGCCTTCGTTTTTCGGCGACATTCGAGCGGCTGGCGCCAAGGCAAAGGAGATCTGGCAATGACTTCCGGAATTGGAGATACGGTGCGGTTGGAGATTTTCGGCGAGTCCCATGGGCCTGCGGTCGGCTGCGTGATCGATTCGCCACCGCCGGGAATCAGTCTCGACCTCGACAGGGTGCGACGTCATCTCGAAAGGCGCGCCCCAGGGCGCGGCGGGGCCTGGAGCACCGCCCGGCGCGAACCGGACGCCCCCGAAGTGCTTTCTGGATTTTTCGAGGGGCGCACCACGGGGACGCCACTTGTTGCGGTTTTCCGGTCGAGCGACACTCGTTCGCAGGACTACGCGGCTCTGCTGCGTGCGCCCCGTCCCGGTCATGGCGACCTGACGGGTCGGGTTCGCTACGGCGGCTTTTCCGATCCGCGCGGCGGCGGGCATTTTTCCGCGCGCACCACTGCCGGGCTCTGCTTCGCCGGAGCGATCGCGATGCAGGCGCTGGAACGCCTAGGCGTGTGCGTCCGCGCCAGGATTGCTTCGATCGGACGCGTCAGTGACGACACCGCGCCTGCATCGACCGAGGCGCTTCCCGACCTTTCCGCGGAAGCGCTTCCCGTCCTTTCCGAAGAGGCGAAGGCGGAGATGCTGGCGGAAATCGAGGCGGCGCGCGCCGCAGGCGACAGCGTAGGCGGCGTCGTCGAAGTGCGCGCCACCGGAATGCCGGCGGGAGTCGGCGCGCCATTTTTCGACCGGGTCGAGACCCATGTCGGCGCCATGCTTTTATCCATCCCGGCCGTGCGTGGCGTCGAGTTCGGGGACGGCTTCGAGTGCGCCCGGCGGCGCGGCTCGGAAAACAACGACGAGCCGACGCCGGCGAGGATTTCTTCGCCGTCGCCAGCCGGGGGCTTTGCCGCCAGCATCCGCCGTGCCACGAACAGGGCCGGCGGTGCGGAAGGCGGCATCACCACGGGCATGCCCGTGATCGCCAGGGTTGCGTTCAAGCCGACGCCTTCGATTTCGCGCGAACAGACTACCGTGGATCCGGAGACCAACGAGCGCGTTCCGCTGCGCGTCAAGGGGCGGCACGATCCATGCGTTGTGCCGCGTGCCGTGCCCGTCGTCGAAAGCGCGGTCGCGTTCGCGCTGTGGAACATGCTGCTTTCCGCGCGTTCCAAGTCGGCCAATGCGTGACCCATGTCCGGGCGGATAGTCAGACTCGAAGTGGAAAGCGTGGCGTACCGCGGAGCGGGAGTCGCGCGAAACGACGGGGTCGTGCATTTCGTGCCGGGAACTTGTCCTGGCGAAGTCGTGGACGCGGAAGTCGTCGCGGAGAAGAAAAACTACCGCGTGGCGCGGGTGCGTTCCGTCATCCGGAGTTCCCCGGACCGGCTTGACACTCCGGATTGCCTGATCTCGGATGTCGGAGGCAGCGCGATTCCGGCGCCTGGTTGCGTGTACGGGCACATGACGCACGAGGCTGAGCTGCGCTGCAAGTGCGCGCAGCTGCTGGAGTTCCTCGAACGCCAGGCTGCGTTGCCGCGCGTTAGCGACGCACTTTTGCCGCCTGTGGCGAGCCCCTCCGCGCTCCACTACCGAAACAAGGCGGTCTTTCACGTGGCGCGTCAGGTCGCGTTAGGGCGCTTGATCGTGGGATATGTCGGTGAGGACAACGAGACGGTTGTCGAAGTCCCGGAGTGCCCTCTTTCGGTGCCTGCGATCAATGAAGCGCTGCGGGAATTGCGGACGGATCGCGAGGCGCTGCGCTGGGCCGGAATCCCGGGGACGCGCGTGACGGTGAGGTGGACGCCGGCCGACGGCGTCGTAATCTGGGCCACGCGTCCCGGCGGCGAAATCGACCCGCCGCCGGAAGAACTGCCGTCACTCGTCGAGGAAACCCCGGTTCTTGGCTCGATGCGCGTACCTGCGCGCGCGTTCTGGCAGCTCAACGGCCCGGTTGCCGGCGCACTCGTGCAATGCGTTGCGGAGCGGGTCGAGGCGCTTGCGCCGAACCGCTTTGTCGATCTGTACTGCGGGGTTGGAGTGTTCGGGCTTTCGTGCGCGAAGGCCGCCGAAGCCCGCGTCGTCGGCGTGGAGTCGGGGCGTGACGCGATTCGCGCCGCAGTCGCGAACGCGCGAGCGCTGGGACTAGGCGACCGGTGCCGGTTCGAATGCGCGGACTCGGGAGTCGCCGCCGGGAGGGTCCTGCGCGAATGCCGCAGTCCCGGCGCGGCGGCGCTGGTTGATCCGCCGCGCGCCGGATTGTCACCGCAAGTCGTGCGCGCCCTGGTGGAGAATCCCGTCGGAACTCTTTTCTACGTGTCGTGCGCGCCGGACACATTGGCCCGCGACCTGAGGCTTCTTGCCGGCCCTGGCGGAGGCGGATACACGCTTAGAGAAGCGCGTCTCTTCGACATGTTTCCGCGCACCGCGCATTTTGAGACGCTCTGCGTCCTCGCCGGTCCTGTTCGGCGGAGATGACGCAGAGCGTCGTTCCCGTCTCGGGGGCGGGGCTACTTCCCGAAAATCGAGCCGATTGCCTTCGCGGCGGCGCCCGCCGCTGCGCCTGCTGCGTCCGCCGCCGAGCCTGCGACTGCGCCTGCTGCGTCCGCCGCCGCGCCTGCGACTGCGCCTGCGGCATCCGCGGCTGCGCCAGCCGCCGCACTTGCTGCGTCCGCGGCTGCACCAGCTGCTGCGTCTGCCGCGTCCGCGGCCGCGCCAGCGACAGCGCCGGCGGCGTCAACCGCTGCGCCGCCCAAATCGGCGATTGCGCCGGCCGCCGCCTTGACCGTGCCAACGACAATGGACTTGAGAATCTGCGCGAATGCCTGGATCCCCGTCACGCCACCGGATTTCTCGCCGATGCCCTCAAGCTCGATCGCGGGCAGGGGAATTGGCAGCCCCTTTCCGTTCGCGACAGCGACGCGCACCCTGCCGCCTTCGAAAAGGAAGTGCTTGACCACGACCTTGCGTCCCGTTTTTTCGGAGTCCTCTTTCGCGGGCTCCGGTTCTTCCGGGGTTTCTTCTCCGCCGCCGACTTTGTCGAGCAACGCCTGGAGGTTGCTGTTGAGACCCTTGAGTTCGTAGGACACGATCGGCTGGCGGATTGATATGTCCGAAATTTCGATCGGCTCGTCGGCGCCGCCGAAAAGCGAGCCAACGTCGATGTCGAAAAGGAAGTCGTCAAGCTGGAACACGTCGGCGTCGAATCCTTCCGGCGCGCCCACGCGCACACCGGAGAAATGCACACGGCCACCGATGAGGTTTACGCGCGCCGACGCGATTTCGACCGGCACCCCGAGGACGGCGGGACCGGCGGCCGATGCGGCGGATTTGATGATGCTGCCAAGAGCGAATTGAAGAATCAGGAAAATCGCGAGAAGCGCCACGATGGCGATGGATGCGATGCGGAAGGCGAGCCTGCGGCCCTTGCCTTTTTTCTGTGGGTTGCTCATGTTCATTGAGTTCGTGTCTGATTGGACTGAAGAACTGGTTTTTCCAGGATCCCGGCAGTCTCCGGATCAAGAGCGAAGACGGCGTCCAGACCCTTCACGCGCAGCGGGACGGATCCGTCGGCAAGCGGCGTTCCCAGCTGCACGACCGCGACGGGTGCGTCGGACGCGGAATCCGGGGGCGTGGCCACCGAGGAAGACGACTTGCGAGTGACGATCAACTCGGAGCGAGGCGGGAGCAGACCGAGCGCCGCGGAATCGGTTCCGGAAAGAGAGACGACCGAGGCGGCGTCTAGCGAAGCCAGGGTCGCCGCAATGGCGTCGGCGGCGGCGCCGTCGGGGACGAAGCCCGGAGGAGTGTCCGGACCCTGCACCCAGGCGCCGGAGGCGTCGCGACGCACGGTCTGCGAAGGCGATTCCGCAGTGCGCACGGAAATAGAGTAGATGTCCTCCGAATCTATGGACAGCACGTGTCTGTCGCGCAACGCTGTCAGTTTTTCCGGAGTCAGGAGCGGGGGCGGAAAATCTTTGGCGGCGAAGTCCAGGATCATGCCGTAGTCTGGAAGCCAGGCGCGAGGCGAACCTTCCGGCTCGTGCCAGAACCAGATCGTGGTGGAGACGCCCGGCATTGAGAATCCCGCCGCGACGCACACTGCGCCACGCGGCACCTTGAAGTCGGACGGAGCGGGGACTGCGTCCCGGTCGCGCAGCGCGAAAAGCGCCGCGACGAGCGCGTTCGCCGCGGTCTGGTCGGCGGGCTGCGCGAACGGCGCCTCAAGCTGCCACGGAGCGTCCGGCGCGTGGCGGACCAAGTCTGCCGCGAAGTCTGCCGAGGAAAACGACAGCGAGATGCATTCTCCTGCCGCAAGTGGGAAAACGCGACGTTCGCGCAGCGCGTTGGCCGGGATGCGAAGCGCCTCGAACAGCGTGGAGTCCGCGAAGAACACCGTGCCGTCGTCGAGGGCGGCGCCGGCCATCTCCCGGGAAGCGGCCTGATCTGGAGCGGCGAATGCGAACGCGCGCTTCGAGCGCCCGCCGTCGAATTCGGCGGTCAGCGACACGGCGATTTCCTCGGGTGCCAGCCCTGCCGCCGCGCGCGCGTTCTGCAGCTCCGAAGGGGCGGCGCCGGCGGGCGGAGTCCAGGCGAAGCGATCGATGACCGCCGAACGGAGCGCCCCGACGAGCGCGGAAGCGGCCGCAGGATCGGCGGGGCAGCGATATGGCGAAACGATTTTCCAGCCAAGCGTTCCGGCGGCGTCGATTTCCATGCGCAGCGGCGCCTCGCCGGGCCTGCGGATTTCCAGCGCGGTCATTTCCCCGGGGTCCGAGCCAAGGAGAACTCGGTCCCGCAAGTCGTCGGTTCCCTCGGGCAGCATTGCACGCGCGGCGCGGTCGAGCACAAGTATGTCCTTGTCGTTCGCGTCGCTTGCGTCGTTCGCCTCAATCGCGAACACGGCTTCGCCGGACGGGGTCCAGTCGCCGAAAATCAGGCGGACGCGCGTTCCGGAGGCGTCTTGTGCTTCGATGCCTGGGTTGTGGCTGTCGGGGCCGAATCCGAAGTCCGCGATCGTAAGGTCGCGAGCCGCGCGCTGGCGCGGGCTTATCCGGTCGTGGACAAGACCGCCGAACGCTGCCTCGACGGCCATTGCGGCCCTCGATTGGTCTGCGCGCCCGGAATCAGGCGGCATGAGAGACCAGACGCCGGTTGATTCCCGGCGAAGCGCCGCCGTGCGGCCATCCGGAAACCGGAAGGTCGCCGACGTAGCCCCTGCGACGTCGAAACCCGGTGCCGCGACCGTTTCGACGAGGCCCGTCCCTGTGCCCGACGGCACAAGGTGCAGCCCCGCAACGAGCGCGGCAAGGGCGAGCGCCAGGCAGATCAGCGTTCCGCGCGAAACCATGGCAGGGACGAAATAAGCAGCAACGCGACTCCAACGGTGATCGCCGAATCAGCCACGTTGAATACGGGGAAGGACCAGATGCCGCGCCAGTGGAAGTCGAACATGTCGACGACATGCCCCCTGACGAGGCGGTCTAACAGGTTCCCGGCGATGCCTCCGGCCAGAAGCCCGGTTGCAACGCGTGAGATGCGCGTGGCCGACAGGTCGCGGCGCGCGGTCCACAGCATGAAAAGCATGGCGACCGAAATCGCTGTCAGCAGCAATCGCCGCCCGGAAAGCATTCCCCAGGCGGCGCCGCGGTTCAGCACTAGCCGCAAATCGAAGAATCCCGGCGCTATTTGCAGGGAGCGACCGCCGGAAAAGGCGCGGAGCGTCGCGAATTTCGACGCCTGGTCGAGTGCGAATGTCGCGGCGGCGATTGCCGGTATTGTCTTCACCTTGTCATGGAGCCGGGATCGGCCCGGACGTTATTCGATGTAATCGGGGGTGCTCGACGCGCGGTGCATGGCAGCGTCGGCTTCGATTTCGGATTGGCAGTCTATGCAGTTCTTCGCGAAGGGGAGCGCTGCAAGGCGGCCCTTGCCGATCTTGCGTCCGCAGACCGCGCAGAGTCCGTAGGTGCCATCGTCGATCGCGCGCAACGCCGCGTCGATCTGACGGATGCTTTCCTCGTCCAACGACGCCTTCGCCAACTCCGTGTTGCGAGTGCTGGCGTCGGTTCCGTCCTCCTCCGGGTTCACTTCGTCGTGACGCATGAGCGACTGCGACTGGAGGCTGGACGCCTTTTTGGTGAGACGCAGGCGCATCTGGATGAGATTGGCGCGAAATTCGGCGAGTTCCTCGTCGGAAAACGACCCTGCGGCGTCCTGGACTTCGCTGCTCGGACCGTCAAACCAGTCGTCGTATTCCGGGGTCGGAACGAGCGGTACGATCTTTGATTCGAGATTTTCGACGGTTTGTGTCTGCTGATTGATATTGGCAGGCTGTTTGGCGGGCTTGGAATCTGGCACTGGAGCGGAAGGGGAATCGGACTTGGAATCGGGTTGCGGGGCCGGCGTTGGCGCAGTTGTCTTGTTGTCAGGAATGGGAGCCGGCTCGGGCGCCTGCTTTTTGTCAGGCTTTGGCGTTGGCTTTGGCGCCTGCTTCTTGTCAGGCTTTGGCGTTGGCTTTGGCGCCTGCTTCTTGTCAGGCTTTGGCGCTGGCTTGGGCGCCTGCTTCTTGTCAGGCTTGGGCGCTGGCTTTGGCGCCTGCTTCTTGTCAG
>CAMOSH010000031.1 GCA_946624575.1 uncultured Verrucomicrobiota bacterium
TCTCGACGCCCTGCACGGGCGGAACGTCCAGCGGCGAGGGCAGATATCTCGCCACCGCGTCCAGGAGGGGCTGCACACCCTTGTCCCGGAGCGCCGTTCCGCACAGCACGGGCACCATTTTGCGGGCGATCGTCGCGCGGCGAACCGCCGCGTGAAGCTCGTCCTCGCCAATCTGCTCCCCGCCGAGATACAGGTCCGCGAACGCCTCGTCAGCCTCCGCGACCTGCTCCAGCATCGCCTCGCGGGCCGCAACAGCCGCGTCGCGAAGCGAATCCGGGATTTCGGAAACACGCGGCTCGCTGCCGAGGTCCTCGTCCCGATACGTCACGGCCTTCATCGCGATCAGGTCAATTGCGCCGACAAACGTCTCCGCAGCCCCGATCGGGAGCTGAAGCGGAACCGCGTTGGCCTTTAGCTTGCCCTTGATCTGCGACACGACACTCTCGAAGTCGGCGCCCATGCGGTCCATCTTGTTGACGAACGCGAGGCGCGGAACTTCGTACTTGTCGGCCTGCCGCCACACCGTCTCGGACTGCGGCTGGACGCCTGCGACCGCGCAGAACACGCCGATCGCCCCGTCCAGCACCCGCAGAGCGCGCTCCACCTCCACGGTGAAATCCACGTGGCCTGGAGTGTCTATGAGGTTCACCTGCTTCCCCATCCACTCGCACGTGATGGCGGCGGACGTGATGGTGATCCCGCGCTCGCGCTCCTGCTCCATCCAGTCCATCGTGGCAGTGCCCTCGTGGACTTCGCCGAGCTTGTGGATCGCCCCGGCGTAGAACAGTATGCGCTCCGAAACCGTGGTCTTCCCGGCGTCGATGTGCGCGACAATCCCGATGTTGCGAACGTCGGACAGCGCGTGGGAGCGGCCGTTTTCGGCCGCGCCCGCGTTTCGTCTGGCATTCGCATTCTGGGAATTGTCGCCCATCGTCGTTTTCTCCGGAGAGAAAGTTTCGTACCGTTGGTTTGTCAAAGAGCCGTCGTCAGCCGCCCCCGTCCGGGGCCGGCGCGGTCGCGCCCGATGCGGCGCGCGACCGGGAAATCGTCGCGGATCCGCTAGAACCCGTAGTGCGCGAACGCGCGGTTGGCCTGCGCCATCTTGTGCGTGTCGTCGCGCTTCTTGATCACGTTGCCCGTGTTGTTGTAGGCGTCCAGCAGCTCCGCCGCCACCGCCTTGGGCATGCCCATGCCGCGGCGCCCGGAGGCGTAGGTCACGAGCCAGCGCAGCGCGAGCGCGAGCTGGCGCGCGGGCTTGATCTCGACCGGCACCTGGTAGGAGGCGCCGCCGACGCGGCGGCTCTTGACCTCGACGCGCGGCTTCATGTTGTTCACGGCCTGGTCGAGCACTTCAAGGATCTCCTTGCCCTCGACCTTGCCGTCGAGCTCGGAAAGGGCTCCGTACACGATCCGCTGCGCGGTGGACTTCTTCCCCTTGCGCATGAAGTGGTTGGTCATGTGCGAAACGAGTTCGCTGCCGAACTTGGGATCGACTTCGTGCGCGCGCTTCATCGACGCGCCGTTCTTCCTGCGGGACATGGTGACTTCCTCCTATCCTACTTGCCGTGCTTCATGCCGTACTTCGAACGGCCCTGCTTGCGGCCGTTCACGCCAAGGCAGTCCAGGGCGCCGCGCACCACGTGGTAGCGGACGCCGGGAAGGTCGGCCACGCGGCCGCCGCGGACGAGCACGACGCTGTGCTCCTGGAGGTTGTGGCCCTCGCCGCCAATGTAGGCGGTCACTTCGTAGCCGGTCGTGAGGCGGACGCGGCAAACCTTGCGCAACGCGGAGTTCGGCTTCTTCGGAGTCTGCGTTTTGACGAGAAGGCAGACGCCGCGACGCTGGGGGCAGTTCTTCAAAGCCGGCGACTTGCTCTTCTTCGCAAGGGAACTGCGGCCTTTCCGTACAAGCTGGTTGATTGTGGGCATGGATTTGAAATGTCTTGTGTCGCGTGAGCGGGCGGGAACCGTAGCACAACGCCCGTCTCAAAGCAAGTTGTTTTTCTCGTTAGTTCCGTCGTCGGGCGCGGTTCACTTCGCCTTGCCGAACTTCGCGAAGCGGCGCTTGAACGAATCGATGCGCCCCTCGGTGTCGACGAACGTCTTCTTGCCCGTGTAGTACGGGTGGCAGGCCGAACAGGAGTTGACGTGCATGTCCTTGACGGTCGAATTCGTCTCGAAGACGTTGCCGCAGGAGCAGGTCACGGTCGCGGGACCGTATTCGGGATGGGTGTCCTTTTTCATCGAAAATTCCTTTCCTCTTCCGTTTTACGCAAGAGCCGCCTTCGCGGTCTTCACGAGTTCGGAAAACGCCGCGGGATCGTTGACGGCCAGGTCGGCCAGGATCTTGCGGTTGAGGGCGACTTTCGCCTTGTTCAGCCCTTCGATGAAGCGGCTGTACGTAATGCCTTCGGGGCGGACCGCCGCGTTGATGCGCACGATCCAGAGCGAACGGAAGTCGCGCTTGCGGAGCTTGCGGTGGACCGTTGCGTACCTGCGGGCGTGATCGACGGCCTCGGTCGCCGTGCGGAAGCGCTTGCTACGCCCGCCGTAGAAGCCCTTGGCCAGTTCCAGACGGCGGCGGCGGCGTTCGCGTGATGCCGGGGCGTTGGTTGAACGTGACATTTTCTCTGTCCTTCTTCGTTTGCCGTTTCAGCGCATTCGCCGTCAGGACGAAAGCTGCGATTTGATTGTCTTTGCCTGCTCCTTGTTTCCAAGCGTCGCGGTGCCGCGCAGGTTGCGCTTGCGCTTGCGCGACATGGAGGAGAGCAGATGCGACTTGCCGGCGCGCGTGGCAAGGACCTTGCCCGTGGCCGTCACGTGGCAGCGTTTTTTCGCCGCCTTGTTTGTCTTCTTCTTTGGCATGGTGTTTCCTTTCGGATCCTGTTCGCCTGTTAAATCGCGGGTCGCGCCTCGCGGCGCCCCGAAACCGGAACCGTTCCGGTCGGCTGCAGGAGAAACGTCGATTCGCGTTTCGGGTTTGAAAATGGTGGAGCGGATGAGATTCGGACTCACGACCCCCGCGTTGCGAACGCGATGCTCTACCAACTGAGCTACCGCCCCATTTTTGCGCCCCGAAGTGCGCGAAAGCGGGGCGAAGAGTAGCACCGCGCCCCTTTCAATGCAAGAAAAATCTTTCGACTCGCCATTGCCGTCAATCGGCAATTGAGGACAGGAATTCTCCGTTCAGCCCGCAAACAGGGCATCGACCGCATCTCGGCCCGCCCGTATCGCGTCGTCGACGCGCGTGAAGTCCATCGTGGGGATGTTCCCGACAGCAGGTTCCAGGGTCCAGTCCGGGTTTTCGCGGACCGTCTCCCACTGCGCGATCCTGTCCTCGCAGATGCGCACGGTCCGCGAAAGCACGTCGGCAAGGCTCGCCGCGGCGCCGCGTCCCGAGAATCCCAATTCGCGCCGCATGACTTCGCGCAGTCTTTCCCCGACGCAGATCGCCGCGTTCACGGCCGCGGGAAGCCTGTGCGTCTCGTAGGGGCAGCGCAGACCGTTGTCAACGTTCACGGCGATGACTTTCTTCGCGCCGAGCGCGCGGACCGCCGCGACGGGAACCGGGCTTGAGACCCCGCCGTCGACGAGCAGCGCGGAGCCGCGCCGCACCGGAGTGAACACTCCCGGGATGGAAATCGAGGCGCGGATCGCCGGAAGCAGCCTGCCGCGGCTGATGCGGACGGGCGCCCCCGTCAGCAGATCAGTGGCCATCACGGCGAACGGGCGCTCCAGATCCTCGAATGTCGCGTCTGGCACGAAATCCGAAACGAAGTCCATCACCCTCCGCCCGGTCACCAGCCCTGGCTTCAGAAACCCCACGTCGAAAAACAGCGCCGCGGCGGACGCCGCGTCCATGTCGGCCACCGCCGCCACGAGCTTTTCGAATGTGCCCGCGGCCAACGCGGCGCCGACCAAGGCCCCCATGCTCGTGCCCGAAATGAAGCCGGGCTCGATTCCACGCTCCAGCAGCGCCTGAATCACGCCAACATGCGCCAGTCCCCTGGCGCCGCCGCTGCCAAGCGCAATTCCGAGTCCCGCCTCGCCGCGACGCGGGAGGGAGTCGCCTTTGGGCGATTCGCATTCAGCCGCGCCCGGTTCCTTCGCTGTTCTTTTCATGATCGCACAATTGCCGGTTTCGGCGCTTCCGCCGACGACATTCCGGATCGCGACGATCCGGCGCGGGCAAGGATAACAGAACGCGCCGCGAATTCCTACTCCGCCAACTGCCTCAACCAGTACACCTCAATCTCCAATCTCTGCGCCTCTGCGCCTCTGCGTGAGCCATTAGGTTTCGCCTGGCGAAGCGTTGCCAAAAGGCGTAGTGTCCCTACGCCGATTGTCAACAACGAAGCATGGCGGAACTTGGGCAAGGACAGTGTCATGGAGTTTGAGGACGAGACACTAGCGAAGGAAGGAGTTCGCTGAGAGAGTAGTCGAGTGCGAAGAACGCGGCGCCGCGGCAGCCGGACGAAATGCAGGCGGAAAGCTGCGCCGCGGCGGCGGAGAGTCCTGTCTGGCTTTCGTCGGCTCCGGTGCCGATGCCGGGCAGGAGCGAAGAGGCCGGCGCGACGGCGATGCAGGCCGCTAGCTTGGCGCGGAATGTCTCCGGATCGTCGCAGTAGATCATGGGCGACACGAAATCGACGAGCCCCTCTCGCACCCATGCGGGCCAGTCCTGGTTCACCGAAGCCGCCTCGGCCGGCGTCGGGAACACGGCGGCGGAAACCATGGCACCGGGCGAAGCCTCGCGCACAGCGCGAGACACGGCGCGCACGAGCTCCGTCACGGCGGAGGCGGCGCCCTCCCCCGCCGGTGCGCCGACTGCGGTGCGCACGTAATCGAGGTGAACCCCCGCCGCGCCGGTCCGGACGAGCCTCGCCGCAGCCTTGCAAAGCCTGTCGCGCACTGCGGGATCGGCCGGATCGGCCCACTCTCCGGCGTCGTCCACCAGGCATGGCAGCCAGGCGTGGAGCGCGGGACGCGCACCATCCTGCGCGGACGAACCGGCCGACTCGCCGAACCAGGGCGCAGTAGCGCGGACGAAGAGAGCGCCCAGCCCATCGGGAGCGGACTTGACCGGCGCCGACGCCCAGGCGGCCACGAGAAAACCTGCTGGCGGCGCAACCGGCGACGGCTGCCGATCGTCAGGGCCGGATTCGGAAACGGTCAAGAGGTCGCCGGCAAGGGCGGAAATCACGGAGCGAAAAAGGTCGCAGGCCGCGGGATAGGCGCGTGGCGGGACGTGCGCGAACCAGGCGCCGCGCGGGGAAAGAACCACGGCAGGGGCCGAGGTCTCGCGCCCCTCCGAATCGAGCCATACGGCCAGAACCCGCGAATCTGGGCCGGGGCGCGGGCAGATGCGGTTTTCGGTCTCGTGGGGAATGCGGCGGCCGGACGACGACACGAGTAGACCGCTCCACGATCCGCCCTCCCACGCGCCGGGGCGGAGGCCGAGCGCCGACGACAGGCCGGCGCTTGAGCCGTAGAATACGACCGCCCGCCCGCCGCGCTTCACGAAGGCGCGCACGGCCGAAACGTCGCGGGAAACAAGCGTGGATGCATCCGGAAGGAACAGGACACGGACGGAGCCGAGATCCGCGGCGGTGAGTCCGGTCGCGGGGAGACGGTCGAAGGCGACGCCGATTTTGTCCAGTATTCTGGCGCACCGGTCTGCTGGGAGGCCGGTTCCGGCGACGGCCACGGCGGCGGGAGGCGCGAACGACGCGGAGGAAACCGCGACTGGCGGCGGCGCGGACTCCGGCGAACGGCGCCAGAAGGAAACGCGGAGGACGTCGGCGGAAGACGCGGGGCCGGCCGAGCCGTCGGGTACGAAAGCGCCGAACGGAACGCGAAGGACGCCGCGGGCGCGCGCCGCCGGAATTTCGGTCGCAAGCCAGCCGTCGCCCGAATGCAGATGGAACGTGACGGCGCGAACGGAAGAAACGGGCGCTGGAGCGGAGAAAACGACGGATACTGCGGCGGCCGGTTCCGCAACGGCGGATAGCGGAACGTCGGCGAACGTCCGATCTTGATCGCCGGCGAAAGACGAGGCGGCGATGGAAAGGAAGGCGGCTGCGGCGAGGCGGATCATTCCCAGACGTATTCCCCTTCGGCAGGCACTGGAGCGGACGCGGCGGGATCGGGAGCGCCCTGTGACGACTGCGCGGCCGGGGCTGCTGGCTGCTGCGGCACGGGCGCGGGCGGATAGGGAACCGGCGGATACGGCGCCTGGGGATACGGAGACGGCGGGGCGTACGGCCCCTGCGGATACGGAGGCTGCGGATAAGGCGACGGCGCGTACGGCATCTGAGGATACGGAGCCTGCGGCACTGGAGCCTGCGGATACGGGGCACCCTGCGGGGCGCCCTGCGGATATGGCTCCTGGCGCGCCGCGGCCGGCGCGGCGGCGGCAGATGGCGCATTCTGCGACGAATCGGACGGACGGTCCGGGAACGGGCTCTCCAGCCGCACCGGCGACTCGGGGGTGCCGCCGTTGAGCGCGGCGCTGCGGACGTCGGCCTGGTGGCGGCGTTCGCGCCCGGAGCGGATGCGGTTCACCAACGCGACGAAAAGAAAGAAAACGCCCAGGACAAGGGCGATCATTGCGGTGGGATTGTTGTTCATTGCGGCTGGTATGGCGGAAGCGCGGAACCGGGCGCCGCGGGCGGCGGGACGGACGGATTGAAATCGACGGGGGCCCGCACGAGTCCGGCGTCTTCGGCGGCCTCGCTGACGATCTCCGGGCCGATGGCGCGGGCGCCTGCGGCAAAACCGAGCATGAGAGCGGTGTCGCAGATGTTGTTGATGTTGCGCGGAATGCCGCCGGAACAGGCGTGGACGGCGTCGAGCGCCTCGCTCGTGAACGCCCAGATGTCGCCGCCCGCTGCACGCATGTGCTGCTGGACGTACTCGAACGTCTGATGGCGCGAAAGCGGTTCAAGCGCCCACACGAGCTGGATGCGGCGGCGGAGCGACTCGTTCTCCTCCACGCTGCGCGCGAGGGACGGCGGCCCCGAAAGCACGATGGTGAACAACGGCTTTTCGCCGCCGGCGGACCGGATGCGCAGATTGCTCAGCGAATGCACGAGAAGCAAGCCGTCGCCATCGGCGAGAAACTGCGCCTCGTCGATGAGAAGCACGTGGCGCACAAGACCGCGCCCGCCGTCCATGCAACGGCGCTGGAACGACATCATGGCGTCGGCGAACGTTGCCGGCCGGTCGCCGATGCCGAGCGCAGACAGGATGAAAGCGGCCATCGGAAGACCGCCCTGCGGAATGGCGTCGAACCGCACGAGCGGGATCTTCGCCTTCTGGGTGCGGCGCACCAGGCACGAAAGCAGAAATGTCTTGCCGACGCCGTACGGACCGGTCACCATACCGGCGATGCGTTCCTGGTCGATCAGATAGTAGAGGCGGGCGATCCCCTCCTGAAGCTGTTCGGAGGGGTAGAGGAAACTCTCGTCGTCGGCATTGAGAAACGGCGACACGCGAAGGTTCCAGTAGGAAGTGTACATGCTGGACGAAGACTAGCGAATGACGTTCGAGAACCGGATGCGGGAACGACGTGGCATGGCAACCGGTGGCGGCGACGGCGCGGGCGGCGCTACAGGGACCGAAGGGACAGGCGACGGCGCTACAGGGACCGAAGGGACAGAAGGGACGGAAGGGACCGCCTGGGCGGGCGCGGGGACGGGCGCCGGGGCAGGCGCTGGGATGGGCGCGGGGATGGGCGCGGGAGAAGGCGCCGGAGCGGGCGCGGGGGAAAGATCGGAGATGGGGGTGGGAGCGGGAGCGGAAAAAAGCGTGGCGCGGCGGCGGGGGCCGGATTTCGCGGCCGGGGCGGAAGCGGACGGCGCGGGGACCGGGACGGGCGCGGGGACCGGGACGGACGCGGGGACCGGGGCGGGCGCGGGGGCTGCGGGGGCGGAGGCGGACGGAGCGGAAAAGAGCGTGGCGCGGCGGCGCGCGGGCGCGGTGCCAGGCGCGGATTTCGGCGCGGCGGCGGACACCGGGGAAACGGCGGGGGAAGCGGCGGCAGCCGATGCGCCGCCAGCGGCCGCCTGGGCCTGGAACAGACTCGTGCGCGGACGGCGACGAACGGCGCCAGCGGCGGTCGGCGCGGCAGACCGGACAGGCGCGGCAGGCCGCGACGCCGCGGAGCTCCCGGCCGGGTCGGAAACCGGCGCAACGGCCGGCGTCGCCAGCCCCTTTCCGGAAACCACGTCCAGCTGGAACGAGAGCGGAAGACGCAGATCGTCGCGGCCGTGGTACTTCACGACGCTGAGTTCGCGACGGGATGCGCCGAAGGCTCTCATTTTCAGGACTACGGGGCAGTCCTCAGAAAGTTTCGCAACCAGGGCCTCGGCGGCCGGCGAGGCCGGCTTGTGGACTAGGAGAAGCGACGTGATCGACGCGGATGAAAGCGCCGAAAGGAGTTCGTCAACGCGCCGGGGCATCGCGGAAACGGGAGAAACCGCGAGCCACGGCACGACGGAGCTGAAAACGGCGAAACCGGCCGAGACGCGAGACGCCAGGGCACGCAGCTCGTCAAGAGCCTCCTCGAACGGGAATTCCCCGTCCTTCGATCCGGAAAACGCGGAGCGGACCGGAACGAGCGAAAGCTGCCCGGAACGCACTGGAGACTCGAAATCGAAACCGGCCGAGCGCGCGTCGAGCATCACGAACTCGGGCTGGCTCTCGCAGAAGTAGAGCAGGCGCTCGCCGGTTCGCAGGACCTTGTCGACGAACTGGGCGGCCAGCACGGTCTTGCCGCAGCCACGCCGGCCGCGCACCATGGTCGGCATGTTGAAGTAAACGCCGCCAACCGCAGCGTCGAACGGCGCAAGGCCGAGTTTCGTGGTTTCAATCATGGCTGCGTGGCGCCGAATTCGTCGTCGGCGGTGTAGCGGTCGTAGTATTCGCAAATTTCCGCGACGCCGCAAGCGCAGGCGTCGGGGTCGGCCGCATGCGCGGCGGCGTTGAGGGCGGCGGCCGCCTCGCCGAGATCCTCTGCGCCGACGTTGCGGGCGAAGCCGACGATCATGTGGGTCGCGGCCCGTATGGCGAGATAGTCCGGAGGATCCACCGCCGCGCGGAGCTTCTCGACGCATTCGGAGAACGTGGCCAGGAAAGAATCGTAGATGACGGGGATGTCCTCTTCTCCGATTCCCAGGACGTTGCGTATGTGGTTGACGATTCGTGCGTTCATTTCGTTTTGTCGTGTGCCGGTCGCAATGCAGGCCGTGGCGCGCGGCGCTAGGCGGGGGAGGAGGTCTTCGGCGTGACGTCTGAGATGCAGCCGACGAGATCGGAGATTCCCCCGGCGTCGTCGAGAAGGGCGTTGTAGGAAAGCCGGAAGACGCGCGAGTCGCCCTGGATGCGGAATTCGCGCTCGCTGCGGACACGGCGAAGCGTGAGATCCTCCCAGACGGCGACGATCGATTCCGCCGCCGACGGCAGGCACTCGCGGATGTCCGTGCCGACGGGCTCCTCCGGGACGCCGGGAAGCTCGCGGAACACGGCGTTGGCCCAAGTGACGCGATGGGTGTCCGGGTCGGTCGCGTACACGGCGTCTGGGATCGAGTCGAGCAGCCCCTCGAAGAACCCGGCGCGAGCCTCCGCCGCGTCGGACGCGTGCTGTGCGGCGGGCGCCGCCGACGCATGCGCCGCGGCGAAAAGCGAGGCGATCGCGCGGACCTTCCGCACGAGGAGCTTTTCGTCGTATGGCTTCTCCACGACGTCAGTCGCCCCGGCGTCGTAGCAGCGCGCCTTGGCGTCCTGGTCGGCGATCGCGGTGAGCATGATCACGGGAAAACTGCCTACGAGACCGTTCTCCTCCATGAACTTGAGTACGCCGAATCCGTCCATGACGGGCATCATCACGTCGAGGATGACCGCAGCGAAACGCCCGCCCTCGGTGGAAAGCGCGTTCACGGCCTCCGCGCCGTTGCGGGCCTCCACGACGTCGAACTCCTTGCGCAGCAGGGCGCGGAGAATCGAGCGTCCGATGTCCGCGTCGTCGGCGACGAGTATCTTGAGTTTTTCGTTGGTGTCCATGATCTGGGCTTTGCGTCTGCGTTGTTTGGGGATCGGGGCGGCTAGGAGGCGGAAAAGAGCCGCCGGAGACATTCCGCCAGCTTTCCTGTGGAAATCGGCTTGGTAATGATGTCGTCGAAGACCGAGGCATCGAAGGTCGCCGACACGTCGCCGTCGGCAGTCACAGCGACGACGGGGATGCCGTCGAACGCGTGGTCGGCACGTATCGCGGCGGCGAGCCGCGAGCCGTCCATGCCCGGCATCCAGAGATCGGTGAAGACGACGGACGGGCGCCTTTCCCGCATCTTGGCGAGCGCGACGTCTCCCGACGGCGCGAGGACGGGATGGGACGCGCCGAGCGCGCGGAGATGGAGGGAGAGGACCTGGAGATTGACGGGGACGTCGTCCACCAGCAGCGGCGAGAAGTCCGGATCGCGGACGAGGGATGGCACGGACTCCGGCCCCGCCAGATTCGCGGATTGATCCTTTCTGGCGGCGGAGTCGGCGACAACCGGAACGCGCGCGACGCGGATGTGAAAAACGGACCCCTTCCCGATTTCGCTCTCCACCCGCACGGTGCCGCCGCAAGCCTCGACGAGACGGCGAACAATCGGCAGGCCGAGTCCGGTGCCGTTGTGCATGAGCGGGCTTGTCGGCCCCTCCGAGACCTGGACGAACGGGTCGAAAATCGCCTCGCGGCTTTTCTCGGGGATGCCGGGTCCCGTGTCGCGCACGTCGATTTCGAGCGAGACGACGCCCTCTTCGACGGGCGAGGACGCTGCGGTCCATTCGACGAATCCGCGCTCCGTGAACTTTACGGCGTTTCCGATGAGGTTGAGCAGGATCTGGCGCATCCGGTGGCCGGAAATGGCCAGAACCGGGAAATCAGGGGCGATCGAACGCTTCAGCTCGATGCCGCGCGACTTCGCGGAATAGCGGAATATCGTCGCCATTTCGGCGAAGAGCGCGTTCAGGTCGCACTCGCCGACCATCATGTCCGCGCCGCCGCCGGCTTCGAGCCTGGAAAGGTCGAGAATGTCGTTGAGGAGGTTCAGGAGCGCCGCAGCCGAGCAGTTTATTCCGTCGACGCATTCGCGCACGACTCCGGAAAGGCCGGTTTCGCGGGAAAGGCTTTCCGAAAAGCCGAGGATCGCATTGAGCGGCGTCCGAATCTCGTGGGACATCGTGGCGAGGAACATCGACTTGGCGCGGGCCGCGGCGCGCGCCTCCTCGGCGGCGGCGACGAGACGGCTCTCGTTGCGCTTGACCTCTTCGATGAGCTCGCTGCGGCGCAGCGCGACGTCGACTAGCGCCGTCACCTCGTGCAGCAGGTCCATGTCGTCGCGCGACGGCTCGCCAGGATTCGGGACGACGAACCCGACGCGCCCCCAGCGCCGCTCGCCGCACTTCACCTCGGCCGAGAGCAGCCGGTTGCAGCCGACGTCGGAGAGGAACTCCTCGATGTGCGGGACCGCGGGATTGGTGCCGCCGCGAACGTAGACGAACACGCCTCTGGTGCAGACAGCCTCGGCGACGACGGACGAGAGAACGCGCGAGCGCGCCGAATGCGAGAACAAGTCGCGCACCGTGTCGTCGGAGAACCACTTGAAGGCGAAGTGCGATCCCGTTTCCCCGGAGTCCTCGACGAGATACGCCGCGGTCGCGCCGAGCAGCTCCGCCGCGCCACGAATCGCGGTGTCGCGCACCTCTTCGGCGCTGCTCGCGGTGGAAAAGCCGGCCAGATAGCCGCGGATGCGCGAGGACTGCTCAAGCAGCCGCCCCAGACGCTCGACGAGGCTGTTCAGCAAGTTGGTGCCGCGTATCTCGTCCGTTCGGTCGTCGAGCACGACAAGGGAATACGGCACCCGGTCGCCGTCGTGGAGAGGGCGCACATGCACGTCGTAGTGGCGCGATGCAATGTCGGTCTCGCCGTCCCAGGGCTGGCCCGAATAGAGGCTCGCGTGCCCGGGGCACTTCTCGAAATGGGTCTTCCCGTCGCAGAAAAGGCCAAAGCATCCTTTGCGGTAGATCTCGGCCTTGGACATGCCGGCGATGCGCGCGGTGCGCTCGTTGAGCATGACGATGCGATGATCCGGATCGACCACGAAGACGGCGACCGGAAGCGACTCGAAGACCTGCGAGGCGAGCATTCCGGAAGGGGTGTCGGGGTCGAAGACCCCAGATGTCTGATCGATCAAGCCCATGGCAATTCAGAAGCGAAGTCGGAGCAAAGCGGTGAACGTGTGGTCGATGTAGTCGCGCAACGCCGTGACGTTGCCTTCGATCACCAGGTCGAAGTACGAATTCAGGGAACGCTCGTAGGTGCCGTTCACGCCCCAGGCGACGGACCAGCCGGAGGAGGCGTCCTCCATGACGTAGGTGCCCTCCTCCTTTTCAGTGACGGTGTTGGCGACGCCATCGACGTAGACGACCTTCTCGACTTCCTCCTCTGTCGTGAAAGTGCGTTCGGCGCGGCCGCGCGAGCGGCTGAAGCCGCCGAGCAGGTCGAGCCGGAAGGAGTAGCCCTCCCAGCGCTGGGCATACCGCAGCACGCCCATCGCGCGCTCGTCCCAGTACGGAGTCCAGTAGAAGTCGCATGCGTCGGATGTCGTGTCGGTGGAAAGCTGGATGCCTAGCCAGACGCCGAGATCCTGGTTCACCTCGTGGAACGCCTCGAACCGGCCCGTGAACATCGCGTTGTCGTCGTCGTACGAGCTGTAGCGAGCGGAAGCGCGCAGGAACCAGTCGTCGCGCGGCTTCCAGTCGGCGCCCGCGGAAACGGCGTGGTACGGAAGGAACTTCACGGCGGACTGCACGTAGTTGCGGTCGTAGAGGAAGGAGAGTTCGAGGTTGTCGCGCGGATGCCAGCGGGCGCCGAGCGAAACCAGCAGGAGAGTGTCGTCCTCCGCCGGATCGAAGGTACGGGATCCCGCCTCGTCCTCCAGATTGATGTCGGAGAAGTCAGGCTGCTTGCCGGAAGGCTTGCGCGAGGCGACGCCTGCGGACGCGGACAGCACGGCGCCGTTGTCGAGGCGGTGAGCGAGGGTGACCGCGGTCTCCTGGGTCTTGGCCTTGAATTCGTAGCGGCGCTTGCCGTACGGGGCGTTGGTGGCGATGACCGCGTTCCAGCGCGGGCGGACAGTCTGCTCCAGGTGGCCGCTGAACATGCGCGCCGAGAGCGAGGTGTTGCGGTTGAGGTCGAGTCCGGCGCGGGCGCCGAAGCCGTACGACTCCACCTGGTCGTTGGCCTTCGAATGCATGGCCTCCACGCCGAGCCACGGATGCGAGAGGTAGATGAGAGGATCGACCGAAGTCTCCGACACGTGAGCGGCATTCTCGCGTTCGGAGATGCTGGAGACGCGTCCGTCCGGCCCGGCGAACTCGTCGGGGTTGGCGGCCTGGACGAGGATGTCGGGCGCCGCGACGACGTCGGCTCCGGGCGGCGGCTCCGGGTCGTGCGCGCCGTCTTCGGCCCGCTCCGGCGCGCCGTCGCCGGTATCGCGGGAGCTGACATCGACGAGCGGCTTCACGTCGTGAAGCGGCTTGTTGCGGAAGTGGGAGCGCAGCTGGTTCTCCATCGCGCGGCAGAGCTGCTCCGGATAGCCGTCGCGGCGCAGAAGCTCCAGCATGCGGCCGGCCAGATTGGGCCGGTTCATCATCATCGCGATCTCGGCGCGCATGCGGCGCGCGACGAACTCCGGGTGCGTCTCGTAGGCGTGGCGCACGACGTCGGCGCCCTCGGCGCGCCAGTCCGGCGCCCAGCGCCGAGCGAGCGCAAGGTCATCGCCGCCGACTGTCCACCCGGAGTCGTCCTGCAGGAAGCCGACGCGGTACTCGCGCGCCGCCTCGGAAAGGACGCTGCGGGACGGGTTGCGAAGAAGGGAGAGGTTGCAGGCGCCGTTCTGGCCGACAGCGGAATACGGATACACGACGAGCGGCACAGGGCAGTCGTCGGCGCCCATCTCCTCGCGCAGGGCGCGGCGACTGCGGCGAAATTCCTCGCGCATGCGGCGGTCCCACTCGTTCATAGATTCGAGGCGACTCTTTCCGGAAAGCCACACGCGGTTGGCGAGCGGCGGGCGCAGGTCTTTGCCGTCGCGGTCAACGGGAAGCATGACGTCGGAACTCCAGAGCTCGCTCCCGACAACCCAGGCGCCCGACGCAGCCGCGTCACGCAGCTCCTGCCAGCCCGCGCGCGAGGGCACGAACTCGTCCGGCGGCTTCGTCGGCGTGAAAATGGCGAACGGGACGCCGAATTCCTGCGCCACCGGGGTGCCAAGCACAATCGAGGAGCGCAGATCGGAGTCGAAGGTGACGGTGAAGTACTTGTGAGGCCGCGGCACGTCGTCCGGCCCGCCGTCGCGCGCCGCCGGGAAGCGGCGCTCGCCCGTGATGCCGTAGCGGATGTCGTCGATGATCCGCGCCGTCATCGGCACGTCGGGGCGGAGCGCGGCGTCGGCGCGCGACTCCCCGGAGGCAAGGCCCACGAGCTGCGGGATGTCGGCGGGGGACACCAGGATGAAGCCCTCGCGCTGGAGCGCGAGAATGTGCTCGTGCAGGCGGCGAACGGACACGGAGGGCGTCCAGTCGCTTTCGGCCAGGCCCGTGTACGCGAGCGTGAAGACCGCACCCTGCCGCGCGGCCGCCTCCATGGCGTCGATTTCGCGCAGTGCGCCGGCGAAGTCGCCGCGCGCCGTCAGAAGGCGCGCCTTGTAATAGTGGAACGCGGGATCCGTCGGGTCGAAGTCGACGTAGCGGTCCACGAGGATCTGGAGCGCGTCGTCGTAGCGCTTGTCGCGCATCGCAAGCTCGAAGAGGAGCATCTTGGCGCGCACGTGGTGGCGGTTGTCGTTTTCGAGAATGCCGACCGCCCACTTGCGGCATTCCTCGTTGCGGCCCGCGCCCAGCAGGCGCTCGGCGTAGAGGACGCGGTATTCGACGTTGGCCGGCTGGTCGTCGATCGCCTTGCGGATGAGGTCCAGGATGAAGGACGTCGGATACTGGCCGGGGCGGCGCTCGTTGGCAACGTGGCAGCGGTTGGCGACGCGGATGCGGAGCATGGCGCGAGCCTCCGGGTCGACCGTCTCTTCGATGATGTCGAGCACGGGCCGCACGTCCTGCTGCCCGGAAATCTCCGCGATGTCGGCCCGCAGGACCATCGCGCGCGTGTTGGCCGGATCGAGCTCCAGCACGTCGAGGCAGAGCTGGTCGGCGGCGCGCAGCTCGCCCACGCGCTCCTCGAGAATCGCCTGATCGAGCATGAACGACGTATTGCCGGGGATTTCTTCGTTGATGCGGCGGTAGAGCTCGACCGCCTCGTCGTAGGCGAGGCGCTGCGTGAGAAGGGAGGCGAGGTTGACGGCCACGTCGAGACGTTCGTCGTTCTCGGCAAACAGCTCGCGGAAGAGAGTCTCGGCCTCGGCGGCGCGGCCCAGGCGCATGAGGTTCTGGCCGTACCAGAAGCGCACGTCGAACTGGCCGGGGGAAATGCGGAGCGCCTCCGCGAATTCCGCGTCGGCCGTCTTCCAGTCGCTGTTGAGCACCGCGAGCTGCACCAGGAGCGCGTGCGGCAGAGACTCCTCCGGCATGAGCCGCCGGAAGTACTCCCAGAGCTTCCTGGCGTGCTCCAGGTCGCCGAGCTTCACGTACGACCAGCCAAGGCCCTCCCACGCCGCCTGCAGCGACGGGTCGCGCCGGATCGCCTCTTCGAGAAACGGCACCGCCTCCTCGTACTCCTCGTCCTGCGTGAGCATGAGACCGTGGTACATGAGCGCGTGCTGGTCCGTCACGGACACGTCGTTTTCGCGGGATTCAGCAATGACTTCCGCGAACTCCTCGGCCTGTTCGGGAGTTGCCGCCGAGGGTATCGGCACCGCGGATTCGACGACGGGCGCGGCAGTCTGCGGATCGGCCGACAGAAAATGCGGCGGCTCCGCCGCGAGTCGCGACGGGGCCGAAACGAAGGCGATGGCGGCGCAGAGCGCGGCCGGACCGGACCGTGGGCTCATTTGTTCCAGAATGTCTTGAGGATGGCTCTGGCGCAAAGTTTCGCGCCATCGGAAGTGAGGTGGACTCCGTCAGGGTCGCGCACGGCGACGGCGGCGCCGGTGTTTGACATGACGAACTGCGAGAAGTTGCCCGGCTTGCGGGAGAGGACGGGGCCGAGGTCGAAGAGCGTCACGCGGTCGCGGCGGCTTTCGGCCTGCGCCTCGGCCGCGACGATGCGGTTGACGAGCTGGGCGTGCTCCTGGTTGGCCGCCTCCTTCATGTCGGGCAGCAGCAGCCAGACCACGCGCGTGGCGCCGTTGGCGATGAGGCGGTCCATGAACGCGCCGACGCGCCGGGCGTACTCCGGCTCCCACTCGGGGGCGCCGTAGCGGATCGCGCCGAGTTCGCCCCCTTCAAGAGTCTGCCGGTCATTGGTGCCGAGCGCGACGAAGACGGTCTTCGGAGAATGCGCGCGGGCAAGTTCGTCGATCTTCGCGTTCCAGTCGAAGACATTGGGGCGGACGAGGCCAGACCCGAGCGAGGAAAACGAAACCGCAGGCTGGATTCCGGCCTTCTTGCACTGCTTTTCCATCGCCACGCCGAGAAGGCGCATCATGGAGTCCCCGACCATGAGAACGGGAGTGTCGGGCGGCGTTCCGGAACCGGCCTGCGCGAACGCAGTGCAGAACGATCCGGAAACGGCAATGGCAAAAGCTGCAAAAATCGAGGTGGCGAGTTTGTTCATTTCTTTTTTGCTTTGTTTTGAAAGTGGCCTGACAAAGGGAAGACTGTCAGAAGTCGAGGAATGCGTCAAGGTCGTCGTCGTCGTCGAAGGCGCCGCCCTCCCCTTCCGGACCTTCGGGAAAGACCGGAACCGGCGTTTCGAGAAAACGACGCTCCAGCGCTTCGGCGGCGGCGCGCGGAAGCCCTAGCCCGGTCGCCCGCGAAAGCGACGCGACTGGCGCGAGCAGCCGCAGGGCGAAGGCGCGGCCAGGCGCGTCGGGCGGCTGCGCCGCGGCGCTCCGCTCCATCGCGGGCGCGTCGAAAAGCAGCAGCGCCGCGAGCAGGCAGAGCGCAAGCCGCAGCGGCGCGGGCCTTTTCAAGTCCGCTTCGCATGGAGGGGTGGTGCTGACTGGAACGGTTTTACGCATTGCTAGAACTGGAAGTAGATGAAGGCCGGGACGCCCGACGGGCCGAGTCCGAGCACGATGGCGAGGGCAAGCGCCGCGAGCGCCCCGAGCGCGGGCGCGGGCAGGCGGCCCAGGCGATCCCAGAGAGCGCGCGGGCGGGCGGCGTCCGAGAACTGGCACAGGAACCCGGCCGCGAGTATCGCGACCGCCTTCCAGGAAAAGAGTATCGACGGCAATCCGGGGCGCAGGAACGCTCCGAAGACCTCGCGTGCGCCGTCCAGCCCGAGCCCGCCCGTGCCGCAGCGGAAGAAGATCCACAGCGCGGTTGCGACGTGGAACGTCCAGATCCGCCCGACGAGCCGCGACGCCGCCGGCGCCGCCGCACGGTCTGACCCAAGGCGCCGCAGGACGCGCCGTTCGGCCGCGAGGTACGCGCCGTGAAGCGCGCCCCACAGCAGGAACATCCAGCCCGCGCCGTGCCAGAGGCCGCCGAGGAGCATCGTGAGGAAGAGGTTGAGCTGCGTCCGGGCGGGACCGCGCCGCGAACCGCCAAGCGGGATGTAGAGATAGTCGCGCAGCCAGGACGACAGCGAAATGTGCCACCGGCGCCAGAATTCCTGCAGCGTCGAGGAGAAGTACGGCGCGTCGAAGTTCACGGGCAGCGCGAAGCCCAGCAGGAGCGAAAGCCCGACCGCCATGTCAGCGTACGCCGAAAAGTCGAGGTAGAGCTGCACGGAATAGCCCCACGCGCCAAGCAGCGCGTCCCATGCGCCGGCCGACGCCGCGTGCGAGAAGAACGGATCGACGAGACGCTCGGCGAGGAAGTTCGCCAGAACCGTCTTCTTGAAGAGTCCGAAGACGACGAGCCACAGCGCACGCCCCGCATCGACGCGCGAGCCGTCGCGCGGAGGTTCCTCCATCTGCGGAAGTAGCTCCGCAGGGCGCGCGATAGGGCCGGCGCAGAGTTTCGGGAAGAAGGCGAGGTAGTTCGCGAAGTCGATCGCCGCCCGCGCCGGTCGGCAAACCCCGCGCCCGACGTCCACCAGATACGCAACCGCCTGGAACGTGTAGAACGAGATGCCGATCGGCAGGACGATCGACTGGACGAACGGGATCGAGCGATCCGTCTGGAAATCCACGAACGCGCTCAGCGCCTCAGGGCCGATCGCGCGGCAGACCGCGGCCGCGACTGGCGAAAGCACGTCCATGACGAGGAACGCCGCGTACTTGAAGAACGCCAGAAGCGCGAGATTTGCCGCGACGCCAAGCCGCACGAGACGAACGCGCGACGCGGGATCGTCGCGGCGCGCAATGGCGCGCGCGAAGGCCTGGTTGAGAAATGCAGAAGCCAGCAGCAGCAGCGCGAAGCGCCACGACCACCATGCGTAGAAGAACAGATTCGCGCCAAGCAGCAGACTCTTGCGCGCGACGGACCACCGCGCCGGAACGGTCCACCAGAGCAGGAGGACCGCGGCGTAGAACAAGGCGAATGCGGTAGTCGGGAAGAGCATGGCCTATTCTCCCCTCCCCTCTTCTTCCGCAGGCGCGGCGGCGGGCGTCTCGGCTGGCGCCGCTTCCGCGGGCGTGGCTTCCGCAGGCGCGGCGGCGGGCGTCTCTACGGGCGCGGCTTTCGCCGGCGCGGCGGCGGGCGTCTCTACGGGCGCGGCTTTCGCCGGCGCGGCGGTGGAGACGACCACTATGCGCGGCACTGCGGTCTCCGCTCCAGGTCCGGCCGGTGGCCAGTCATTGAGCGTCGTCGGCTTCACGTTCCAAAGGCTCCGCGCCGGATGCAGAAGTATCGATCCGCGCTGGATTTCACGCATCGCAACGGACTTGATCCCCGCGATCCGCGCGTTGGCGGCCTCGCCGGACGCATCGGGCAGCGGCGGCATGAGCGGGTCGCGCGAGGCGATCACGACGAGATCCGCAGTCGTGCGCTCCAGCAGTTGCGTAGCCTGCTCGAACCAGGAATCCGGCGGCATCGTGCGCACGTGCAGGACCAGTCCCGAGAAATTGTTGTTGACGATGAGATTCACGAGCGCCTCGGGATCCGCGTGCGAATCGTAGTCGAGCGCAACAGACGGCATGAACCGGATTCTGTGGTACGAGCAGAACATCCTGTACGGCATCGGGTCGGCAAGCAGCGTGGCGGGAATCGTGCCGTCCTGGTACTGAGAGAAGAGAACCGGCGAGACTGCGGATATCTCGCGCGTCCGCGGGCGGATTGCGTCAAGCGCGTCGGCGGCGCGGGCCGGATCGGTTTCGCGGAAAAACGCAATCGCGGGCGCAAGGGGACCGGCGGAAATGTGCGTGATGCGGGCACGGGCGACGCCGAGTTCGGGCGAAAATGGCGCCACGCTCCACCATCCGTACGCGATGTCGGACGGAATCGGAAGCGGAGTGGAGAATCCCGGTTTGCCGTCCACGTAGCCGATCGCGCCGTCGCCGCGCACTTCGAGGCGGAGCGTCGCGTCGCCGGCCGGACGCATCCATGCGCGGCTGTAGCCGGTGCGCTGGTCGCCGTCGGACCACGACTGGATGCGCAGGAAGCCGTCGCTGTCGAACCCGAAGCGCACGAGGCTGCGGGACGAGCGGCGCGCGTACAGCCAAAACGCGCCCACGGACTCGCTGAGCGTGACTTCGATGAAGCCGTCGCGCAGCAGCTCCGAGCGGCGGAGCCGCAGATACGCTTCCGACATGTCGGTCGCGGCCTTGAGATCGTAGGCGCCGGCGATTGCGGTGAGCGGTGTGCCGAACGCCAGCCAGTTCGTGGAAAGGGTACTCGCGTCGAACGGCTCGTTCACCGGCGACGTCATCGGCAGGAAACCCTCGTAGAGGCTGCGGACAGACTCCTGCGGGGCATTGGTTGCGGCGTCGCGTATGAAATCGAAGAACACGGACGCTTCGGGGCACGACAGCAGTTCCGCGCGCTCGATCTCGCGCCCGAAGCCGAGCATCCCGCCCTGGCCGGACACGCCGACGGAAAGCAGCTGGTGCATGTTTTCGTAGCGTTCGGCGGGGTCGTCGAGCAGATTCTGGAGAGTCAGGCGCGAATCTATGTCGGCCGGATTGCGCGCGACGACGTCGCGCAGGATCGCGCGACCGGCGGAGCGGTGGCGATGGCGGTCGAGCCAGAGCGCCTGGGCAACCGAGATGCGCGTGTCGCCTGGGAAGGCGCGCGCGTAGGTGTCAAGCATCTTGCCGGCCTCGTCGTCGCGTCCGACTTTTTCCAGCAGGCGGGCGCTCTCCAGGGCCACGTCGATCTACCCCGGCGCGATTTCGAGCGAGCGGCGGTAGGCTTCGACCGCCGCCTCAGCCTCGAACATCCTGTTGCGGGCATTGCCGAGCAGCGCCCACGGTTCGGCCTCGGAGGGCGAACTCTCGGCCCAGGACTGCCACAGCGAGGCCGCTTCGGAGTACCTCCCTTCGGAATAGGCGCGGAATCCGCGTTCGCGGAAATTCGCCTCTTCGGGCGCGTCGCCGCCCCTAGCGTAGTCGGAAAGCTGGTAGAAAAGCGCCACTCCGTCGTCCTGCACTGGGGGATCGAGCGCCAGAAACGCGAGTCCGCGCGCGGGATCGACGCCGGTCGGGACTCCGCCGTCGTCGCTCACGACGAGCGCGTTGCCGACCGATCCGAAGAAGCTCGCGGCGGCGGCAAGGCGGCGCACAGACGAGGGAAGCCGCACGGCAAGCATGAGCGAACGGCGCGAAAGCGCCTCCCTGAAGCGTTGCGTCCAGTCCTTGAGGCGCGCCAGCCGGTCCGAGGGGAGCGCGTCGGCGTCGATGAACACGCCGTCGGCCTTCTCCGCCGCCGCGCGGACCGCAAGGTCCTCCGGATCAAGCGTGTTGAGCGCACCCGCATCGCCCAGCACGACGCGCAGAAGCACCCGCGCGTGGCACGAGCGGGAGACCACGGCGAGGGTGCCGGCCTCGGGTTGCGGGAACGCGACCGGGGCGCCCTCGTGCGCGTCAAGCCACGGCGGCGAGATCGCGGCGTACCGGAAGGCGTCGCGGCGCAGCAAGAGAGAGAGTCTGGATTCGTCGCGCGAGAGCGACGGCGGCCAGGTGACAATGCCGTCGGTGCGCGGGCGCAGATGCGCCTCCAGCACGTCTGTCTGCGCGAGTCCCGGCGCATCGGCCCACACGCCGGCGCCTACAAGCCCTGGCCGGATGCCCTGCGGCAGCTCGACCGGCCCTCCGAAAAGCGGCTCGGCATCCAGGCGCGCGAACAGCAGTCCGTCGCGCACCGTGACGAGAAGCGAATGGACGGAGCGGAAATCGGACACGGTCGAGATGCCGCCCGTCGCGAGAACGCGCGGCTCCGCGCCGGGCAGGCTGCAACGCACCGACGCGCGACCTGGCTCCGCGAATTCAACGCGCAGCCACTCGTCGTCGGTCGAAAAGGGAACGTAAAGGTGGAATTCGCCGCGGAGAGGCACGAACCGGACTTCGAACGACCCTTCGCGGAACCCGTCCGTTCCGGCGATCCAGGCACGCGCGCCGCCGGTCGCGTCGGCGTCCGAAAGCTCGGGATTCGAGGCCGGAATCGCGCGCAGTCGGACGGTGGAGCCCTCGACGTCCGCGAAACCCCAGTCCGTCGACCAGCGCACCGGCGGAATGCGGCTTTCGTCGGCGCCGCGTTCCGGCGGCACCGGCCATTCGCGCTCCAGGCGCGAGAGGAGCTCCTGCGCGGTCCATTCCGGCGCCACGCGGAGGCGGTTGAGGCGGCGATGGTCTGTGCCTGCGGTATTGAGTGCGCGGCTGCCCAGCAGAAAGCCGAGTCCGTAGCGCTCTTCGACGAGTTCGAGGTTGATGCCCAGCACCGCGCGGCTGCGTCCGTCGTACTGCCCGTAGTTTCCAGCCGGGAAGAAGAACGCCGTAGGCTCGACGCCAAGCTGCTCCGAAAACACCTTCACGGCGCGGTCGTGGTCCGCGCGCACACGCGCCTCGAATTCCTCCGGCTTCTCGGGGCGCCGTTCCTGGGCTAGCCACGCCGGGGACGAGTAGAAGAGCGCCTGCCCGCCGCCGGGGCCGGACTGCACGTACGTCGCGCCTCTGTCGGATTCGCAGGCGAGGTCCCAGGTGTCGTCCAGTACCATGTCGCGCAGATACGGAGAGAGGACCGAATCGGGGGAGTTCTGGGTCACGTCGCGCGTCACGACGCCAAGCACTCCGCGCCAGCGCAGCGCGCGCAGCACCGGAGACGCGTCGAAGTATGTGCTTTTGTGCGTGTTCTCGAACGTGACGAGAACCGCCTTTTCCGGCAGCTTCGCGCCATCGCGGTAGAAGGCGCGCACGTCGTCGAGCCCGATCGGCCGGTATCCGGCGTTGCGAAGCGCCTCCAGATGCTCGCGGAAGCGGACGACCGGCGTGAAAAGCCCCTCGGCGTCAGGTGTCGTCGAAACCGCCTCGTAGGACAGCGCGAGGAACGAGTCCGCCGTGCGCTCGACCGTCTTCTGCGGGCCGGCAAAGCGGTTGTGGAGGCGCCAGTAGAGCCGGTTCGCCGGGGCGCGGAACGCGACGGCGAAGCAGACCACGCTCACGAGCAGGAGCCACGCACCGACGTTGCGGTCGCGCGACTGCGCCACGGGGCGCGCCCATTCGGACGCGCCGCCGGCAAGGCCGTCGGCTGGCGCGGGCGCTTCGACCGGAGTGACCGGGGCCGCGGTGGAGGCTGGCGCCTCGTCGGATGATGTGGTGGGGATTCCGTTGTCTGCCATGTCGTTTCACTGCGGGCCGTCTAGCCGCGCGTCCCCCATTTCTTGCCGCGAAGCGTCGCGAGCGCCCAATAGATCTGCCAGCTGAAGAATACGATGTACGAAAGCGTGAAGACGAAGCCGCCCCACCACCACTTGCGCCCCGTGGACGCGAAGAAGTGCAGGCACCAGACCGCGGTAATGGAAAACACGCCGATCACGTAGTAGAACAGCAGCGAGACGACGTCGGTCTGGTTCGCCGGGTCCAGCGCCGCCACGATCGGCGCAATGAAGAGCGCCCAGAGCATGATCACCGGCTCCACGAGCGGCATCCACATCATCGCGTACCACGAAAGCGCGGGCACCGGGTGCTTGCGCCACATGAACTTGCCCGTCTTCCAGATTTCGCGCAGGTACGAGCGCGACCACCGCGCCTGCTGGCGCGCGTACTGGTGCCAGTTCTCCGGGGCGATGGTCGTAGCGAGAGCCTCGTCGTCGTAGACGATGCGGTAGTCCTTGAGGATGCGGTTCGTGAGCGAGCGATCGTCCGCGAAGTTGCCGTGTTCGCCCCAGACGGTCGCGTTGATCCACTTGTCCAGCACCGCCAGCACGCACGTACGCCGGTAGGCGGAGAAGCACCCGGGCAGGCAGCTCACAGTGCCGAAGACGCTCTCGGCCGCCTTCATGATCTTGTAGGAGAAGTAGTAGCGCACGTCCTGCATCTTGGTGAGCAGGTTCACGGAGGCGTTCTCCACGTCGCAGTGGCCCGATATGCCGCCGACTGCGGGATCGGCGAAGCCCTGCATGAGCTTGTGCAGCGATCCGGGGAACACAAACGTGTCCGAATCCACGCACACAAGGAATTCGCCGCGCGCGACCAGCGTCCCGACGCCCCAGCCGTGGCACAGGCCGCGATTGGTCTCGAAGTTCACCACGACCAGGTGCGGATGACGCGTCTGCGCCGCAATCATGTGCTTGAGCGAGTCGTCGCTGGAGCCGTCGTTCACGCACACGACTTCGAGCTTCTCCTCCGGATAGCCCGTCGCGAAGATGCGCTCGATCGTCTGCCGTATGGCCGAGCCTTCGTTGAAGCACGGCACCAGCACGGACACGGTCGGCTCGTACCCGCGTTCAGGCGGCGCCCGGTGGAACGCCGCGAAGATGAAACGGCTGATGACGAACAGTCCGGCGACGGCGGAATAGAGCCCGACAGCGAGCGCGTTGTACCACCACTGCCGGAGCGTATGCATCTGGCCGTACACCGCCCACGCGAGGATGAGCAGCGCCACGGAGCCGAGCAGCGCCACCACGGCGATGGGCGGCCGGTGGTAGATGCGCCGGAGTCGTTCGTCGACTTCCGCCTGCGAAGGCGGATCGACCTTCTCGCCTAGCGGCACCGTTTCCTGGGTCTGGTCCAGCGCACGCCCGCAGTACGGGCAGACCGTCGGCGGCGGAGTCCCAAGCGTACGGACAGATATCTTGCAGTGGGGGCAGCGGCTCAGCCGCGTTGTCACCGGAGCTCCCGCCCCGTCTCCGCGCACTGCGTCCACGCTATCCAACCGACCGGTCGCACCCGGTTGGCTGTTCTGCAGATTATATGGTTCAAAAACGGGCACGCGCGAAAAAATCCGGTTGAAATTTGAAACTCGACTGTCTGGGCGCCGGGAAGGACGTCACGGCGCCCACGAATCGCTAGCGGATGTCGCTGCCGTCGTCAAGTATGTTCACCCGCAGCAGGCTGAAGAAGCCGGCGGAGACGTCGCCGTCGCCCCAGATCTGGGTGCCGAACGGCTCCGCGACGCTCCAGGGATGGTTGGGGTTGGCGATGTCGCGCTCGTAGCCGTCTTCCCACTGGTCGTAGTAGATGACGGTGTTGTCGAGGAAAATGGCCAGATAGACGTACGACTCCATCGGCGACTCTGGGGCGCCGAAGCGCGAGGTGCCGGGCTTGTAGTCGCCCCAGATCGAGCGAAGCGCGCCATGGACATGCTCTTCCGGAAGCGGAACGTAGAAAACCTGAACCGGAGCCAGGTTGGTGCCGTACTCGCTCTCGTTGGAAACGGCAGCCGAACCGTCTTCGGCATGGGCTGCGAACGTCGCGGCAAGCGCGAATGCGGGAAGGAGAAATCGAATCTTCATTGAAAGCTCGGGAATCAATACGGGGGGGGGTACCCCTTCCCTTTAAAAAATTTGGAACGGGCGGAAGAATACACCTATTCCCGAATAAATCAACAAAAAAACGCCGCGCTTTTTCCCGCGCAATCCTGCTGGCGTTCGTTTGACTTTTCGAAGTGCTTTCACGATACTCCGGTTCGTCAATCGGACAGGACGATGAAACTCGACTTTGCGAAGAACACTCGGCGGAACATGGCCGCCAACGCCGCAAACAGCGGCGTCAGGCTCCTTTTCCCATTTCTCAACCGAACGCTCTTCCTGTGGCTGCTCGGCCCCCAATACCTGGGCCTCAACGGACTTTTCGGGTCGATTCTCGGCGTCCTGATGCTGGCGGAGCTGGGCTTCGGCCAGGCCGTGGTCTGCTCGATGTACAAGCCCGTCGCCGACGACGACCGCGAGATACTCTGCGCCTACCTCCGGTTCTACCGCTCGGTCTATCACTGCGTCGGCGCGGCGATTTTCGCGCTCGGCCTGTGCCTGCTGCCGTTCATCGGCCGGCTTGTCCACGGCGACGTTCCGGCGGACGTCGATCTTCGGCTGCTCTTCCTGATCCACCTCGTCAACACGGCGGCAAGCTACTTCCTCTTCGCCTACCGCGGCGTCGTCCTGGGCGCGCACCACCGCAACGACGTCGTGACGAACATCCGCACCGTCGTAATGGCCGCGCAGTATGCCACTGCCTTCCTGGTGCTGTGGCTCGCCCGCGACTACACGCTCTACGTCGTGGTCACCGTGTTCTTCACGCTCCTGCAGAATCTCCTGCTCGTGAAGGCATCGCGCCGCCTCTTCCCGGACATCGAGCCGCGCGGCGTCCTCCCGGACGACAAGCGCCGCCAGGTGCTTTCCGACGTGAAGTCCATTTTCCTGCACAAGGTCGGCGGCGTCGTGGGCCATCAGTCGGACAACATCGTGGTGTCCGCGTTTCTCGGCCTCGTCGCGGTCGCGGCCTACGGCAACTACTTCTATGTGGCAAGCGCCGTGGCGAGCCTCGTCGCCATCGTCTCCTCCTCCACCGTCGCCGGCTTCGGCAACAAGATTCACACCGAAAGCGAGGAGAGCACCTTCCGTCTCTTCATGAAGGTGAACCGCCTCACGCTGTGCGTCGTCGCCGTCTGCGCGGCCTGCATGGCGGCGCTCTACCAGCCGTTCATGCGCGTCTGGACGAAAGGCGATCCGGCGCTCGTGCGCCACGCCTGGACCCCGGCGCTGATGACGCTGTGCTTCTACGTGCAGCAGATGCGCTCGCCGCTCCTCGCCTTCAAGTCCGGAGCCGGGATCTGGCGGCCCGACCGCTTCAAGCCGATCGTCTCCGCCGCCGTCAATCTCTGCATCAGCGTCGCGCTCGTCCGCGCCCTGCCCGCCGCCTGGAAGCTCGACGGCGTAATCGCCGGCACCGTCGTCGCCTACCTTTTCGTCGAGGTGCCGTGGGAGGTCAAGGTCGTCTTCGACGCGCACTTCGGCCCGGCCCGCCGCCGCGAATACCTCCGGCAGATGGCAGTGTTCGCGGTCGCGGCGTTCGCGCTTTGCGCGGCTGGCGCCGGCGCCTCGTCTCTCATCGAAGGGTTTGTTTCCAAATGAACGTCTCCGGAAAAAGCGCTTCTTCAGGCATCGATTTCGTCCTGCCGTGGGTCGATGGCGCGGATCCCGCGTGGCTCGCCCAAAAGCAACGCTTCGAATCCGGCGCCGCGATGGCGCGGGGCGACGCGGACGCCAACGGCGACGGCCGCTACAGCGACACCGGGCTTCTCAAATACTGGTTCCGCTGCGTCGAGAAATTCGCCCCGTGGGTAGATCGGGTGTTTTTCGTGACGTGCGGGCAGAAGCCCGACTGGCTCGACGAGTCGAATCCGAAGCTTCGCCTCGTGAATCACGCTGACTTCATCCCGCGCGAGTGGCTCCCGACGTTCCACTCCAACGCGATCGAACTCAACCTGTTCCGCATCCGGGACCTGTCGGAGCGCTTCGTGCTCTTCAACGACGACACGTTCCTCCTGCGGCCAGTCGCGCCGGAGTTCTTCTTCCGCCGCGGCCTCCCCGTGCTGCCGTGCGACATCGGGTTTCCGCGCTGGATTGGCAGCAGCACCATCAGCCGCATCGCCGTCAACAACGGCGGCGTCCTGAAAATGGGACTCCCGGTGGAAAGGCTCGTCTGGCGGAACGTCGCAAGGTTCGCCGACGTCCGCGCGCTCGGTCTTGCCCGCGCCGCGCGCAACGTGGCCTCT